>JAVSMU010000001.1:2316460-2668944 GCA_032027045.1 Truepera sp. | reverse complement strand
CCCGCCGTCGTCTCTACGTCGCGCCCGCCGTCGCCTCCACCTCGCGCTCGCCGGTGCCTTTCCCAGGTGCGCCTCGCCCCGCCACCATCTCTCTCCAAGCAGTCCCTGTTACTATGTCGGTCACATCATGGCATCGGTTCCAGCTGTCCAGATCCGCAGCTTGGTCAAGGAGTTCGTAGACCCGCGCACGAGAAGTTCCGTGAGGGCCGTGAACGACGTCGACCTCGACATCCACGAGGGCGAGTTCTTCGCCATGCTGGGCCCGTCCGGTTGCGGCAAGACGACCACTTTGCGGGTCATCGCCGGCTTCGAGGAGCCGTCCTCGGGAGAGTTGCTCCTCAGCGGCCGCTCCATGCGCGGCATCCCGTCGTTCCACCGGCCCGTGAACACGGTCTTTCAGGATTACGCCCTGTTCCCGCACATGACGGTGCTCCAGAACGTCCTGTTCGGGCTGCGCATGGCGCGAGTGCCCGCCGCCGAGGCGCGCAAGAGGGCGCTGGAAGCGCTGGACATGGTGAGGCTGCCCAACGTCGAGGGGCGCAAGCCCCTGCAACTCTCGGGCGGCCAGCGGCAGCGCGTCGCGCTGGCCCGGGCACTCGTCAACCGGCCGAGCGTGCTGCTCCTCGACGAGCCGTTGGGCGCCCTCGACCTGAAGCTGCGGCGCGCCATGCAGTTCGAGCTCAAGCGCCTGCAGCAACAGGTGGGCATCACCTTCATCTACGTCACCCATGACCAGGAGGAGGCGCTGACCATGGCGGACCGGATCGCCGTCATGAACTTCGGCGAGGTCCTGCAGGTGGGGCGTGCCGACGAGATCTACGAGCGCCCCATGGGCCGCTTCGTGGCCGACTTCATCGGCGAGACCAACTTCTTGGCCGGCGTGCTGGAGGGGAAGTCGGGCCCTAACGGGCGCGTGAGGTTGGCAGGCGGGACCGTCCTGGCGGGTGTGCTCCGCGACCAAGAGGTGAGCGTCGGCAGCGAGGTCGCCCTCGCCCTCAGGCCCGAGAAGCTCGCGGTGGAAAGTGCCGCCGCGGGCGACCTGCCGCCGCTGGGAAGCAGCCACTCGGAGCTACCCGGAAAGGTTGCGGGCGTGCATTACCTGGGCACCGACGCGCGCTACCTGATCGAGGTGGCGGGCGGCGTCACGGTGATCGCCCGCGTTCAGAACCAACAGCACGGCTACGCCGGCATGCTGCCGGAGGGCACGCCCGTGCGCCTTACGTGGCTCACGGAGTACGGCTCGGTGCTCGCCTGAGGGTTCGTCATCTCGGGCCCCGCCCGCTCCCGTCTCCCGCCCCTGTGCAACCGCCGGGCCCGCGCTGGGCAGTTCCTCGTCCGCTTCCGGCAATATGATGAAGCCACCATGACCGTTCCTACGCTCGACCTCAAGGGTACGTACTTCGACTTCGGCTACGCGCATGGCCACGCGTTCCGCCGGCCCATCCGCGCTTACGCGGAGGAGCGGGTGGCGCTGGCCGGGGGCTCGGCGTGGACCGGGCGCGAGCTGAGCCGCGGGGAGGTTCTGGCCCTCGCCGACGCCTGCCTCCTTCACCACCGCGAGTACGCCCCCGACCTGGTGACCGAACTGGAGGGCATGGCCGCGGCCACCGGCCTGAGCCTCGCCGAGCTGATCGTCGTGGGCGGCTTCACGGATTTCATCGACACCGTCGCCGCCGCCAACGGCGCCCGAGGGGTGCTCGAGACGAAGGCGGTGGACGACTGCACGGCGTTCCTCGTGCCCGGGTCGCGCATGGCCGACGGCGTGGCGGCGTTCGGGCAGACCTGGGACATGCACGAGGGCTCCACCGAGAACATCGTGTTGCTGAGGGGGCGCCCTCAGAACGCGCCCGACTTCCTCACCTTCACCACCGCAGGCGCTCTGGCCATGATCGGCATGAACGAGGCGGGCGTCAGCGTGGGAATCAACAACCTCATGAGCGCCGACGGGCGCCCGGGAGTCACCTGGCCCTTCGCCGTCCGCGAGATGCTGAAGGCCGAGGACCTGGCCGGGGCCCTCGCCGCGCTCCAGCGCGCTCCCCTCGCCGGTGGCCACAACTACCTGGTGATGGACACCACGGGGGCAGCGGCCAACGTCGAGGCCATGCCCACGCACAGCCACGTCGCTTACCTGGCGGAAGACGCCCTCGTTCACACGAATCACAACCTGCACGAGTCCACGCGCGCGCTCGAGCGGCCCCGCGAACCAGAGTCGCAGGCCGACTCCGAGGCAAGGTTGGCGGACGCCGAGCGGCTGCTGGACCGTCACGACCTGAGCATCGAGGCGCTGCAGGAGGTCACGGCGCACACCGCCAACATCTGCCACCGCGGGGAGGCGCCCCGCTTCGTGGGCACCTGCGGCGCCGTGGTCACGCGGCCGGCGTCGCGCGAGCTGTGGGCAGTGGGAGGGCGGCCCTCCGAGGGGAGTTACGAGCGCTTCACCCTGGAGCGAACGCCCACGTGAGCAGGGCCAAGCCGCGCGTGCGCATCGAGCGCGCCCGACCCGAACATGCCGAAGCCCTCGAGGCCCTGCAGCGGACGTGCTTCCCGAACCTCGCGGCACACGAACTCATGACGCGGGCGCACTTCTTGGAGCATCAGGAGCGCTTCCCCGAGGGGGAGTTCGTGGCCATCGCCGCCGACGCCCCCGACGGCACGCCGTTGCCGCAGGAGCGCGTGGTGGGCCTGGGCTCGGGGTTCCTCATCGACTTCGACGTGCAGCGGCCGGAACACTCGTTCCACGACATCATCGCGGGCGGTACCTACGCGAATCACGATCCGAACGGCGCCTGGTACTACGGCGCCGACATCAGCGTGCACCCCGACTACCGCAACCGGGGTTTGGGGCGCGCCCTGTACGACGCGCGCAAGGGCCTCGTGAGGCGGCTGGGGCGCAGGGGGATCGTGGGCGGCGGCCAGCTGCCCGGCTACCCGCGCTACCGCGACGAGTTGACGCTGACCGAGTACGTGGAGCAGGTGGTGGCGGGCAACATCACCGACCCCACGCTCACGTTCCAGTTGTCCAACGGCTTCGAGGTCTACGGGATCATCGACGGCTACATCGAGGACGAGTACACCGACGATCGGGCCAGCTTCATCGTCTGGTTCAACCCCGACCTGCTCTTCCCCGAACCGGGCTGAGGCCACCAAGCCGGGCGACGCCGGCCGCTCACGGGCGTGCGCTCGCGGCGCCCGTTGCATTCCCGAGGCGGCGCCGTTGTATACCCCGGCCGGCCGCCTGGTTGACCGTCGCTCGGCCAGCCACTAAGCTTTACCTGATGGTGGTTAAACGTTTAACCAAACGTCTAACCACAGTTAGCACCCGGGACTAGGAGGCGCGAGCGGTGGCGAGCATGCGTGACGTGGCGGAAGCCGCGGGAGTGTCCGTCGCGACGGTCTCCCACGTGCTGAGGGGCACCAAGCGGGTGACGCCGGCCGTTGCGGCGCGCGTGCGGGCGGCGGCCGAGGCCCTCGCCTACGTACCCAACCGGCAGGCCAGCGCGCTGCGCACCGGCCGCACCGGCATCCTGGGCGTGCTCCTACCCGACCTAGGCAACCCGTTCTTCCCGGCCCTGCTGAACGCGGTGGAGGTGGCCGCGCGTGCCGCGGGCTACCTCGTGATGGTGCACGACACGGAAGACGACACCGAACTCGAGGCGCGGGCTCTCGAGCGGCTGGCGGCACTGCGGGTGGACGGGCTCGTGTGGGTGCCGGTTCACGACGCCGCTCCGAGCGCGCGCGACCGGGTCAGGAAGGCGGGTCGAGCACCGCGAGAAGTGCAACTCCCCGACATACCGCTCGTGACCCTCGACCGGCCCGTGGTGGAGCGCGACGCGGTCTTCGCCGACCACGTCGGCGGTGGCGCGCTGGTGGCCGCGCACTTGAAGGAGCTGGGCCTGACGCGCGTGGCCCTGCTGCACGGAGCCACCAACATCGCCAGTGCCCGCGCCCGCCGGCGCGGTTTCCTGGCCGAGTTCGAACCCGGCGAGCCCGTCTGGGAGGCCCAAAGCGGCTTCACGCACGAGCTCCCGGGCGCGGTGGTGCGCCTCCTACGCAGGGGCGGTTTCGACGCCGTCGTCAGCGCCAACGACGCCGTTGCGGCGGGGGTGATCCGCGTCCTCAAGCAGGCCGGCGTCTCGGTGCCGCGGGACGTCTCCGTGGTGGGCTTCGACGACATCCCCTGGGCCAGGCTCGTGGAGCCGCCACTCACGACCGTGCGTCAACCGCTTACGGCCATCGGCGCGGCGGCCGTGCGGCTGCTCCTGGAGCGCATGGCCGACCCCGGCCGCGCCGCGCGCCAGGTGGTGCTCCCGGTGGAGCTCGTGGTCCGGGGCTCCACCGCCGCCAAGGAGCGCCGGGCGTCCGCGCGAGCCGGGGCAGAGGGAACCAGCGTGGCGCCGGTCGCCAAGGCCGCTCGGGCCAGACCCGCGAGCGGGGTGAGCCGGCCGTGACGGCGCCGGAGAAGCTCGCTTCGAGCTCCACACAGGCCGTGCGGGCCTCGGGCGGGATCGCCGTGGTGGGCAGCGTGAACATGGACCTGGTGGTGCGGCTGCCGCGCCACCCACGACCCGGCGAGACCCTGATGGGCTCCGACTACACCATGAATCCGGGCGGCAAGGGCGCCAATCAGGCCGTGGCCGCCGCCCGCCTCGGCGCTTCCGTGAGCTTCGTCGGACGGGTGGGGAGCGACGAGTTCGGCCACAGGCTCGCGGGCGCGCTCGAGGAGGCCGGGGTCGACACCGCCGGCCTGGGCCGCAGCCAGGGGCCGAGCGGCGTGGCGTTCATCCAGGTCGACGAGCGGGGGCAGAACAGCATCGTCGTCTCGCCCGGCGCGAACTACGCCCTGTCGGCCTCCGACCTCGACGCGCCGGCGGCCAGGCGCGCCCTCGAGCGCGCCACCGTCCTCCTATTGCAACTGGAGGTGCCCCTGAACGTCACCTTAGCCGCCGCGGCCGCCGGCCGGCGCGCCGGCGCGAACGTCGTCCTCAACCTGGCCCCAGCCCGCCGGCTCGAAGTCGACGAGCTGAAGGACGTGAGCCTGCTCCTCGTCAACGAGCACGAGGCACGGATCCAGCTGGGCGCCGAGGCCGAGGGGAAGGGCCCCAGCGACTGGGCCCGCGCCCTCTGCGACTACGTTCCTAGCGTAATCGTCACCCTGGGGGCCGAGGGCGCCGTCTGGGCGCAGCGCGACGAAGATGGCGGGGCGAACGGTTCGGCGCGTTGGGGCCACGTGCCCGCCTTCCCGGTTACCGCCGTGGACACCACTGCCGCCGGCGACGCCTTCGGGGGCGCCCTCGCCTACTACTTAGACGAGGCGACCAGGGAGGGCCGCGCGGCCCCGCTGGAAGAGGCGGTGCGCTTCGCCAGCGCCGCCGGCGCCGTCACCACCACCAGGGCCGGCGCGCAGCCCGCCCTGCCAAGCCTCGCCGAGGTGCGGGCCCTGATGGCCCGGGAGGCCCGGGCATGATCGGATCCGCGCGAGACGCACTCCCCGGTGGCCCGGGAGGCGCGAACGTGACCCCCGCGCTCCTTCAGATGCAGGACATCACCAAGCGCTTCGGCACCTTCGACGCCCTGGGTGGCGTCGACTTCGACCTCCAGGCAGGCGAGGTGCACGCCCTGGTGGGAGAGAACGGCGCCGGCAAGTCGACCCTCATGAAGATCCTGGCCGGGGTTCAACCAGCCACCAGCGGCAGCATGAGCGTGGCCGGCGAGCCCGTCAGCTTCACCAGCGTGGCCGACGCACAGGCGCACGGCGTGGCGATGGTCTACCAGGAGCTGGCGCTCGTCGCCGAGCTCTCCGTGGCCGAGAACCTCTTCCTCGGCAACCTGCCGGCCTGGGTCAGCCACCGGCGGCTGGCCGAACGCGCCGCTCCGTTGCTGAAGCAGGTCGAGCTCGACGTCGCGCCCCTCGCGCGCACGGGCAGCCTCGCCGTGGGCGAACAACAGCTCGTCGAGATAGCCAGGGCGCTCGGCCACGAACGGCGGGTCCTCGTGTTCGACGAACCCACCGCCGCCCTCTCCAGCGGCGAGACCGAGCGCCTCTTCCACCTCATCGCCTTGCTGAAGGAGCGCGGCGTGGGCATCGTCTACATCAGCCACCGCCTGGAGGAGGTCTTCGAGATCGCCGACCGCGTGACCGTGCTGCGCGACGGCCGCAAGGTGATCACCGCCCCCATGAGCGAACTGACGCCCGACGACGTCGTGCACGCCATGGTCGGCCGTGACGTCAAGCGCTTCACCCGCACCCCGACCCCCCACTTGGACGAGCAGCCGTTCGTGTTCGAGTTCGAGGACGTTGGCGTGGAACCGGCGAGCATCGCACTGAGGCCCGGCGAGATAGTCGGCCTGGCCGGCGTGGTGGGCTCGGGCCGCAACAGGGTGCTCTCCACCCTCTTCGGCGCCACCGGAACGGCGCGGCTGGGCGGGGAGAGGGTCCGGTCGCCGCGGCACGCCATCGACTCGGGCATGTTCCTGGTGCCCGAGGACCGCAAGCTAGCCGGGCTCGTCCTAGGCCTGACGGTGCGGGAGAACCTCACCATGGCCATCCTCCCGCGCCTCGTTGCGGCCGGGCTGTTCATGAACGCCCCCCGCGAGCGGCGCGAGGCGCTGCGCTGGATCGAGCGCATAAACCTGCGGCCACCCGAGCCCGAGAAGCCCGTGGGGGACCTCTCGGGCGGCAACCAGCAGAAGGTCGTGGTGGGCAAGGCCCTCGCGACCGAGCCACGCATCCTGCTGCTCGACGAACCCACCCGCGGCGTGGACGTCGGGGCCCGCAGCGAGATCTACGGCGTGATCGACGACCTGGCCAAGGAGGGCATGGCGCTGCTCATCGCCAGCTCCGACACCGACGAACTGGTGGGCCTCTGCGACAAGATCCTGATTTTCAGGAAGGGGCGCGTGACCTCCACGCTCGAGCGGCCCCTCGACGAGGGTGAGGTGGTTGCGCATGTCACTGGCGCGCGTCAAGTGGCGTGACCTTTTGGCCCGCTTCGGGCTGTTCCTGGCGTTCATCGTCATGGTGATCGTGCTGTCGCTCATCTCGGACCGCTTCCTCACCACGTCGAACGTCCTCAACGTCCTGAGGCAGATCTCGGTGAACGCGATCATCGCCTTCGGCATGACGGTCGTGATCATAGGAGCCGGCATCGACCTCTCCGTGGGCTCGATGCTTGCGCTGGTCGGCGTGATAGCGGCCATGCTCGTGACGACCACCAACATCCCGGTGGTCATCGTGCTGCTCATCGCCCTCGCCGTTGGCGGCGGCCTGGGCCTCCTGAACGGGCTCATCGTGGGCTACGCCGGGGTGGCGCCCTTCATAGTCACGCTGGCGGGCCTGACCATCTTCCGGGGCATGACGCTCGTCCTCACCGACGGCAGGCCCATCAGCGGCCTGCCGCCCCTATTCAGCAAGCTCGGCTACGGCACTTTCCTGGGCATACCCATGCCCGTCTGGATCATGCTCGCCGTGCTGCTCTTGTCGTACGTGCTGCTGCGCCACACCCCCATCGGCCGCGCCGTATACGCCGTTGGCGGCAACCCGGAGGCCGCGCGCCTGTCGGGCATCCCGGTGAGGCGGATCCTCACCTTCACCTACGTCTACTCGGGCCTCACCGTCGCGGTGGCCGCCATGGTCCTCACGGGCCGCCTGAACTCGGCGCAGCCGACGGCGGGCCAGAGCTTCGAGCTCGACGCCATCGCGGCCGTGGTCGTCGGCGGGACGTCGCTCTTCGGTGGGCGCGGGAGCGTATGGGGCACCCTTGTGGGTGCGCTCATCATCGGCGTCATCAACAACGGCATGAACCTGCTCAACGTCTCCGGCTTCTATCAACAGATCGTGAAGGGGGGCGTGATACTCGCGGCACTGCTTATCGACCGCGTCCTGTCGCAACGTAAGGGTTGAGGTGAGTGAAGCCCGCCCTCACACACTCGACATCGGGAAATCACGTGAGGGCGTTAGGTTATCGCTGGGCATCCGAGTTCACCGGTGCCCTGGAACAACACGGTTCGCGCCAAAGACCGCGGACCAGTCGGAGGAAATGCATGAGAAGGTTACTGTTCATCGCCATCGCCGCCCTGCTGGGTGCGAGTTTCGCCCAGACCATCGGCCTTTCACTCTCCACTCTCAACAACCCGTTCTTCGTGCAGGTGCGTGACGGCGCCCAGGCCGCCGCCGACGAACTCGGCCTCAAGCTCGTCGTCACCGACGCCCAAGACAGCGTGAGCAACCAGATCTCGAACATCGAGGACCTGCTGCAGTCGGGCGTCAGCGTGCTCATCATCAACGCCACGGACTCCGACGCTGTGGTCCCGGCCGTCATGGAAGCCAACACGCGCAACGTGCCCGTCATCGCGGTCGACCGCGGCATCAACGGCGGCACGGTGGCGTACTTCATCGCTTCGGACAACGTGGCAGGCGGCGCCCTCGCGGGCAAGTTCATCTGCGACAAACTCGGTGGTGAAGGCAACGTCGTCGAACTCGAGGGCATCGCCGGAACCTCCGCCGCTCGCGAGCGCGGGCAGGGCTTCAACGACTACCTCACCTCCAGCTGCCCCGGCCTGAAGGTCGTGGCGCGCCAGACCGCCAACTTCAACCGCGCCGAGGGCCTCGACGTCATGGAGAACATCCTCGTGGCGCAGCCCGACATCGACGCCGTGTTCGCGCACAACGACGAGATGGCGCTGGGCGCCCTCCAGGCCGTCCAGGCCAGCGGCCGCAAGATCTTGGTGGTCGGCTTCGACGCCACCGACGACGCCGTCGCCGCCGTGCAGGCCTGCACCATGGCCGCCACCGTCGCGCAGCAGCCCAAACTCCTCGGTGACGAGGCCGTGCGCGCGGCCAAGAAGATCATCGACGACGGCGCCCCCGCCACGACGCAGAACATCGCCGTGAGCCTGCAACTGGTCACGAACGACGCCTGCAACTGACGCTTAGCGCAGAACCGTTCGCCTCAGGGGGCGGGTCCGCCCGCCCCCTGCTTCTTTACACTCTCACGAGAGGAGCTCGAGATGAAGAGCGGCGGCATCTTGCACGCCGAGCTTTCCGGCATCGTGGCCGGCATGGGCCACGGCGACACGCTGGTGATCGCGGACGCCGGCCTTCCGGTGCCGCCCGGCGTGCGCTGCATAGACCTGGCCCTCAGGATGGGCGTGCCCGGTTTTCAGGAGGCGGTCGAGACCGTGCTAAGTGAGCTGGTGGTCGAACGCGGCGTCGCCAACGCCGAACAGCCCGCGGCGGCGCCCGCGGCGGCCGCGGCCCTCGAAGCCGCGTGGCCCCCTGAGGTGCCGCTCGAGCGCGTGAGCCACGCCGAGCTGAAGCAGCTGAGCGCCGCGGCCCGCGCCGTGGTGCGCACGGGAGAGGCGACGCCCTACTGCAACATCGTGCTGGTGGCGGGAGTGCCGTTCTGATGGCGCCCCTAAGCGTGCTCGTGATCGGCGGCACCCAGTTCATCGGCAAGCACTTCGTCGTCAAGGCACTCGAGCGCGGCCACGAGGTAACGCTCTTCAACCGCGGCTCGAAGCCGGCGCCGGCGGGCGTGGCGGAGCAGATAGTGGGCGACCGCAACACCGACCTGGCGAAGCTCGAAGGCCGCACCTGGGACGTGGTGGTCGACACGAGCGCCTACGTGCCGCGCCAGGTCCGCGAGGCGGCGGAACTGCTCGTGGCCGGCGTCGGCCGTTACCTCTTCATCTCCACCATCAGCGTCTACGCCGACCAGGACACGGCGGGCCTGAACGAGGACTCCGGGCTCCTACGCCTCGAGGACCCGGCCACCGAGGTCGTCGACGGGACCACCTACGGCGGCCTCAAGGTCTTGTGCGAGGAGGCGCTTGCCGGCGTCTACCCGGCCAGCAGCCGTCTGGTCGTGAGGCCCGGGATCGTGGTTGGCCCCGACGACCCGACCGACCGCTTCACCTACTGGCCCGTGCGCGTGGCGCGCGGCGGCGAGGTGTTGGCGCCAAGCGGCCCCGAACTGGCGCTGCAGTGGATCGACGCCCGCGACCTGGCCGACTTCATGGTCGGGGCGATCGAGCGCGGTGTTGCCGGTACCTACAACGCGGTGTGCGAGGCGGGCCGGTTCACCATGGGCGAGCTGCTTAACGTCGCTAGGCGCGTGAGCGGCGCCGACGCGAGCCTCACCTGGGTGAGCGATGAGTTCTTGTTGGGGCAAGGTGTGAGGCCCTTCGCGGACCTGCCCTTCTGGTTGCCGGGCGCCGAGGGCAACCTGTTCAAGGTCGACGGCTCGAGGGCCCACGGCCAAGGCCTGCGCGACCGGCCGCTCGAAGAGACCGTGAGAGACACGCTTCAGTGGCAGGCGGAGCGGGGCGATCCGGCGCTGAAGGTGGGCATGAGCGCGGACCGCGAGGCCGAGTTGCTGCGAGAGTGGCGGCGGCGTTGAGCAGGAGCGGCGTTGAGCGGGTGCGGTGTTGACCAGGAACGGCGTTGACCAGGTGCGGTGTCGACCAGGAGCGGCGTTGACCAGGTGCGGTGTTGACCAGCAGTGAGGACCCGCTCCGAGGCGTAAAATACTCGCCGTGTTTTCCGCCGACAGCCACGACCTGATCCGCGTGCACGGCGCGCGGGTCAACAACCTCAAGGACGTTAGCGTCGAGATCCCGAAGCGTCGCCTCACGGTGTTCACGGGCGTCTCCGGCTCGGGCAAGAGCTCGCTGGTGTTCGACACCATAGCCGCCGAGTCGCAGCGGCTGATCAACGAGACCTACAGCGCGTTCGTGCAAGGCTTCATGCCGACGCTCGCGCGGCCCGAGGTGGACGTGTTGGACGGCCTGACGACCGCCATCCTGGTCGATCAGGAACGCATGGGCGCGAACCCCCGCTCCACCGTCGGCACTGTCACCGATGCCAACGCGCTCTTGCGCATCCTCTTCAGCAGGCTGGGCAAGCCGCACATAGGTTCGGCGAAGGCGTTCTCCTTCAACGTCGCCTCGGTGAGCGGGGCGGGTGCCTACACCTTCCAGCGCGGCGGTGAGACGAGGAGCGAGAAGCGCACCTTCAGCGTCACGGGCGGCATGTGCCCGCGTTGCGAGGGCACGGGCTCGGTCACCGACTTCGACCTGAGCGAGCTTTACGACGACGGCCTGTCGCTGAACGAGGGCGCGCTCAAGGTGCCCGGCTACAGCATGGACGGCTGGTACGGCCGCATCTTCCGTGGCTGCGGCTACTTCGACGCCGACAAGCCCATCCGTGATTACACCAAGAAGGAACTGCGCGACCTGCTTCACAAGGAGCCGACCAGGATCAAGGTAGACGGCATCAACCTGACCTACGAGGGGCTGATCCCGAAGATCCGCCGCTCGATGCTCTCGAAGGACGTCGAGGCCCTGCAGTCTCACATCCGGGCCTTCGTGGAGCGCGTGGTGACGTTCGCCGTCTGCCCCGACTGCGGCGGGACGCGGCTGAACGAGGCGGCGCGGTCCTCGAAGATAGAGGGCATCAGCATCGCCGACGCCTGCGCCATGCAGATCAGCGACCTGGCCGCGTGGGTTAGCGGGCTGGAGGAGCCCTCGGTGGCGCCGCTGGTGAGCAAGCTGCAGCAGACGCTCGACTCCTTCGTCGAGGTCGGCCTCGGGTATCTCGGCCTGGACCGCCCGTCCGGGACGCTCTCGGGCGGCGAGGCGCAGCGCGTCAAGATGATCCGCCACCTGGGCTCCTCGCTGACCGACGTGACCTACGTGTTCGACGAGCCCACCGTGGGCCTCCACCCGCACGACGTGAAGCGCATGAACGAACTGCTGCTGCGGCTGAGGGACAAGGGCAACACGGTGCTGGTGGTGGAGCACGACCCGGAGACCATCAGGACGGCCGACCACGTCGTCGACTTGGGCCCCGGCGCCGGCGCGAACGGCGGGACCGTCTGCTTCGAGGGCTCGGTGGAGGAGCTGGCAGCGAGCGACACGCTCACGGGCCGGCACCTGAACGACCGCGCGGCGCTCAAGCCGACCGTCAGGAAGGCCGTTGGGGCGCTGGAGGTCCGCGGCGCCAACACCCATAACCTCAAAGACGTGAACGTCGACATCCCCCTGGGCGTGCTGGTCGTCGTCACGGGCGTCGCGGGCTCCGGCAAGAGCTCGCTGATCGGCGGCTCGGTGGCGGGGCGAGAGGGCGTCGTGGTCATCGACCAGGGCCCGATCCAGGGCTCGAGGCGCAGCTACCCGGCCACTTACACGGGGCTCCTCGACCACATCCGCAAGGCGTTCGCCAAGGCCAACGGCGTCAAGCCGGCGCTGTTCAGCGCCAACTCCGAGGGAGCTTGCCCCACGTGCAACGGCGTCGGCGTCATCTACACCGACCTGGCGATGATGGGCGGCGTCGCCGCCGTCTGCGAGGAGTGCGAGGGCAAGCGGTTCCAGGCCGCCGTGCTCGAGTACACCTTCGGGGGCCGGAACATCGCCGAGGTGCTGGCCATGTCGGCCCACGAGGCGGAGGAGTTCTTCGGCTCGGGCGAGGCCCGCATCCCGGCGGCGCACAAGATCCTCGAACGTTTGGGGAGCGTGGGGCTCGGCTACCTCGTCCTCGGCCAGCCGCTCACCACGCTGTCGGGCGGCGAGCGGCAGCGGCTCAAGCTGGCCACCCGCATGGGCGAGAAGGGCGGCACCTACGTGCTCGACGAGCCCACGACCGGGCTGCACCTGGCCGACGTGGAGCAACTGCTGGGGCTGCTCGACCGCCTCGTCGACGCCGGCAAGTCGGTGATGGTCATCGAGCATCACCAGGGCGTCATGGCCCACGCGGACTGGATCATCGACTTGGGCCCCGGGGCGGGCTCGGGTGGCGGCCGGGTGGTCTTCGAGGGCACGCCCCAGGACCTGGTGGCGCAGCGCTCGACGCTCACGGGGGAGCACCTGGCGGCGTACGTCGGCCGCTGAGCCCGTTGGTGCGCTGGCGGGCGGGCTCGCCCGAAAATGGCCAGGCGTATCTCCAGGCACGGGTGCAGTCGAGAACGCCTAGGCGCGGCGGAACCTCTCCCAGGCAGACTGCTCGAGCGCGTCCCGGTGATCGGGGTGCGCTATCCCGACGAGGGCACGCGCCCGCTGCCGGAGGTTCTTGCCGTGCAACGACGCCACGCCGTGCTCGGTGACCACGTAGTTCACATGTGCCCGGGTGGTGACGACGCCCGCGCCTTGCTTGAGGTACGGCACGATGCGGCTCTCGCCCCGCTTCGTCGTTGACGGCAGCACGATGATCGGCTTGCCCCTCTCGGAGAGCGCCGCGCCGCGGATGAAGTCCATCTGCCCGCCCACGCCCGAGTACTGGTGGGTGCCCAGGGAGTCGGCGCACACCTGGCCCGTGAGGTCGATCTCGAGCGCCGAGTTGATGGCCGTAACGGCCGGGTTGCGGCGGATGACGGCCGTATCGTTCGTGTAGGCCACGTCCAGCAGCAGCACGGCCGGGTTGTCGTCGATGAAGTCGTACAGCCGGCGCGAGCCCATGACGAAGCTCGCCACCACCTTGCCCGGGTGGCTGCGCTTGCGCGCGCCGGTTATCACGCCCTGCTCGACCAAGTCGACGACGCCGTCGGAGAACATCTCCGTGTGCACGCCCAGGTCGACGTGACCGGCAAGCGCCGCCAGCACGGCCTCGGGGATGGCCCCGATGCCCAGCTGGAGCGTCGCTCCGTCCTCCACCAAGCCGGCGACGTATGCGCCGATCGTCAGCTCGAGCTCGCCGAGGGCGGGCCGCCCCACTTCCGGGATGGGGTCCGCCTGCTCGACCGCCAGGTCGATGTCCTTAACGTGGATGAGGCCGTCCCCATGGGAACGCGGCATGTTGGCGTTCACCTGCGCCACGACGTAGCGGGCCGACTGGGCCGCCGCCCTGGACGCGTCCACGGACACACCCAGCGAGCAGTAACCGTGCTTGTCGGGCGGGGTGACGGTGATGAGCGCCACGTCGAGCGGCATTGCGCGGGAGCGGAAGAGGGCCGGCACCTCGCTCAAGAAGATCGGCACGTAGTCGCCCTGCCCGCGCGCCACGGCGTCGCGCACGTTCTTGCCGACGAACAGGGCGTTGACGCGGAAGGAGGCGGCCAACTCGGGGGCGGCGTACGGGGCGGGGCCCTCCGTGTGGAGTTGGACGATCTCGACGTCACGCAGTTCCCCAGCGCGCCCCGCCAGGGCCGTGATCAGCGCCCGCGGTGCGGCGGCGACGCTGTGGATGTACACCCTGTCGCCGGACCGGACGACCCGGACGGCCTCGGGCGCGGAAACGAGCTTCATGCGGTTCTCCTTCTGTCAGGCCTTCTCGCGGTTGCCCATCCGCTGCAGGATAAGCGAACCGCCCACCAGCACGATGGAGGCGAGGATCATCAGCGTCGAGATGGCGTTGATCTCGGGCGGCACGCGCTGCTTGAGCATGCCGTACACGAAGAGCGGCAGGGTGGTGGTGCCGACCCCCGAGTTGAAGAACGTGATGACGAAGTCGTCGAGCGAGAGCGTGAACGCGAGTAGCGCTCCCGCCAGCACGCCGGGCAGCAGGTTGGGGAACGTGATGCGCCAGAAGGTCTGCCAGTGGTTGGCGCCCAGGTCGCGCCCGGCCTCCTCGAGGCGCGGATCCATGCCCGCCAGGCGGGCCCTCACTACGATGGTCACGTAGCTGATGTTGAAGGCCACGTGCGCGATGACGATGGTGCCGAACCCGGAAACGAGGCGCACGCCCAGCAGGCCCTGCACGGTCTCGAAGACGATCTTGAAGAACACGGCGAGGGCGATACCTTGGGTGATGTCGGGGATGACCACGGGCAGGTAGAAGAGGGTGTCGAGGGTCTTGCGCCCCCAGAACCTCCCGCGCGCCAGCGAGAGGGCGAGCATGGTGCCGAAGGAGGTGCTCACCAAGGTGGCGATGCCTGCGACCATCAGCGAGTTCCGCACGGCCTTGAGGAGCAGTTCCGTCTGGAAGCGGGCCGCCTCGGTGCCGGCCGAGATGGTGCCGGCGAAGATGTTCTGGTACCAGCGCGTGGTGAAGCCGCGCCAGGTGCTCACGGAGTTGCCGTCGTTGAAGCTGAACACGATGAGCACGAGGATGGGAACCCAGAGGAACAGGTAGACGACGAACGGGCTGAGCCACATGCCGAAGCGCCCGGCGCGGCGAACGCTCAGGTCGCGCCGGATCTTGCCGCGGCTCACCGCCACCTGCCGGGGCTCGAGGCTCGTCCTGGGCGTGGTCACGTGTCCTCCCTCTGCCCCCAGCGGGTGTAGACGAGGACGCCCACGAACACCATCGCCAGCAGGACCATCGAGATGGCGCTGCCCAGCGGGACGTTGCCGCGGCCGCCGAACTGGCTCTGGATGAGGTTGCCGATCATGAGGCCGCGGGTGCCGCCCATGAGGTCCGGGGTGATGTAGGCCCCGATGGCCGGGATGAACACGAGGATGCAGCCCGCGACCACGCCGGGCAGGGTAAGCGGGAAGATCACGCGCCAGAAGGACGTCCAGTCGTTGGCGCCCAGGTCGTTGGCGGCCTCCACGTAGCGCCGGTCGAGCGCCTCGACCGAGGCGTAGATGGGCAGGATCATGAACGGCAGGTAGCCGTAGACGAGCCCCACCATGACGGCTCCGGGCGTGAACAGCATCTGAAGCGGCTCACTAATCAGGCCGAGGCCCTGGAAGAGCCCGTTCAGGAGGCCGTCGCGCTGCAAGATCGTGATGAGCGCGTAGGTGCGCACGAGGAAGTTCGTCCAGAACGGCAGCATGACGAGGAAGAGCAGCATCATGCGCGTGGCCGGCGAGCGGCGCCGGCTGATGAAGAACGCCAGGGGGTAGCCGATGACCAGGCTGATGAACGTGGCGATTAGCGACACCCCGACGCTGCGCCACAAGACGGGCCCGAACACCGTGAAAGTCCGCTCGTACTGGGCGAGGGTGGCGGGCGACACGGGCTGACCGCCCAGCCCACGAGACATGAACGAGGCCACCGCCACGAACACGAGTGGCACCAGGAAGAAGACCACGAGCCAGAAGGTGGCCGGCAGCGCCATGACGTAGGCGCGCGCCCTGTCGCCATGCACCTTTCCGCGCGTCACGAGGGGCCGCCGCAGCGGGGGGTCCCGGCCTGTTGCATCCGGGAAAGTCTAACCTCGGCGGCGCGGCTTGGGAACCGGGTAGTGGGCCGCGGGTACCAATGCTGCGGGCACCAATGCCGCGGGCACCAAGCCTGCAGTGAACTCGGGCTATGGTCGAGGCGTGCGTACGTTGCTTGCATGGGCCATATTGGTCCTCGTGTTCGGGTCGCTAACCTGGCTGAGCGGCTACCTGCTGGCCGCGTGGCCATTGTGGGCGAATGTCTGCCGGTACGCGCTCTTGGCCGTCTTCTTGCTGGTGGGCTCGAGGCTCGGGCTTATGCGGCGGAACACACAGCGGGGCCAACGCTAGCTGCCGGTGTCGTCGGGGCGCCCCGAATGCCGCCCGTGTCGCTCTGGCCACCTCTGACCGGCCGCTTCTCGGGCCCGACGCATGCCTAGTTCAGACCCTCTGTCAAGCCCCGCCGCTTCGCGCCGGGAACGGCGTTTGTGCGCTCGGTCACTCGGCCACCACTCGGGTCCGTGCTAGAGTCCTTGCAAACGAGTAAGAAGGAGAGTGAGAAACTTCAAGACAACCCTATAGTGTGAGTGAGACTGAATGAGCCATCGAAGATGGTCTCGGGATGCGAACGCTCTCGCGTAAAGGTTGTGGAGAAGCTCTTCCGGTCAGGGGCCGTACAGTAACCCTTCCCTAATCGTTTCAGTTTCCCCCTTTTACGGGCTCATATACCTCACCAGGCGTTGTATTGAAGCGACGTTATGGAAGGCACAGAAGCACTGGATTTCGCCGTCGTCAACACGGAGTTGAGGCATGGTCATGGCGTCTACGACGTCGTGCGGCTTGCCAACGGCTACCCGACGGATCGCTACGTGCACTGCATCAACCCCGAGGCGGTGGCCGAACAACTCGACCGCTTCCCCGAGGGACAGTTCGTGGCCATCACCTACGAGGATGGTAACGAGAAAGTCATAGGCATGGCGACCACCATGCGCACGGGGCGCTCGCCCGACGAGAGTCCGCTGCCCTGGTACGACGTCATCGGCTCGTTCGGCCTGCGCAACCACGACCCGGAAGGCGAGTGGTTGTACGGCGTCGAGATCGCCGTGCACCCCGACTATCAGCGGCGCGGCGTGGCCACGGCGCTCTACAAGGCGCGCCTCGCGCTCGTCGACGCCATCGGGCTCCGCGGTTGGTACGCGGGCGGCATGTTGATGGGCTACCACCGTTACCGCGAGACGTTCACGCCCCGCGAGTACGGTCAGCGCGTGATCAGCGGCAAGATCAAGGACCCGACCGTCACCATGCAACTGCACCGGGGCCTGGAGGGCCGCAGCGTGATCGAGGGCTACTACCCCGAGTGGCGCGCCGGCAACTCCGCCGTCCTACTGGTCCACGAACCCAGGCGCCCCGCCGAGCGCCGCGCCGGCCGCGGCAAGAGCGGCGCCCGAGTTCGGCCCCTTAACGCACCTGGTCACGCCGGGTAAGTAAGCACGGACACCGAAAATGAGCGGAACCGGGCGTAGGTCCTCGCACAACGACATGCCCAGCGAGCACGACGTCGACGTCTACGACGTACTCGTGGTGGGCGCCGGCATGGCCGGCCTCGGCGCCGCACGCGCACTGTTGGACGCACGCGGAGAGCTGGAGGTCATGGTCCTCGAGGCCCGCGAACGCCTGGGTGGGCGGGCACACACCGACCACCGCTTCGCCGGCTTCCCGGTCGAGCTCGGTGCCGAGTTCATCCACGGGGAGCGCTCCATCGTCTGGAAGCACGTGGAGCGCCTCGGTCTCGAGACCGTTAGGTGGACGAAGGAGGAGGACTCCTGGGTTCGCCTGGCCGACGGCCGGCGCCTGAACATGCTCGAGGCGCGCGCGGCCGACCCGGCGCTCGAGGTCGCGCGCTCGTGGCACCTGCCGCCATCCCGACCGCGCCGTCACGAGTCGTTCGGCGGGTACTTGCGCCGCCTCGGGTTCGACCACGTGCGCCTCGACTACGTCAGGCGCATGTACGCCAACGCCGCCGGCGAGAGCTTGCGCTTCCTCGACGCGACCTCCGCCCTGGAGGGCCTCCACCGCGACCTCGCGGATGGCGAGCAGGACCACCGCATCCTCGAGGGTTACGGTGCCGTCGTCGAGGCCCTGGGCGTCGGCCCGGAGATCTTCACGGGCACCATCGTGACCCGCATCGAATGGAACCAGGGTGGGGTCGTCGTGCACGATCACGAGGGTCACGTCTACCGGGCCCACACCGCGCTGATCACCCTGCCGCTGGGCGTCCTCCAGGCGGGAGGCGTGGAGTTCGACCCGCCCTTGCCCGAGAGCAAGGAACGAGCCCTGGCGGGACTCGGCATGGGGCCCGTGGCCAAGCTCCTCTACCGCTTCGCCGACACCATCACCCCGGACGAGATCACGGCCGTTTACGCCGCCGGCAACCCGCCCATGTGGTGGTCGCCCTCGGCCGGGCACCCGACCACCGAGGCCGTCGTCTGGACGGCCCTCGTGACCGGAGACGGCGCAGTCGAGCTCGTGCGCCTGGGGGAGGCCGACGCGCTCGAGCGTGGGCTCGAGGCGCTGCGAAGAGAGCTGGGACGCCCCGGGTTGCGGCCCCAGGCAAGTGTGGTCGTCGACTGGACGACCGACCCGTTCGCCCGCGGCGGCTACTCGCACGTGAGGCCCGGCCATCACGGCGCCCGCGAGCTGCTGGCCGAGCCCACCCCGCCGCTCTACTGGGCCGGCGAGGCCACCGCGCCGGAGGCGCGCGCCGCCACCGTGCAGGGCGCCATCCTCAGCGGTGAGCGCGCGGCCGCAGAGATACTGCGGGCGCTCGACGAGCGGACCGAGGTGCTCAACGCCGCGTCGCTCAACCCGGCCTGAGCAACGCCGTATCATCGGGGAAAGTGATTGGAGCCAACATGGCCGAAGAGAGTGCAGCGCAAGATCACCTCGCGCCCGTCTGGTCGCACCTTACCCAGCTACGCCCCGTGCGCGGCTCGGGAGCGTACCTCTACGACGCGGCCGGCACCGAGTACTTGGACTTCACCTCGGGCATCGGTGTCACGAACACGGGCCACGCCCACCCGCGCGTGGTGGAAGCCATCAAGCGCCAGGCCGAGGAGCTGCTGTTCGCGCAGGTGAACATCACGATCAGCCCCGCCCTCGAGCGGCTGGCCGAGGCCCTCGCCACCGTGGTCCACCCGACGTTGAGCTCGTTCTTCTTCTCGAACAGCGGCGCCGAGGCGGTGGAGGCGGCCCTCAAGCTGGCGCGGCACGCTACCTCGCGACCGAACGTCATCACGTTCCAGGGCAGCTTCCACGGGCGGACGGGCCAGGCCATGGCCCTCACCACCTCCAAGACCGTCTACCGCCACCGTTACCAGCCCCTGCCCGCGGGCGTGATCGTGGCGCCGTTCCCCTACGCCTACCGTTACGGCTGGGACGAGGACACTGCCGTCGACTTCTGCCTGCAGGAACTCGAGCTGATCCTGAAGACCCAGGCGGCCCCCGACGAGACGGCCGCGTTCCTGCTCGAGCCCGTGCTTGGCGAGGGCGGCTACGTGCCCGCACCCAAGCGCTTCCTGCAAGGGCTCAGGCGGCTAGCCGACGAGCACGGCATCCTGCTCGTGTTCGACGAGGTCCAGACGGGCTTCGGGCGCACCGGCCGGTTCTTCGCGTACGAGCACTCGGGCGTGGTGCCCGACGTGCTCGTCATGGCCAAGGGCTTGGGTAGCGGCCTGCCGATCTCGGGCGTGGCTTCCAGGCCCGAGCTGATGGCCAAGTGGGAGCGCGGCACGCACGGCGGCACCTACGGTGGGGGCAGCACCGTGCCCCTCGCCGCGGCCCGCGCCACCATCGACACGCTGATTGCGGAGGACCTTCCCGGCAACGCCGAGCGCATGGGCGAGCGGCTTACGGCCGGCCTGCGCGAGCTGCAGCAGCGCTACCCGGTGATAGGCGACGTGCGGGGGCCCGGGCTCATGGTCGGCGTGGAGTTCGCCGGCGGGCCCGGGCTTGCCAAGCAGGTGCAGCAGGCGTGCCTGGCGGAGAGGCTCCTCCTCCTCACCTGCGGCGTCGCTGACCAGGTCGTCCGCTGGATCCCGCCACTGGTGGTGGGGCCTACGGAGATCGACGCCGGGCTCGCCGTCTTCGGGCGCGCCCTCGAGCAGGTGACGACCGAGCCGGTTGGCGCGGCGGAGGCGAGATGAGCGGCATCCGGCTGGTGACCGAGATACCCGGCCCCAAGAGCCGCGCGATGTGCGCGAGGCGCGACGCCGCCGGCGCCCGCGGCGCCTCGCGGCTGACCGACCTGGCCGTCGCCGAGGCGCACGGCGCCTACGTGGTGGACGCCGACGGTAACCGCCTGCTCGACTTCGCGGGCGGCATCGGGGTCCTGGCCGTGGGCCACACTCCCGAGAACGTCGTGAGGGCCCTGCAGGAGCAGGCCGAGCAGCTCATCCACATGTGCGCCATCGTCGGAACCTACGAACCGTACGTTGCCGTTCTCGAGGCCCTCTGCGAGGCCGCTCCCGGCGACTTCCGGAAGAAAGCCGTGCTCATGAACAGTGGCGCAGAGGCGCTCGAGACGGCCGTCAACATCGCGCGGGCGCACACCAAGCGCCAGGCCATCGTCGTGTTCGAGGGCGGTTACCACGGCAGGACGAACCTCACGCTGGGCATGACCAGCAAGTACGCCCTCTTCAAGAAGGGCTTCGGGCCGTTCGCGCCCGAGATCTACCGCCTTCCCTTCCCCGACCTCTACCGCCGGCCCGCGGGCATGAGCGAGGAGGCGTTCGTGAACGCCGCCATCGCCCAGCTCGACAAGGCCATGGTGGCGCAGGTGGACCCGGACGCCATCGCCGCGTTCGTCATAGAGCCCGTGCAGGGCGAGGCGGGCTTCCTCCCCGTGCCGCCGCGCTTCCTAAAGCGCCTGCGTGAGATCGCCGACGCGCACGGCATAGTGCTGGTGGCCGACGAGGTGCAATCGGGGATGGGCCGCACCGGCAAGCTGTGGGCCGTCGAGCACCTGGGCGTCGTGCCCGACCTCATCACGACGGCCAAGTCGTTGGCGGCCGGCATGCCGCTGTCGGCCGTCGTCGGCCGCGCCGAGATGATGGACGCCCCTCACCCAGGCGGGCTCGGCGGCACGTACTCCGGCAACCCCCTCGCCTGCGCCGCAGCGCTGGCCGCCCTGAACACCCTTCGCAGCGAGGCCTTCCTCGAGCGCGCCACGCGCGTGGGCGAGCGGCTTCGGGCCGGGCTCGAGCGCATCGCGGCGCGCCAGGGGCTGGTGGGCGAGGTGCGCGGCCTCGGCCCCATGCTGGCCATGGAGTTCGTGAAGGACCCCAATACCAAGGAGCCGTTCCCCGAGGTCGTCCTCGAGGTCACCAAGCAGGCGCTCAAGCGCGGGCTCATAGTCATCCGCGCGGGCCTCTACTCGAACTGCATAAGGTTGCTGCCGCCCCTCGACCTCACCGACGCCGAGATCGACGAGGGCCTGGCGGTGCTTGGCGAGGCGGTGGCGGCCGCGTGCGAACCCTACGCCAGCTCCGCCCCGGCGGGCGTGGCTTGAGGACGTGGGCGGCAACGAGCCGCGCGAGAAGGAGTTGAAGTCAGTGTCGAACGCTAGTTTTGGCGAGCGGTTCCCGCTCGAGATGTTGATCGGGGGCGAGTGGGTAGGCGCCGTTCGCGGCGGGACGTGGGACCTCGTGGACCCCGGGACCGAAGAGGTCGTTCAGCAGGTGCCGTTCGGCGGCGCGGAGGACGCGAGCCGCGCGATAGACGCAGCGGCGGCGGCCTACCCGGAGTGGGCCGCCAAGACGGCCTACGCCCGCGGCAAGGTGCTGGAGCGCGCCGCCGACTGGATCAAGGCGAACGTCGACGACCTCGCCCGCATCACGACGGAGGAGTCGGGCAAGCCGCTGGCGGACTCCAAGGGGGAGTGGCTGTCGGCCACCGGCTACCTGAACTGGTTCGCGGGCGAGGGCGTGCGCGTCTACGGCCGCACCGTGCCCGCGCAGGTGCCGGGACGGCGCATCAGCGTGGTGCCTCAGCCCCTCGGCGTGGTGGCCACCATCACCGCCTGGAACTTCCCCATCTACAACATCGTGCGCACGTGGGGCGCCGCCCTGGCGGCGGGCAACACCGTGGTGGGGCGGCCATCGGAGTACACGCCGCGCTCGGCCATGCTGCTGGGGCAGGCCCTGGCGGAGGCGGGGGCCCCCGCCGGCGTGATCAACGTGGTGAACGGCGACCCCGGCGCCATGGGCCAGGCATTCCTCAACGACGCGCGCGTTCGCAAGCTGGCGTTCACCGGCAGCCCGCGCGTGGGCAGGCTCCTCATGGACGGCGCCTCGCGCACCCTCACCAGGTTGGCGCTCGAGCTCGGCGGAAACGCCCCCGTCATCGTCTTCCCCGACGCCAAGGACCTGCCGCGGCTGGCCAAGCTGGCGGCGCGCTTCAAGGTTCGCAACGCGGGTCAGGTCTGCATCGCGCCGCAGCGCTACCTCATCCACGAGAGCGTGGTCGACGACTTCACGGCCCGCGTGGTCGAGGCCATGCGCGAGCTCAAGGTCGGGCACGGCCTGGAGGAGGGCGTGCAGGTGGGGCCCCTCATCAACGCCCGCCAACTGGTCCGCGTTACCGAACTCGTGTCGTCGGCAGCGGCCGGCGGCGCCAGCGTCGTGACCGGCGGAGCGGCACTCGACCGGCGCGGCTACTTCTACGAGCCAACCGTGGTCACGGGAGTGGAGCCCGGGTCGCCCCTCTTCGAGGAGGAGATCTTCGGCCCCGTGCTGCCGATCTCCACGTTCGGCAGCGCCCAGGAGGTCCTCGACAAGGCCAACTCCACCGAGTTCGGCCTGGCCGCGTACGTGTTCACTTCGGACCTGAACACCGCCATCGCCATGTCGGAACGGCTCGAGTTCGGCATGGTCGCCGTCAACGACTGGATGCCTGTGACCCCGGAGGCGCCGTTCGGCGGCGTGAAGGGCAGCGGCATCGGGCGCGAGACGGGCGCCGAGGGGATCCTCGAATACCTCGACCAGAAGGCCGTGTTCATCGGCGGGGTGGAGTTGCCCTAGTCGCTCCAGGGCGTAAACTAGACGCGGTAGATGGCCGCCGCGTCCTCTCGACCCGCTACACAACCTGACCCCGACGAGGTCCTCGCCCGCGTTCGGCGCACCATGCGCCTCTCGTTCGTCGAGGGCAGCGTCATGCAGCTCTTCCTCAGCTGGACGTCGGGCAGCGTCCTGGTTGGTTACCTGTTGGCGCTGGGGGCGTCGCCCACGCACATCGCGTTCGTGGGCAGCGTGCCTTTCCTCGCCCAGGTGGTCAGTCCGCTGGGCGCCTGGGCCGCGGAGGTCCTCGGCGGCCGGCGCGCACTGACCGCGACGCTGGGGGCCATCGGCCGCGCCAGTTGGATCTTGGCGGCCTTCCTGCCACAACTGAACGTCCCCGATGCGTTGCGCCCTACGCTGCTCGTGGCGCTGGTGTTCTTCGCCAGCGCCTTCCAGGCGGGCGTGGGCACGGTGTGGACGGCGTGGATGGGCGACGTGGTGCCCGACGACCACCGCGGCCGCTACTTCGGCATGCGCACCGGGGTACTTGGCGTGGTCGGCATGCTCGCGACCTTGGGCGCGGGCGCGTTCCTCGACCGGGTGGCGGCGCCCCTGTCGTTCCAGCTGGTGTTGGGTGTGGCCATCCTGGCCTCTTTCGTGTCGGTGGTCCTGTACTTCTTCCACTACGACCCGCCGACCGAGAAGCGTCGGGTGTCGCTCGCGCAGATCGTTGCCATCCCTTACGGCGACCGCAACTTCAGGCGCTTCCTCGCGTTCGCCATCTACTGGCAGTTCGTGGTCATGCTGGGAGCGCCGTTCGTCATCCCCTACTTCCTGGAGGAGCTCAGGATGAGCTTCACCCAGGTGGCCTACTGGAGCTCGATAGCGGCGCTGGTCTCGCTGGCCAGCACCACCCTCTGGGGCCGGGCCGCCGACCGGATGGGCAACCGACCGGTGCTCGTCATCGGGACCTTCTTGGCCGGGGCACTGCTGCCCCTCAACTGGATACTGGCCGGCCTGACGGGCGACCTCAGGTTCATCTGGCTCTCCGCCGTGTTCGACGCCGTCGCCTGGGGAGCCATCACCCCCGCCGTCTTCAACCTGGCGCTCGGGTCGGCGCCCCGGAGCGGGCGCGTCGCCTTCATCGCGATGTACTCGGTCGTCCAGGGCCTGGCGGGGTTCGTGGGCGGCGCAGTCTCGGGCCCCCTCATCACCTTCTTGCAGGGCGTCGACTACCCCGCCTGGATGGGCGGCTGGACGGGTTATCACATGCTGTTCGCGCTGTCGGGCGTGGGGCGCATGCTCGCGTGGCCGTGGCTGCGCAAGATCGACGAGCCGCGGGCGTGGCGTACCCGGGACGTGCTGCGCGCGGCGGGCGTCGGCGTGCGTGGCGCGGCGCGCGGCAGGCGCCGTTGAGGCTGGTCGGCTGTGTACGCGTGGCTCGGGCGCGCGCCTTGACTTGACCGGGGCGCGCCACGTAGCCTTACGTAACGACTTTGCAAAAGCCTCTGGAAAGGGTCTCGCGTGGAACTCAGGAGCGTCCAGCACGACAACGTCCGCGAACACAACCGCTTGGCTGTGTTGCAGGCGTTGCGCGCGCGCGGCGCCGCCGCCAGGTCCGAGCTCGCCCGCGACACGCAGCTGAGCATCCCGACGGTCACCACCATCGGACAGGAGTTCGTCGAGCTTGGCCTGGTGAGCGAGGCCGGGCTGGCGCCGTCGGGCGGCGGTAGACCGGCCCGGCTCCTCAAGCTGGTGCCGGAGGCGCGCAACGCCCTCGCGATCGACTTATCGGGCGAGAGGCTGCGCGGCGCCCGTGTCGACCTGGCCGGCGAGCTCCACCCGCTCGAGCCCGGGCCGCAGCTCGGCCCGGGAGCCGAGGCGGGACTCACCGCCTGGATCAGGGAGACGGTCGCCGAGGCCGCCGCGGCCGGCACGCCGTTCGCGCTTCTCGCCGTGGCGGTTACGGGCGTGATCGACCAAGACGGCTCACGCGTAAGGCTCGCGCCCAGCCTCGGCTGGCACCACGTGAACGTCGGCTCTCTACTGGCCGACGCGAGCGACCTGCCCGTGCTCCTCGAAAACGACGTGAACGCGCTCGCCCTCGGCGAGTTGCGTCACGGGGCGGGCAAGGACCATGACCACGTCGTCTACCTCACCATCGCCGGCGGCGTCGGCGCCGGCCTAGTGGTGGGCGGCCGGCTGTACCGCGGCGCGCACCGGGCCGCGGGAGAGGTCGGCTACGGCCTCTTCCCGGGCATGCCGGAGGACGGCCTCGACCTCGGCGAGTCCGGCCCGCTCGAGAGCCACCTCCTGCGCCTGGCCCGGAGCGTGGTGGTCGATGGGCTGCTCGACTTGGACGACCCCGAGCGCAAGGCGGCGTTCGAGAGTCTGGCCGACGGCGTACGCCTCGTACTTCACAACCTCGCTTGCGCGCTCGACCCCGAGGTCGTGGTCGTCGCCTGGTCAGCCGACCCAGACGGGCAGCTGGCCCAGGCCGTGGCCAAGCGGTGGGCGGTGCCACTGGCGTCCGACGTCCGTCCCGGGGCGCTTGGCCCCATTGCGGCGCTTCACGGTTTAGGCCACCTGGCGCTGGAGCGCCTCACCGCCAGCGCCTGCGGGCGCGGCCAAGCAGGAGGGACAGGGACCCGATGAGTTGGCACCCCGCCTATCGCAAGCAGGTGCTGGAGCCGGACTTCCGGCACGCCGCCAGCCACCTGTCGCACCACTTCATAGACGCCATGACGGCGCACCTCGACACGGTCTTGAGGCTCCCCGCCTATCAAAGCGTCGAGAACCAGAGCGCCGGGGCGGCCGTCCGTGCCGCCCTCGTCGGGCTTCACGACGCTCCCCGGCCCGAACAGGGCGAGGACGTGCCCGATTACTACTTCGCGTTGCAGCGCCTCCTCGAGGAGCGCTTGGGCGACGCCGTCGGCCTCATCCGCGTGGGCCTCAGCCGCAACGACCTCGACATGACCGTCTACAAGATGGCCGGCCGCGCCTCGCTGCTCGACACGGGCGAACGGCTGCTCGAGCTGCGCCGCCTGCTCATCGAGAAGGCCGGCGCGCACTTGGAGACCGTCCTCATCGCCCAGACGCATCACCAGCCGGGCCAGCCCACCACCGTTGCCCACTACCTGGGGGCTGTCGAGGACCAACTGGCGCGCGACTCGCAGCGCCTGGAGCAGGCGTACGCGCGCATGAACTCCTGCCCCCTCGGGGCCGCGGCCCTGGCCGGCAGCAGCCACCCCCTCGACCGCGAGTTCACGGCCGCCCGCCTCGGCTTCACCGCGCCGGTGGGCAACACGTACGACGCCGTGGCGTCGGCCGACTGGGAGTTCGACATAGTCAGCCTGGCGCAGTCCGTGGCCCTCGGCCTGGGGCGCTTCGTTAACGATCTATTGTCCTGGGCCGCATCCGGCTGGTACCGGCTGGAAGATAGTCTGGTACAAGGGTCTTCGATCATGCCGCAGAAACGCAACCCGGTCTCCCTCGAACACGCGCGCACCCGCTTCTCGCGGGTGTTGGGTTCGGCCGGCATGGTCACCTACTCGCACCACAACATCCCCTTCACCGACCTCAACGACTTCGGCCCCGACATCCAGGGCGCATTGGGGTTGCAACACCGCCAACTCGTCGGCGCCCTCACCCTGCTGGATGCGTGTCTGCAACAGGGAGACTTCGACCGGGCCAAGTTGGCCGCGGCGGCGGCCCGTACCGATACGACCGCCACGGAACTCGCCGACGTGCTGTCGCGCGAGCATGGACTCACTTTTCCCAACGCCCACCACGTGGTCACCACGCTGGTGAAGCGTTTCAGCTCCGAAGGGCGGCTACTGACCTCGGCCGCCCCCGCCGACGTGGAGGCAGCGGGCGGTCCGCAGCTTTCCGCCGAGGCGCTGACCGCCGCGCTCGACCCCGTAGGGTTCGTGCGGCGCCGTAACGGCCTGGGCATGCCAGCGCCGGAGGTCATGACAACCAAGCTCGCCCGGGCCGCGGATCGGCTGCAAGCCGACCGCCAGGCCCTGCGGGAACGGTCCGAGGCGCTCGCCCGCGCCACAGCGCGATTGCGCGGAACCGGAAAGGAGCAAGTCGAGGCATGAAGCGTTTTCTCATCCTATTGGCAGTGATGTTGGGGGTCGGCATAGGCGCCGCCCAGACCACCATCACCTACTGGCAGTACGACTACAAGACTCGCGTCGACGCGATGACCCAGCTCATCGCACAGTTCGAGGCCGCCAACCCCGACATCAAGGTCGTTCAGGAGACCTTCCCGTACGACGGCTACCAGCAGCAGGTCGCCGCCTCGTTGCCCGCCGGCCAGGGCGCCGACGTGGCGCAGCTCTTCTACGGCTGGCTCCCCACCTGGCAGCGCGCCGGCTACGTCATCCCGCTCCCCGAGCAGTACTTCGACGCGGCCGAGCTCGACACCAACTTCGCCCCCCTCGTCCAGGCCGCCAAGGTCGACGGCACCTGGTACGGGCTCCCGACGGCCGTTCGCAGCCTGGCGCTCTTCTACAACGCCGACATGCTCAAGGACGCCGGCTACGACGCTCCCCCCGCCACTTGGGAAGAGTTCGTCGAGATCGCCGAGGCCCTGACCGAGAAGCAGGGCAGCCGATTCGTGCAGGTCGGTTACGGCTTCGCCCCCAACGGCCAGGACCACCACCTCCTGCGCGAGGTCCTCTTCCGCCAGTTCGGCGGCGCGCCCTACTCCGACGACAACAGCAAGGTGACCTACGACAGCGAGGCCGGCGTGGCCGCGCTGACGTTCTACACCGACTGGGTCACCAAGTACGGCTTCGCCGTGCCCGAGTTCGTGCCCGGCAACAACGGTTACCGTGACGGCTTCCGTCAGCTTCAGAACATCGCCATGATCGTCGATGGCTCGTTCGCCATCGGCGACGTGAGGAAGGTCGACTTCAACTGGGGCGTCACCGAGCTGCCCGTCCGCGCCGACAACGGCATCAAGTCCAACTTCGGCTCGTTCTTCATGAACGCCCTCACCCCGAACGCCGCGAAGGACCCGGCCAAGCTCGAGGCCGCCTCCAAGTTCCTCAAGTTCGTCACGAGCGACGACGCCATGAAGCTGTGGCTCGACGTGGTTGGTGAGCTGCCTGCCAGCCGCACCCTCATCGCCGATCCCGAGCTCGCCGCGGACCCCATCTACGGGCCGTTCGTCCGCGCCCTCGACTACGCGCACGCCACCGTGTTCGTAGACGAGACCGGCCAGCGCGACGTGCTCATCGACGCCATCAACGAGGTCGTGCTCCAGGGCACGAGCCCCGCCGTGGCCCTCAAGGAGGCGGCTGCTGCCGAGCAGCTCCTGCTCGACGCGAACCGCTGAGTCACTGGTCGGCGTCTGCCGTGGCCGGTAGCGGCAGCGGCGGACGCCGGCTCGGCGTGCGAGCGCCGGTCGGTTCCTTTAGAACGCAGGGGGTGAGTCACCTCGCCCCCTGCACACCACTTACCCAACTCCTCGCCGCGCTCATCGGCGCGGCCCAGCGGCCCGGGAGGTGCCATGAGAAAACCTGCGGGCGCCCCGCGCCGCCGCCTCTCCCTCAGCTCGCGAGAGGCGATCTGGGCCTACGCGTTCCTGCTCATCCCGCTCGCCTTCTTCTTGTTCTTCAGGTTATGGCCGGCCGTACAGTCGCTGCGGCTATCTTTCTTCACGTGGCACGTGGACCCGGAACAGCGCGTGTTCATCGGGCTGCAGTATTACCGCGAGATGGCCGCCAACATCGCCGCCAAGGGCGACCTCTACAAGGCGCTGAGGAACATGCTCTACTACTTCCTCATCGTCGTCTTCGGCCAGGTCGCGCTGGGGCTGTTCAGCGCCGTGCTGCTCGACTCGGTCAGGCGCCTCCGCGGCCTCTTCCGCGCCATCTATTTCGCGCCATACGTAACCCCCGCCGCGGCCGTCGCCTGGGTCTGGGGTTGGATGTACTCGGTCAACTTCGGCATCTTCAACAAGTTCCTATCCGACTGGAGCGACCTCGTCACGAGCATCGGCTTGCCGTGGCTGGCCGTCGACCCGCAACCCTTCCTCACCAGCCCCAAGCAGGCGCTCGTGGCGGTGGCCGCGGTGGTCGTGTGGCAGCAGTTGGGCTTCCAGGTAGTCATCTTCTTGGCCGGCCTGCAGGGCATTCCGCGGACCATGCTCGAGGCGGCCGCCATCGACGGCGCCAACGGCTGGCAGCGGTTCTGGAGCATCACCTTCCCGCTCCTCAACCCCGTGCTGGTCTTCTCCCTCGTCATCTCGACCATCTCGACCCTGCAGATGTTCGACCAGGTGCAGAACATCAACTTCACGGACCAGGGCGGGCCGCTGGGTAGCACCCTGACCATCGCGCTTTACATGTATCAACAAGCGTTCCAGAAGTTCCGCATCGGCTACGCAGCAGCCGTGACGGTGCTCCTCTTCGTGATCATCATGATCGTCACGCTGGTCCAGCTCCGGCTCACGCAAAGGAAGGTCGAGTATTGATGGCCGCTAGGGTCCAGTTCTCCCAGCCCCGTCGGCGCCGGCGCGTCCCCAACTTCGCCCGGCTCCTCGCCTACGTGCTCCTGGCCATCGGCAGCGTCGTCATGGCGTTCCCGTTCGTGTGGATGCTCCTCTCGGCGTTCAAGCCGCTCAAGGAGATCTTCCGCTTCAACTTCTGGCCCAAGGTCTGGACCCTCGCCAACTTCCAGGAAGTGCTGCTCCACACGCAGTTCCCGCGCTGGTTCCTGAACAGCCTCATAGTGGCAGGCATCTCGACCGTGTCGGTGCTCTTCTTCGCGTCGCTGGTGGGTTACACCCTCACGCGCCTGCGCTTCCCCGGGCGCAACTTCATCTTCCTCCTCATCTTGAGCACGCTCATGATCCCGACCGAGATGCTCGTGATCCCCTGGTACGTGATGTCCACCCAGTACGGCTGGGTCAACACGTACTGGGGCATAGCGTTCCCCGGGCTCATCCCCGCCTTCGGCGTCTTCCTCATGCGCCAGTTCTTCGACTCGCTGCCGAGGGACCTCTTCGACGCCGGGCGCGTCGACGGGGTGAGCGAGTTCGGGCTCTTCTGGCGCGTCGGACTGCCCCTCGTGGGCCCCGGTCTGGCCGCGCTCGGGATATTCAACTTCGTGGGCAACTGGAACGCGTACCTGTGGCCGCTGATCGTGGCGAAGTCGCCCAGCATGCGCACCATCCCCGTCGGTGTGGCGTTCTTCTCGGGCGAGGCCGGTACGGAGTGGAACCTCATCATGGCCGCCGCCGCCATGGCCGTCATCCCGGTGTTGCTGGTGTTCTTCATCTTCCAGCGCCAGATCATCGAGGGCGTCGTTCTCACCGGGGTCAAAGGGTGACCGGCGCGCGTGTGGCCAACGGCCGCCCGCGCATCGTGGTGGTGGGCAACACCAGCGTCGACGTGCTCTTGGGTGACGTGGCCCCCTGGCCGCTGCCGGGCAGCGAGGTCATCATCGACCGCTACGAGTGGCGCGTGGGCGGCGCGGCGGGCAACACGGGCCTGGCACTGGCGGCCCTGGGCGTGCGCGATGGCCAGGGCGCCGACGTGATCGCCGGCGTCGGCACCGACTTCCTGGGTGAGTGGCTGGAGGGCGCGTTGGAGGGCGTGGCCCGCCTCACGCGCGAGCCGTACGCCACCGCCCTCACCGTCGGGCTCACCCACCCGGGTGGTCAGCGGACGTTCGTCTCGTACCTGGGTCACCTCGTCACACTGCCACATGAACGCATCGACCTGGCGCTCGGCGATTCGCGGCCGGGCGACCTGCTCTTGCTCAGCGGCTACTTCCTGCAGCCGGAGCTGCGGGCCAAGGCGCCCGCCATCTTGCGCCGGGCCAGGGAACGAGGGGTGCTCACCACCATAGACACCGGCTGGCCCAGCGAGGGCTGGACCGCCGCCGTTCGCGCCGAGGTGGCCGCGCTCCTCCCGCTCACCAGCACGTTCCTCCCCAACCGCGAGGAGGCCCTCGGGCTCACCGGCGCGGAGCAGGACGGCGACGCGGAGGCCGCCGCCGCCGAGCTTCTCGCACTGGGCGCGGAGCGCGTCATCGTGAAGCTGGGCCGGGACGGCGCCCTGCTGCTCGGGCCGCAGGAGCGCAGCTCGAGGAGCTCTCCCAGCGTGAACGTGCAAGACACGGTGGGGGCGGGCGACACCTTCAACGCCGGACTGCTGGCGGGTCTGGCGCACGGCATGACGTGGGCCGGCGCCCTGGAGCCGGCGGTCAACGCCGCCGCCCTGGCCATCTCGAGCCGGCCGCGCCGCTATCCCACCTGGGAGGAGACGCTCGCCGCCTCGCGCCAACCGCTCTCCGTGAGCAAGTAGTTCACCCTGGCGTCGTGACCCTCGCGCGGCAACGCCGGCACCACCAGGGCGTCGAGCGTCACCCCCACCACCACCGCATCCGGCCTCAGCCGCGGGATCAGCCTGTCGTAATAGCCCATGCCGTAGCCCAGCCGGTGCCCCTGCACGTCGAACGACAGGCCCGGCACCAACATGAGGTCGACCTCCCCGGGCTCGACGATGGGTGCCGTGGAGCGCGGTTCGAGCTGCCCGAAGCGGTGGACCTCCCAGGTCTCCGGGTCGGCGAACTGCGGGGCCGTCACCTCGTGGAGGGTGAGGTGGGGCGCGGGCCGCCCGTGTGCCTTGGGAAGCGCGAAACGCTTGTCGGAGCCCTCGAAAAGCCCCGCGAGGTCGACCTCGTCGCCGAACGCCACGTAGGCGGCGACGGTGCGAGCGGCCTCGTATTCAGGACGCCGGCGCAGCGCCTCCACGACCGACGCGTTGAGCCGCCCGGCGCCGCTCCTCATCCGCTCAGCGCGCGTGGCCCGCGCCCACTCGCGCAGTTCCTGCTTGGTGCCCTGGCGGTCCACTGCTTGCGAGTCTACTGCCCCGGTCCTGGCCCGGCGCCGGTGGCGCATCTTGCCGGCGCTGGGTGCGCCGCGTCTTGCCGGCGCTGGCTGCGCCGCGTCTTCCGGGTCTTCACGGAGACCTTTCCGGGCGGCGATACTAGGGCATGCCAAAGACCCTCACGAGCACCGTCCACCACCTCGTCGGCCTGCGCTTCATGGGCGAGACTCCCGAAGGCCAGCGTGTGATGATCGACAACGAGAAGCACGCGCGCACGGGGATGAGCCCCATGCAGATGCTGCTCAACGCCACCGCGGCCTGCAGCGCCATGGACGTCGTGATCATGATCGGCAAGCGCAAGCTGACCGTGAACGGTTACCGCATCGAGATGACGGGCGAGCGCGCCGACGGCACCCCATCGCCCTACGAGAAGATCACCGCGAGGCACGTCTTCGACGTACCCGGGCTCGACGCGGCCACGGCCCAACGCTTCGTGCAGTTGGCCACCGAGAAGTACTGCTCGGTTGGCCTCAGCCTCAAGGCACCCATTGAGTTCGAGGTGGTGCTGGAGAACGAGGCGGTGGCCTCCTAGGGGCTGGGGAGCCCTTCTCGACTCAGGCCTGAAGCGGCCCGCGCCCGGGCTCCGGCTCGGGGGCAGACGCGCCCGAGAGCGCCGCGGAGAAACCCGTCTGTAGCCCCATGAGGTAGGAGAGCTTGACCATGAACTCGATGGTCTCGCTGTCGTGGGCGTTCACCAGATCGTCGATGAACTCCCTGGTGCCTTCGGGAAGCGCCACGGCGTCTATCTGGGCCGAGTGCTTCTCCCGCATGTCGCGCAGGAAGCGCGCGATGAGCTCCTTGTTCATCTGTCTATCGCTCCCTCTAGATCCTCGCCCTCCAGGGCGGCGTACTCCTGCAGCTCTTCGGGCCGGGCCAGGAGGCCGTCCAGCCACGCCATCACCGCCTCGGCCGTGGCGAGGTTGGTTGCCAGAGGCACGCTGTGGACGTCGCAGATCCTCAGCAGCGCCGAGATGTCGGGCTCGTGCGGTTGGGCCGTCAGCGGATCGCGGAAGAAGATGACGGCCAGCACCCGTTCCTCGGTGATACGTGCCCCGACCTGGAGGTCGCCGCCCATCGGCCCGGAGGCCACGCACTCGATGTTCAGGCCCGTCCGCTCCATCAGGACGTGGCCGGTGGTGCCGGTGGCGATCAGTGGGAAGCGCTCCAGGGTCTTGGCGTGCTCCTTGACGAACGAAGCCAGGTCCGGCTTCTTCCGGTCGTGCGCGATGAGTGCCACGGACTTCATGCCCCCAGTGTAGGGCCTGAACACCCCCCGAGTCGGCCCAGCCGCCCCTGCCGTTCACGCAGTGCCGGTAGCATTGAGCCGGATGGAGATCGCGATCGTCATCGCCGCGTCGCTGGCCATCGTGGCCATCGTCAGCACCAGGCTCGGGCAGCGCTTCGGTGTTCCCGCGCTGGTGTTGTTCGTCGGCGTCGGCATGTTCGCGGGCTCCAGCGGACCCCTCGGGATCGAGTTCACCGATTTCCGCCTCGGCTACAACCTCGGCGTGGTCGCCCTCGCCCTCATCCTCTTCTACGGCGGCCTCGACACGCGCATGCGCAACTTCAGGGCCGCCCTGGTGCCGGCCGCCGCGCTCGCCACGCTCGGCACCGTCTTGACGATGCTGTGCATAGGCCTGGCGGCCTACTACCTCACCTCGCTCGATTTCCTGACTTCCATGCTGCTCGGGGCGGTCATCTCGAGCACCGACGCGGCCGCCGTCTTCAGCTCCCTGCGGGGGCGTGGGCTCCCGAAGCGGCTGCGGGCCACGCTCGAGACCGAGTCGGGCACCAACGACCCCACGGCGGTGCTCCTCACCTTCGCCTTGGCGCAAGCCATCAACCAGCATGGCGACGTCAACGTTCTCGCGATCGCCGGGAATATCGTGCTCGAGCTCGCCATCGGGGCGGTGTTGGGGGTCGGCCTGGGGTGGCTCCTCAAGCTGCTCGTCAACAAGGTGGCGCTCGACAACGTGGGCCTCTACCCGGTGCTGGCGTTGGCCGGCGCCTTGCTTGCGTTCGGGTTGACCGACATCCTGCACGGCAACGGCTACTTGGCCATCTACCTCGTGGGGCTCGTCCTCGGCAACCACTACCTGGCGCAACGCCTGGCCATCGTCAACTTCATGAACGGCGCCGCGTGGGCGGCTCAGCTCGTCATGTTCCTGGTGATGGGCCTGCTCGTCTCACCCGACCAACTGCCGGACATCTTGAGCGTCGGGCTGCTGATAACCGCGGCCACCATCCTGGTTGCCCGGCCCGTGGCCGTGGTCTCCACCCTGGCGCTGTTGCGTTGGGTGTCACGGGGGCGCTACCATTTCGGCCCCAAGGAACAGCTCCTGCTCACCTGGGCGGGCCTCAAGGGGGCCGTTCCCATCATCCTGGCGATGGTGCCGCTCATGCAGCGGGTGCCGGACGCCGACGTGATCTTCAACATCGTGTTCGTGGTCGTGATCGTTGGCACGTTGCTCCAGGGCTTCACCTTGTCGCCCCTCGCCCGGCTGTTGGGCCTGGCGAAGACCGAGCCGCCGAGGGCGAAGTTGCGCCTCGAGCTGGGCGGTGAGGCCCCCGAAGGAGCGGCCGTGGTCGACGTGTTCCTGGGAGCCGACAACCGGGCGGTGGGTCAGTGCATCTCGGAACTGGACCTGCCGACCGAGGTAGTGATAGCCGCCGTCCTCCGCGACGGACAACTCGTGACTCCGCGTGGCAGCACCGTCTTAAAGTCGGGCGATCACGTTTACCTGCTCGGCCCGAACTTGGACGAGAGCTCGGTGCCGAGGGCCTTCGGCCGCAACCGCCGCGCTTCGGCCGCGGCGGCGCGCACGCCTGCTACCGCGGACACGCCTGCTACCGGGGACGTGCCTGCTACCGTGGACACGCCTGCTACCGGGGACGTGCCTGCTACCGTGGACACGCCTGCTACCGGGGACGTGCCTGCTACCGCGTCCCACGCCGTCCCGGATCCCGCACCCCTTCCGCCCCCGGAACCGGAGCCCGGGCCCGCGCCCGCGGCAGCCTACCCACCCGGGGAAGCCGAACGTCCACCCAAGGCCTCCCCTGAGCCCGAGCCAGGGGACGGAGTCCCGTCGAAGGCCCCGCTGGGTAGGGAGGTCGAGCCGCCGGACACTGTCGCTTGAGCGCTCGGCTCAGCTTGAGTCCGGGTTCAGAAGGACGCGTGCTCGCCGGGCACCAGGAACCGCACCTTGGTAGCGGGTCGGGCCTGCGCCAGCGCCGCAAGGTCGGCGCGGTCGACCACCCCGACCACCGGATACCCGCCCGTGCGACCGCGGTCGGCGAGCAGCACGAGGGGACGACCGTCTGGGGGCAGCTGCACGGCCCCCAACGGCATGCCCGTGGAGAGTATCGACGCCTCGGTATCCGCTTCGGCCGCCCGGCACGAGAACTCCAGGCGTACTCCCATGCGGCTCCGCTCGCTCACCACGAAGGTCCTTGTCTGCAGCGCGGCGAACGCCCGCACCTCGTGGTGGGGGCCCGGATGTAGGCGCAGCGCCAGCTCGGGCCGGTAGTGGCCGAGAGCCGCGGGACCGGCAGGGGGTCGGCTGGGAAGCGCGGCCTGCGCCAGCACGTCCCCTGGGCACAGCCAGCGGCCGAACCCGCCCACCCGACCGCGAACGTCCGTGCTGCCGCCTACGGCCAGGTCGGGATGGCCCACGGGTCCGCCGAGCGGCGCGAACCCCCCGGCCACCACGAGCAGGGGCACGCCGGCAAGCTGCCGGGGTCCCTTGGGCGGCGGTCTGAACTCGAGCGTCTCGCCGGCGCGCCACTCGAACGGTCGCCCCGGTTCCAGCGGCTTGCCCTCGAGCCGGGCCTCCGCGGCGCCGCCGAACGCCGCCGGCGTCTTGCTGCGCGCACGCAAGAGAGCGTGCGGCACCGTCAGTTCTAACGCGGCCTCTCCTAGGGGGGCGCCGACCGCGAAGCTCAGGGACAGGAAGAGGGCCTGATCGAGCGCCCCGGCGTCGGCCAGCCCGTGATGGCCGACCCCCAACCTGGGCCTGCCCTGCAGCGACGCCGAACCTGGCCACACCTCGAGAACCTCGACGAGGGGCTCCACCTGCAGTTCACTCGTCGGGTGACTTGAGGGCAATTTCGTGTGATCGCCCGCGGCACCCGGGCCTCCCTGCACGAAGCGGAGCTCGTCGCCGGTACGCAGGGCCGTGGGTTCGGGGCGCTCGGGATCGAAGAGCCCGAAGTCCGTGGTGCCGAGGAGCCACCAACCGCCGGGTCCGGTACTCGGATAGATGCCCGCCTGGCCGTTAGCGATGGCGACGGCGCCCGCCGGTACGCTCTGCTGGGGCCGCTCCCTGCGGGGCGTTGCGAGCCGCGGGTTCAGTCCGTGCAGGTAAGGAAAGCCGGGAGTGAACCCCAGGTACGCCACCGAGTAGGTGGGGGCCGAGTGGAGCGCGACGATCTCGTCCCACGGCAACCCGAGGCGCTCTTCCAGCGGGCCGACGTCGGCCCGGTCGCCGTAATCCACGGGCACGACGAAGCTACGCGGCTCGTCTTCCGGAGCGGTCATCCGGCTCGCCCCGGCGCCCGCCTCGAGCAGCCAGGCGTCGGGCACGGGGCGGCGACCCTCCACCAGGATGTCCGCGTATCCGGGCACCACGTCGTGCTCGCCCGTCGGTAGTGCCCGCCGCAGGGCGCGCGCCGCTGCGCCAATGCGCCGCGACAGCGCCCGCGAAGGCGGTTCCTCGAACACCAGATACCGCGCGTTGGGGCCGGCGTGGACGAGCCTCACTGCCCGCTCGGCGCCGCCAACGTGACACCGGCGGCCGAGAGGCGCCGGCGCACGGCGCGGGCCAGGTCGGTAGCCCCGCGCGTGTCGGAGTGGAGGCAGACGGTGTCGACCGTCAGGCGCAAAGTGGTGCCGTCTTGCGTGGGGAACTCCTCGCCCAGGGCGAGCGCAAGGGCCTGAGCGGTGACGGTCTCCTCGTCCTCGAGCACGGCGCCGGCGCGGCGCCGCGGCGCGAGAAGGCCGCCCGCCAGGTAAGCGCGGTCCGCGAAGCCTTCCAGCCTGACGCCATGCCCCGCCGCGGCCAGCGCCGAGGCGGCCGCCGAGCGCGCCGGGAGTACCAGGACGAGGTCGGCGCCCAACGCAGCCAAGGCGTTGGCGAGGCGTAGGGCAAGCGCGGGGTCGACGGCCACGGCCTCGTAGAGGGCCCCGTGCGGTTTCACGTGACCCACCCGCGTGCCCTGCAGACGGGCCACGGCCTGGAGGGCGCCCACCTGGTAGACGACATCGTCCACCACCCGTTCGACCGGCAACATCATGGGCACGCGCCCGAACCCCCGCAAGTCGGGATAGGAAGGGTGGGCGCCGACCGCAACGCCCGCCGCGACGCAGGCAGCGACGGTGACGCGCATGATGCTCGGGTCACCGGCGTGGAAGCCGCACGCGACGTTGGCCGAGGTCACGTACTGCAACAACTGCTCGTCGTCTCCGGCCCCTCTCCAGGCGCCGAAACCCTCGCCGAGGTCCACGTTGAGGTCGATGGTCACGAGAGCATGCTATCGCCCATCGCGCGGGGCGTCGGGTGCGGCGGCACCGGGTGGCGGCCATCTTTGGGTTTCCCACTGCTTCTAGCAGCGCGCCAGGCAGGCCCTCGGAGCTAGAGAAGCAGCACGTGACGAACGTGCATGAGCGAACGGGTTTTCTTGCAAGACTTCCTTAGAAGCATCTGGCCGGCCATCCTCTGGCTTGGGGAGCCGCTCAAGGTTCGACCGCGACCGGAGAGAGGGTTGTACCCGTGTTCGAGTCGTCCAGACCTGATTTTCCGGCCCATGACTTGACGACGTCGCTGCGCCGGTTGTCGCGCCCAAGCTACTCCCGTGAGACCCGACTCCCCTTCGAAACCTACTCGAGCAAGCTTCCGATAACGCAAGGAAGGAGGCGGTGACAGAACTGGCGGCCTATGTCGTGGGCAACCAAACCACGAAGGCGCTGCGGCGCCCGCCCCTCACCAACCCCCGCGCTCGACCGAAAGGAGAAAGGCATGAAGCAGTTCCGTACCCTCACCCTCGTCCTACTAGCTGGGCTACTCGGCTTCGCGTTCGCGCAGAACGTCAAACTGAAGGCCCTGTTCATGGAGCAGGCCGCTTACAGCAACGACGACGTGCGCAACATGATCGCCGACTTCCAGGCGCAGAACCCGGGCATCACGGTGGAGCCCGAGTTCGTGTCGTATGAGGCGCTCCACAACAAGATCATCACGGCGGCCGCTGCCGGCAGCTCGGGTTACGACGTGGTCTTGTTCGACGTGATCTGGCCTGCCGAGTTCGCGAAGAACGGCGTCCTGGTCGATATCACTGACCGTATCCCGAAAGACATGGTGGACCAGGTCTGGCCCGGCGCCTGGACTACGGTGACCTACCAGGACCACTACTACGGCATCCCGTGGATCCTCGACACCAAGTACCTCTTCTACAACCAGGCCATGCTCGACAAGGCCGGCATCAAGGCACCACCGGCCACCTGGCAGGACCTGTTGGATCAGGCGCAGAAGATCAAGGACGCCGGCATAGTGCAGTATCCGATCGTGTGGAGCTGGGGCCAGGCCGAGGCGATCATCTGCGACTACACGACGCTCCTCTCCGCGTTCGGCGGCAGCTTCTTCGACGCGGGCTCCCCGACCTTCAACACGGACGGCGGTCTGGCCGCCCTGCAGTTCATGAAGGACTCGCTCGACAAGGGCCTGTCGAACCCGGCCTCGACGGAGTCGCTCGAGGAGGACGTGCGCCGCATCTTCTCGTCGGGCCAGGCGGCCTTCGCGCTCAACTGGACGTACATGTACAACCTTGCCAACGACCCTAGCCAGTCGCAGGTGGCCGGTGACGTGAAGGTCATGCCCGCCCCGGGCGACGGGGTTCACACTCAAGTTTCGGCCATGAACGGTTCGATGGGCCTTGGCGTCACGACCAACTCGCAGCACAAGGACGAGGCGTTCAAGCTCGTGCAGTACCTCACGAGCCAGCCGGTGCAGAACAAGTACGCCAAGCTGTCGCTGCCGATCTGGAAGTCCTCTTACGACGACCCGGCGGTGGCGGAGGGCCAAGAGAGCCTGGTGGCCGCCGCGAAGCTCGCGCTTCCAGCCATGTACCCCAGGCCGCTGCTGGTCCAGTACCCGCAGTTCAGCACCTGGTTGCAGAACGACATCCACCGCGCGCTGCTCGGGCAGGTGACGCCACAGGCGGCACTCGACGACACGGCCCAGCAGGTCGAGAAGAACCACCTCGAGTAGGCGCATGACGGACGGGAGCCGGGCCACGAGATGACCGGGCGACGCTCCAACGTCGCCGCATGGCTCATGCTGCTGCCGGCGCTGGCAGTCGTCGGCGGCGTGGTGGGCTACCCGTTCCTGCGCACGCTCTACCTGAGCCTCTTCGACGCACCGCTACTCGGCAAGTCCCGGACGTTTCTGGGACTTGCCAACTACCTTCAGGCTTTCTCCACGCCCGAGTTCCGGGCCGCCATCTGGCACACGCTGCACTTCACGGTGGGCTCCATCGGGATCGAGCTCGTCCTCGGCGTGGCCGTCGCCATCTTCCTCAACCGCGAGTTCTTCGGTCAGCGCGCACTGCGCGCGCTGCTCATCCTGCCGCTTGCGCTGCCCACTGTCGTCAACGCCGTCATGTGGCGCTGGATATACAACCCCGAGTACGGGGCACTGAACGCAGCGCTCACTCAGCTCCATATCTTGCCCGACTACCGTAGCTGGCTCGGCGTACCCGGCCTGGCCATGAACATGATCATCTTGGCCGACGTGTGGAAGAACTTCACGCTGGTGTCGCTGCTGGTGCTCGCTGCCTTGCAGACCATCCCTGCGGAGCTCCACGACGCGGCCCGCGTCGACGGCGCGGGGCCGCTGCAGCGCATCCGGTTCATTACCCTGCCCGGGATCCGTCCGGCACTGCTCGTGGCACTCGTTCTGCGGACGGTGGAGGCGCTCAAGGTGTTCGACATCATCTACGTGATGACCGGCGGCGGACCCGCCAGCTCCACCAAGACGCTCTCCTTCATGGTCTATCAGGAGGCGTTCAGCTTCCTCAAGCTCGGCACCGCCGCGGCCCAAGCGTTCATAACCGTGGCGCTCATCATGGTCTTCGTCGGCATCTACATCCGGCTGCTGCAGTCACGCGGGGTGGCGGGATGAGCGGGCCGGCGGGATGAGCGGGGTGGCAGGATGAACGAGGCGGCGAATAGGGCGGCGGTGCGCGCGAGGCGCAGCCGCCGCGAGCGGCGGTTGTGGGCGCAACTGCTCACCTACGCCGGCGCGCTACTCCTGGCCATCTTCATACTCGCGCCGTTCCTTTGGTTGCTCATCTCGAGCGTCGCTCCGCTCATCGACCTCCTCCGCCGCCCGTTGCAGTGGATCCCGCCGCACGCGAACTTCGAGCGTTACATGACGCTGTTCTTCAGCCCCGACGGGCGCGAGTTCCGCTTCGCCCTGCGCAACTCGGCGATCGTGGCGAGCATCGCCACCAGCATCAGCCTGGTGGCCGGCATGCTGGGCGCCTACGCCCTGTCACGGTTCCCGAGCCGCGGCCGTACCGGGTTGCTGTACCTGATGCTGGCGACCTACATGACGCCGCCGGTGGCCATCCTGCTGCCCATCTACCTCATCCTCGGCCGCCTGGGGCTGCTGAACAGCGTGATCGGCCTGGGGCTGGTGTATACGAGCTTCCTGACACCGTTCCTCACGTGGATCCTGAAGGGGTTCTTCGATTCGATCCCTGCAGAGCTCGAACACGCGGCCATGATCGATGGCACCAGTAGGGTCGGCGCCATGCTGCGCATCACGCTGCCGCTGTCGCTGCCCGGGGTGATAACCGCGATCCTCTTCGGCGTGATCCTCGCATGGGACGAGTTCCTCTACGCCCTGATCTTCACCAGTTCGGCCGCGGCCAAGACGTTGCCCGTGGCCATCTCGGAGTTCACGAGCAGGCACGCGGTGGATTACGGGCTGATGGCGACCGGCGGGATCATCGCGGCGCTGCCGCCCCTGATCCTCGCGTTCGCGCTGCAGCGCTACCTGATAGCCGGCCTCACCGCCGGCGGCGTGAAGGAGTGAGGAGGGTTCCCATGGTTGCAGGTCCGGTGCCGAACGGCAAGGTGCCCGGCCGATCGACGGAGTTCGACGGCGTTGGCGAGTTGAAGCGCGAGATAGCCGGGCAGCCCGATGCGGTGGCCGCCACGCTTGCCGACGCGGCACTCGAGCGCTACTTGGACCGGCTGGCCGGTGCCGTGCACGAGTCCGGCGAGTTGTTGGTGACCGGGATGGGCGCCTCGCTCCACTGCGGGCTGGTGCTGGCCGAGGTGCTGCGGGAGAGAGGAATCCGCGCCTGGGCGTTGCCTGCGTCCGACCTCCTTCATTACGGGGAGCTGCTCGAGGTCGAGCCGGTGCTCATCCTCAGCCAGTCGGGCGCCTCGGCCGAGGTCGAGCGGCTGCTCGCGCGCGCCGGAGGGAGGGGGCGGGGTGAGCGCGGCACACGGGTCGAAGGCCTCACGCTCGATCCGGCTAGCCCCTTGGGCGCCGCCGGCGCCGGGGTTATCCCCGGCGGAGTCGAGCGCGCCTTCGCCGCAACGCGCTCCTTCACCACGACGGTGGCCGCGCTGTACGGCTTGGCGACGCGTCTGGGAGTGACCATCGACTTGGGCGCCTTACCCGGCTCGCTGCGCCCGGCTCTGGAAGCCCCGCGCGTGGAGGAAGCCGCCGCGCATCTTGCCGGCGCATCGGCGATCTTCGTGACCGGCCGCGGCCCACTTCACGGCCTGGCGGAATACGTGGCGTTGATGCTCATGGAGTTGACGCGAGTGCCGTGCGCGGCCCTCGAGTCGGCGCAGTTGCGGCACGGGCCGCTCGAGGCGGCAGGGGAGCAGTTGGCGGTGGTCGCCCTGGCCGCACATGGCGGCAGCGGCGGGCTGGTACGCAAGTTGGCCCAAGAACTCGTGGGCGACGGTAGCCCCGTGGTGCTGTTGGACGCTGGGCTCGAGCCAGGTGAGGGCGGCGGCTCCCGCACCGCGCCGTTCACCATCGGACTTCCCATGGCGAACGAGGTGGCCGCCGTGCTCCCCCTCGCGGTCTGCGCGCAGCGCCTGGCTGTGGCGCTGGCCGAAGCGCGGGGCATTCGGCCGGGCGTACCGCTACGGTCTTCCAAGGTGACCCGTGAGGAGTGATCCCGAGACGGGCACGCCACCCCCTTCGCACCGCCTGCCGGTCCACGTGATCGGCAACGTCAACTTAGACCTCGTCATGGGACCCGTTCCGCCCTGGCCTACGCCGGGCACGGAGACCGTCGTGGAGCAAGAGGAGGTGCGCGCGGGCGGCGCGGCCGGCGTTACCGCGCTCGCACTCCAGGCGCTGGGGGTGACCTTCACGCTCCACGCCACGATCGGCTGGGACGACTTCGGCGAGGTGGTCCGGCGCAAGTTGGGTCCGGCCGGCTCGCAACTCCAGGTGGTCGAGGCTCCCACGGTCTACTCGGTGGGGGTGGGGCACCCCAACGGCGAGCGCACGTTCCTGACGAGCCGCGGACACCTCGATCAGCTCGACGTCGACCGGTTGCTCGGCGACTTGGGCGCCGCCGAACCTGGCCTGGTGCTCGTGTGCGGCTACTTCCTCCTGCCGGCGTTGCGTGCTCGCATCGTCGAGGTTCTGGAGGCGGCAACGATGCGTGGGCACCGTGTCTTACTGGACACGGGCTGGCCCAGCGAGGGCTTCACGCCCGCCGTGCGTGCAGAACTCGGGAGCATGCTCGGGTTCCTCGACATCGTCACGCCGAACGAGGCGGAGGCCAGAGGCTGGACAGGCGAGGTAGACGCCGGAGTTGCCAGCCGGGCGTTGGCGCTTGGCGGCGTCACCGTGGTGCTCAAACGTGGGGGCAGCGGCGCGCGTCTCGTCGACCGTGAAGTGGTCCGGGACTTCGCCGCACCTTCGGTACCGCTCGTAGACACGGTCGGCGCCGGTGACTGCTTCAACGCGGCATTGCTAGCTGCCCTGAGTGCCCGGCGCCCGGTCGACGAGGCGGTGGCGCGCGCCGTGGCTTACGCCACGACGGTGATCGGCACGCGCCCCAGGCGTTATGCCGCAAACTAGTGCGGCCGGCTGCGGTTAGCTCTCCCAGTCGCTCATGTAGACGAGCGCCGCCGACGACCAGGCCTGCGGCCGGCAGGCCACGGGGTATGGGACGGGCGGCGCGCACGAGCGGGCGTAGCCCGCCACGAGCTCGGGTGGGCGGAGGTCCGCCTGGCTGGCCGCCAGGTCGAAGAGCGCGGCGCGCAGCGTGAGCGCCTCTTTCTTGAAACCGTAGCGCCTCAGGCCTGCGGCGATCAAAGCGGTGTCGTGCGGCCAGACGGAGCCGTTGTGATAGCTCAGCGGGTTGTAGCGCGCCTCGCCCAGGCCCAGGGTGCGGATGCCCCAGCCCGAGAAGAGCTTCTCGCTCATCAGGGTGGCGGCGAGTTCCGGCGCGGTGGCTTCCGGCACGATGCCCGCCCATAGGAGCTGGCCGGCGTCGGAGGAGAGCACCCTGAGCGGGGTCTTGTCGTGGTCGAGGGCGAGGGCGTACGTTCCGAGTTCCGGGACCCAGAACGCCTCGTGGAAGCGTTCCTTCAGGCGGAGCGCCTTGGCCTCGAGGCGCTCCGCGGCGTCGGCGCGGCCCAGGGCCCGCATGCAGGCCGCACCGGCGTTCAGGGCGGCGTAGGCGTAGCCTTGCACCTCCGAGACGGCCACGGCCCCCGTCGCCAGGCGGCCGTCAGCGTGGCTCAGCGCGTCGTAGGAGTCCTTCCACGACTGCACGCTGAGGCCCGCCCCCGCCTCGGCGCCCGAGAACTCGACGAAGCCGTCGCCGTCCAAGTCGGCCTCCTCGTCAAGCCACTTCAGCGCCGCCTCGAGGTTGGGGGCCAGCTCGGCCAGGAACGACGCGTCGTCGTCTACCTCGAAAGTGCGGTGCAGCAAGATCACGAAGAGGAGCGTGGCGTCGATGCTGCCGTAGTAGCGGCCGAACGGCACCTTGCCCGTGCGGGCCAACTCGCCCTGCCGCACCTCGTGCAAGATCTTGCCCGGCGCTTCGGCTCTGCCCGCGTGGTGCACCGTCCCCTGGCGGGCGGCTAGGTAACGCAGCGTTCCCCTGGCAACCTCGGGTTGGTAGGGGAGGAGCATGAGGGCGGTCAGGATGGAGTCGCGGCCGAACGCAGTCACGAACCACGGGATGCCGGCGGCCGGCACCGGGCCGTCCTCCGAGAAAAGAAGCAGGGCGCGCAGGTCGAGCTGAGCGCGGTGCAAGACCGCGCTGCCTTCGTCGCGCCGCTCGGGGAACGCGCCCAGCCACGACTCGTACGACATTCCGGGCAGGCCGACCTCGAGCGGGTCGTTGATCGAGGTGAGCACCCGGATCCGCAGCGCTTCACCGGGGGCCAGGCGCAGCCGGTACGCCGCGGCAGAGCCGGTAAGTTCGGCGGGAGGGGGCGTGAACGACAACTCCACGCCCTGCTCCAAACCGTCGCTGGCCACGTGCCCCAGGCGCACGGCGTCCCGCGCCGACCCCTCGTCCCGCGCCGTCTCCGCCTCTCGCGCCGACCCCACGTCCCGTGTGATCGACGGCGCCGGCCTGTCGTGCCAACCGCGCGCCTGGAAGAGGTCCGCGAAGTCGGCGTCGAACTCCAGGCGCAGCTCCAGCTCTTGGGTCTCCAACGAGTCGTTGGTGATCAGGAGACGGTCTTCCAGCCCCGTGGCGCGGATGTCGAGTTCCCGCTCCACCGAGAGGACCTGCGCGGGCCCCTCCATGACGGCCACATGCTGGCGGCAGCGGGCGGGCCGGGGCGAGTAGTTGAGGAGTTGCTGCGCTGGGCGGCTGAGGCGCCAAACGTAGCGTGAAAGGAAGCGCGTGTCGCGGCTGTAGAGGCCGCGCTCGCCACCCATGACCTCCGCGGCCTCGTCGGCCACTAAGAACGCGTAGTTCTCCTTGAGCACCAGGTTCTTGGTGAAGTCCATCAGGACGATCTCCGCCAGCTTCATTCCTTGCCACCGCCGTACGAGACGCCTTCCATGAAGTAGCGCTGGAACACGACGAAGAGGACGATCACCGGCAGCGCGCTGAGGATCGCGCCGGCCAGGATCAGGCCCCAGTCGCCGCTGTTGCCGTAGACGTTCCGGAACGTCAGCAGGCCGATGGGTAGTGTCTTGATGTCCTCGGGGGTGGTGAGGACGACGAGCGGCCAGAAGAAGTCGTTCCACGCCCCTTGGAAGGAGAGGATCACGAGCGCGCCCAGCGCGGGCCGCGCCATGGGCAGCACTACCCGCGAGAAGCGGGACCAGTAACTCGCGCCGTCGATCATCGCCGACTCCTCGACCTCGCGCGGGATCGACTCGAAGAACTGCTTCATGATGAACACCGGCCCCGCGTTTAGGGCCGTCACGAAGAGGAGCCCCGGCAGGCCGTTGAGCAGCGTCGTCTGGCCCCAGAGCGACGACAGCCCCCAGATGCCATCACGCAGCACCAGGTAGTTGCTGATGAACAGGACTTGTAGGGGCACCATCTGCGCGAACAGCACCAGCATGAACACCAGGTTGCGTCCACGGAAGTGCAGGCGGGCGAGGGCGTAGCCGGCCGTGGTGGCGATGAATAGGGCGACTATCACGCGGAAGAACGCGTAAACGAGCGTGTTCCAGGTCCAGCGCAAGAAGAGGCTGTTGCCGGTGGTGATGCTGCGGGCCTCCGTGAAGACGCGGCGGTAGTTGCCGAGCAGGTAACCGAGCGCCCCCGGCGTTACCGCCTGGAACGACGCCACGAGCCCGAGCCGCTCGAGGCGGGTGGGCGGCAGCGTGCTGCTCACGAACTCCTGCTTGCGCGAGGGGGCCTCCACGTCCAGCGGCAGCCGGTCGATCTTCGGCCCCTCACCCTCGTAAGTGACGTTCACGCGGTAGGTGACGAACTCGCCGGTGGCGCCTTCGGGGCCGTGAACGCCCTGGCGGCGGCCGACCTCGACGACCGGGGCCACCACCGCGTGGTCTGCCGCGTACAGGATCTGCTGCACGGCGCCCAGACCCCCGCCCGGCCGCCGCCGCGGCACGGTCGCAGTGGGAGCGGCCGCGACGGTGCCCTCCGGCACGAAGTAGGTGACATCGACGTTCACGTCGGCGCCGGGCGCGAAGCCGCCCCAGAGCGGCGCGTTGGCGCCCTCGCGCCCCAGCTTGGCCGCAGTTGCCCAGTTAGCGGGCGAGAGTTGGGGGCTCAGGAGCGTCGGCGGGTAGGCGAGCGGGTCGGTCTTGACGCTGGAGAGCGCCGCGAAAAGCAGCGGACCCAGGAAGAGGATCGAGAAGAAGATGAGCAGCAGGTAGGCGAAGCCGGCGCGCGACCAGCGACGGCGCGCGTCCCAGCGTTCGCGCTCTTGGCGCCTCGCCGCGTGGGCGCTCACCGGTCGCCCTCGGAGCGCAAGACGGTGCGTTGCAGCGCGACGATGACGAGAGTCAGCAGGGCCAAGAACATCGCCGCGGCAGAGGCGAAGCCCACCTCGGGAAGCTGCGCCCCGGGGAACATGCGGTTGTAGACGAAGTAGGCCAGCGTAATGACGCTCTGCAGGGGTACCGAGCTGCCGAAGATGGCCACCTGGTCGAACATCTGCAGCGTGCCTATCAACCCGAGCGTGACCACGAGGAAGGTGACGGGCTGCAAGGCGGGGATGGTGACGTAGATGAACTGCTGCGCCGGGCTGGCGCCGTCCAAGGCGGCGGCCTCGTACTGCGAACGCGGCACGTCCTGCATGGCGGCCAAGAACATGAGCATGAAGGTGGGGATGGTCGTGAAGATGTTCTGGAACATGATGGCCGCGAGCGGCAGGGGCACGCGCAGCCAGAACGGGAAGCCGGCCGGCACCTCCTGGCGCGTCTGCAACCAGTTGATGGCCACGTTCGGGATGTCGCGCGGCGCCACGTACCCGAGCAACCCGAGGCCAGCGGTAACGACGATGGCGGCCACCAACGAGACGACCAGCAGCGCCGGGTCGAGGGCCCCCACCGAGCGGGCCTGCTGTTCGGCGTCGGCGCCGTGCCGGCGCCTCAGGCGCCTCCGCTCGAGCGCCACCTGCAGGGCTTGAACGACGGCCAAGGCGAGTACGAACGTAAGGATCACGGGTGTATTGCGCGAGACGGCGGTGATCAGGTAGTTGATGCCGCCCAGGCGTTGAAAGAGCCACAAAAAGATAAGGGTGATGACCACGCTGCTCGTCACGGCGGGCATGTAGAAGGCGGCGCGGAAGAAGGTCATGCCGCGCACCTTCCGGTTGACCGCCGAGGCGCTCAGCAGCGCGCCGATGGTCTGAACCGTGGTGACGATGGCTGCGAAGAGTAGCGAGTTGCGCAGCGCCAACAGGAACCGGTCGTCGGAGAAGAGGGCGCGGTAGTTGGCGAGACCTACCCACTTGGGGGCGTTGAACAGGTCGTAGTCGGTGAACGAGAAGTAGACGGCCCGCGCGCCGGCGTAGACGAAGAAGATGGCCAGGACGATCAGGAACGGCAGCAGGAACATGAGCGCCGGCAGTAACTCGCGACCTCTCGAACGCACGTCGGTCCTCCCTCGCCGCTATTTCGGGAGGCGCCGCGGTGCCGGCGCCTCCCGGTGTCTAGACTTGCGCCGTTATTGCGGGGTGGCGCGCTGCAGGAGGGCGTCCAGGTCCGTCTGGGCCTGCTTGAGCGCCGCTTCGGAGCCTGACGCCTTGGTCATCACGGCGGTCATGGCGTTGTTGATGGGTCCCATGTAGTCGGTCCCCACCTTACCGAACTGGAAGCCGTAGACGTTGCCGTGCGAGGCTCCCTCGAAGACGATCTTGTTGGCTTGTGCCTCGGCCGTGTCCTGCTTGAAGTACGGGTTGTCGGCGAGGGCCTTGCGGCTGGGGATGGCGAGCCCCTGCTCGAGGATGAACTGTTGCGCCTCGGGACTGGTGAGAGCGTCCAAGACCTTCACGGCGGCGTCTTGCACCTTGGTGTCGGCGTTGATGGCCCAAGCCACGGTGTAGATGAAGTTGCCGCTCTTGCCGGTGTTGGGCGACTTGGGCAGGAAGGTCGCGCCGTACTGCAGGTTGGGGGCGTTGTCGCGTAGGAAGCCGAGGATCCAGGCGCCCTCGATGGCGACCGCGGCCTGCTCACGTGCCAGGCAGTCGCCGGGCCAGCCTGCGCCGACGTCGGCGGGTTGCACGGCCACGCCCTTGGTGACGAGCCCCGTGTAGAAGTCGAACGCTTGCGCGAAGTCGGGCGAGGTGATGTCTGCCTTGCCGTCGGCGGTGAAGGGCGTCCAGCCGTTGGCGAACGCGAAGGCGCCCAAGCGCGCCGTGTCGGCGGCCAGGCAGGCGCCGTACAGGTCGGGCTTCAGGGCGGCTACCTTGGTCAGTTTGGCTTCGAAGGAGTTCCAGTCGTCGTCGGCGTTCGGGTAATCGGCACCGGCCGCGTCGAAGATGTCCTTGTTGTAGAAGACCGCGAGCGTGTTGAAGTCCTTGGCGATGCCGTAAACGTGCCCGTCCTGCGTGAACACCGCGTTGAGGGTGTCGATGAACGCGCTGGTGTCGACCAGGCCCTCGAGTGGTAGGAGTTTACCGGTGGCGATGAAGCCCGGGGCAACCTCGCCCGGCACGTAGAAGACGTCGCCGGCGGTACCGGCCGAGAGCGAGTTGACCAACACGGTGTTGTAGTCGGTCTCGATGGGCTCGTACTTGATGGTGATGCCCTGAGCCGCCAGATCCTTGCCGATAACCTCGTCGATCAGGCGTTGAACGATGGCGGGGTCCTGGCCGCCGTAGCCTTGGACGCGCACGATGGTCTGTGCGTTGGCCCAACTGAAGGCGAACAACGTTGCCAGCAATGCAATAAGTAGTCTCTTCATGAGTCCTCTGTTACCTCCGGTGGTACTCGCGCCCCCGGCGCACCCGGTTCCTAGGGCGTGCTTGGGCGGACGCCCTTCACGTTGGCGGGTCGACGGCCGATCCTAGTCACGCTCCGCTAACAGTCACTCACCCCCTTCGCCGCGCGGTCGTACCGCGCGCGATAAGCCTCACAGGAACGAGCTCGCTCCTGACGGGCAGGCCTTGGAGGCCCTCGTCGAGAAGCGTGACGGCGGTGTCGGTGATGCGTCTTATGTCTTGCCGCACCGTCGTGAGGCCCCCAGCGACGTCCAGCCCGTCGGCGACCTCGGGCAGGTCGTCGAAGCCGACGACCGATACGTCCAGCGGGACGCTCAGGCCGAGGTCCTCGAGGGCGGCAATGGCGCCAAGCGCCATCTCGTCGGAGGCCGCGAAGATGGCGGACGCGCTGTTGCCTGCCTCGAAATAGCGGCGCACGGCCCGGTAGCCGCCCAGGACGGTGAACTCACCGTCGAGCAACTGCTCGCGGGTCTGACCGATGCCCGCCTCGCTTAGCGCCTGCATGTAACCCTGATAGCGGTCCTGGAACGCCTGCTGGCTCATCAAGCCGCCAAGGTGGACGATGTCGCTATGTCCGAGCTTGATGAGGTGCCTAGTGGCTTCGAGGCCACCGCGGCGATCGTCGGGGGCCACCCACCGGACCCCGGCGGCGCGGCCAACCAGGACGAACGGCACCTGTGTTCGCAGCAGCAGTTCGAGCCGTGAGTCGTCTTCGTGGGCGCCGTGCAGGATGACGCCACTGGGCAGCCTTGCCGGCAACCCGTTGGGCCCCGTCTCCAGCTCCTCGAAGCGGTAGCCATCCTGTTGGAGCCGCGCTATCAGGTGCTCCATGAACAGCATGAGGAAGGGCGTCAGCCGCCGCGCGCCGCGCGCGAGGCTCAGCCCGATGCTCAACTGCCGCCTGGACAAGGTCCGCGCCGCGTGGTCAGGGCGGTAGTCGAGCATCTCGATGGTGGTGAGAACGCGTTCTCGCGTGGACGCGCTTACGCCCGCGCGGTTGTTGAGCACCCGGGACACGGTGCCGGTGCTGACACCGGAGCCGCGCGCAACGTCTTCGATGGTTGCGCGCTCCTTGCCTCCGCCGTCGCCGCTGTTCATGCCGGTTCTCCTAGCGTGCCGATAGCCTCTAGCGTGCTGGTGCCCTTCGTGCTGGTGCCCTTGGCGTGCCTGCCCTTAGCGTGCCGACGTGCCTGCTCTTGTGCCTGCTCTAAGGGTGCCGATGCGCGGGTCGTAAGCGCTTACGAAAGCTTGTTGCCTGCAGCATAGGTATTACGCAGCCCATTGTCAACTAGGATACGGAGGGGGGCTCGGGTGCAGCAGGGAAGGGGGTGCGCAGCTGTTGGCATAGTGGCCGTAAGCGCTTACGAATCTTGAGTCGGGCGTCTTGTCTCGTACCCGGCAAGTCGTGTGACGGGCAAGAGAACACCCGAGTACGCGAATCGCCTCGCATACTCGGGGTAGGCCGGCCGGCGGCCCTCGCGGTAGGAGTTCTCCGGTCAGCTCTCGCGGCAGGACCTGCCAGGTCCGCTCGCTACACTTCTGGCGAGATCACATGCACCAGCACAGCTCTTGACCGTTGAAGGGCTCGCAGTGGGGAATGCACGGGGGCTCCACCTCGCCACGCACCAACGCTTGCAACCGCGCGATCGGCAGGGCGTCCGGCGCTATGGTCGTGGCGCCGCCCTCGACCTGGAATACCTCGACCATGATTGTGTCGACATCATTGGCCGTGATGCCGATCGGGTAGTCGTGCGTGTACAGGATCTCGGGCGACCTGGTGTCGAGGGTGGTGCCGTCTTGTAGGTAGTCGCTGATGGTGCCGTAGTTACCGCTGGTCGTCCAGCGGTAGAGGTAGTTGCCGTTCTCGCCCGTGATGGCCCGAACGGTGAACTCGGCCTGCGCCATGTCGCGCGTTATTCGTGCCTCGGTCGGGGTCAGGACGAAGAGGGCCGGTGCCGATTCCGCCTGCCACGACACCACGGCTGGTGCTCCCGCAAGGTCGTAGGCGATCTTCGACAAGTCACCGCTGACGAGAATGCCCTGCACCGCCGCAACGATCGCGCTGGCGCTGGCGCGGCTCGACAAGCGCTTCTCGATGGCGTCGATGGACGCCTTGTTCTTGTCGCTCAGCGAGAGCGCGTCAGCCACCACTCCCATCATGTCTAGGCGGAACATCTTGTTCTGTGCCAGCTCCTCGAGCATGAACTTGAGGGCATTCGCGTAACCGACCTGCCCTTGGGTGAGGTACACGCCGAGCCCCATCAGATGCTTGTCGTAGATGATTCGGACCCGGTCGCGCGCGCGCTTCAGTTGTGCGGCGTCGAACTGCACCAAGCGTCCGAGGCCGTACATCTCGATCAGGGGCAGCAGCATCTCGCCCAGGAACAAGTCCACCGACTTGTCCATCACGATGTCGTCCCACTCGCCGTGGTGCGCCTTGAAACGCGCATCTCTCATGATGGGCCACTCTGCGTCGGTGGCGGACGGGCCCAGCAGTATCAGCTCATAGTGAGTGCGTGAGGCGCCCAAGTGGCCAACGAGGTTAAGAGGTGAACTCAGGACCGGGGTCCACGGCGCATCGCCGGTGATGACGTCGAGGAGGGCGTGCAGCAGCTCGAGCTGACTCGTAGCCGGTACCTCGACACGTTCGACCAAGACGGGCGGATCGACCGGGATGCTCACCCGATCGGCGTCCTCCCACGCCACCTCGTAGGCCAGAAGCGCGGCCGGGCGGCGCAACTGGTTCTGCGCCACCACGCCGGCGCCTGCAGGGTTGTGCAGCACCTGGACGCCCGCCTGGGTGGCGGTGGCGGGCTCGATGATGATGCTCGTATCACCCGTGCCGGCGGCTTCGAGCTGGGCGCGGCAGGTTGCGGGGCCGACGAGGGCCTCGGTGAGCTCGGCCCCTGCGAACAGACTGGCGTGCGCCGCCTCGAGAGCAGCCAGCAAGTCCGCGTCCGGCTCGGCCAGGCCGTTGCCTCCCGCCAGCAACTGCCGTTCGAGTTCGCGGGCCACGGGGGCGGCCTCCGGCCGGCCCTTGAGTAGCTCCCTGACCTGATCTTGCTGCTCGGCGGGTAACCACATGCCGCCCACCGCGTAGTAAAGGAGCGCCTCGGCGGTGCTCGTTAGCGACAACTCGAGCCTTCCGCCACCGCTGACCCCCAGGAGTAGGAGCGCGCCACCCGCGTCCTCTGCGCCCACTTCCGAAACGGCCCCCTGCAACACGGAGGCCTCGAACTTGCCGTCGGCGGCCACCGGGAAGCTTCCCAACACGGTGGTCACCGTGAGCGTGGCGAGGTCGAGCTGGTGGCCTCTCGGGAGCAAGACCTGGCCATCGATCGTGCGCGTGCCGGCGGGCGCTGCGGGGCCACCGCAGGCAGCGAGCGTTAGAGCCACGAATAGCAGCGGAAGCAGCCGGAGCTTGGTCATGCTGAAGCGTAGCGGGTAGGCCGTTAAATCGGACTTAAACGCGCTTTGGCTTGCGGTATCTGCCCCGCGACCGGCCGCCTAGGCGCATAGGCTCGGCGCTCGCGGATGGGGTCCGGGAGCGCCGAACTGGAGGGATGCGGCAACGGAGGCCGCGGTTGGTCAGGGAGTGTTGATGGGCAGGTTCGCCGGCGGGGGGCTGAAGGCCATGAGCATGCCATCGGTTAGTCCTATATCGGTGATGACGACGCCAGCCGTTGGTGACACACTTCCCACCAGTGCCCCGGGGTTCGCGAAGCGCCGGAGGTTGCTCGTTGCGGTGTCAGCATCTCCCACCCACAGTGCCCCATTGGCGTCGAACGCTAACCCGAGAGGGTTATTGCCGAGGGAGCTGTGGTCGATTGTTGCGGCCGGTGTGGGGTTGCCTGAGCTGGTCAATTGTGCGGCGTCGAAGCGCACGACAGTGGCTGATATGTTGCTGACCCACAGGTTGCCGCCGGCATCGAACGCCATAGCGTACGGACTCTCGAGGCTGCCACCGCTGGTGTTGAGCGTGACGGTGGGCGCGGGGGTTCCTGTTGCGGTGAACTGCGCAGGGGAGAAGCTCACGACAGTGCTGGCGTCCCGATTGGCGACCCACAGGTTGCCTTGGCCGTCGAAAGAAACCGCGACGGGCCTCGAAAGACTACTGCCGTTGGCGCTTATTACCACGGACGGCGTGGGTGCTCCATCTGCGGTGAGTTGGGCGGGGGAGTACCCGAGCAACCTGTTGTTCCAGAAATCGGCGGTCCAGAGGTTGCCGGAAGCGTCGAACGCCAGGCCCACGAGGCCGCCGTAAGCGGTGGCATCGATCGTCACTGCGGGTGCGGGTGTGCCCGAACTGGCCAAGGAGGCCGCGTCGTAGCGGTAGAGGTACCCGATAATGTCCGATACCCACATATTTCCTTCGCCATCGAAGGCAATCCCCTCCCCGTGATTGGTCGTACCCATGAGACTCACGTCCGGTGTCGGGGAACCAGAGGCAAGCAGTTGACTCCGCGCCAAACCGACTGCCTGATAGGAGCCGCCCCACTGCGGGATCCACAGCATTCCGGAACCCGGGCGGAGGGCGTAACTGACGGTTGTGGTAGCCGTGTCGTTCGCCGCTACGGTGACGCTGGTCGGGGTGGCGGAGCCGTCGAACGCTTGGGGAACGATGGAATCGCTGCCTCGCGCTTCCGACACTGCTATGGAGTACGTGCCAGGCGGCACTTTGAGTGTGGTCGTGGTCGTGACGGTTTGCGAGTAACCGTCCGGGCCTGTCACCACCACTGCGCCTGCCGTCCCGCTGGGTAGTCCCGCCACTGCTACGACGAGAGTTCCTACGGGCGGCGCCGAGGGCGTGGAGCAAGCTGCCAAGAATGCGGTGAGGGCGAAGGCAAGTAGCGACGTAAAGACGATGCGAGATCGGGTCATCAATTTCTCCTTCCGAACAGTACGGATACTTGTGGTAGACCCTAGCACTTGCCCCCGGTCTTCCGGGCCCGGCGGTCGCGTTGATGCCTCCGGTGGAGGCCCTCCCGTTTACACAATGGCCCAGGCCACCTCGCCTTACGCGCCCTCGCCTTACGCCCCCGTGTCGGGCAAGACGCTGGTGTTGCGTCCAGTTGGCGGCCTACAGGCTTGATTGACAGCGGACGGTCAGGCGCGCAAGGGCGTCGGTTCCGCCGCCTCCAGCGGTGCGCGGAGGCGAACCTCGAGTTCCTTCGCCAGCTTGAGGACCTGCTTTGCCGCTAAGTGCGGACCCGGCCGGGGCGCGAACGGGGCCTCGCCCTGTGCCGGGGGCGGGAACGGCGCCCCTTCGGCCCTTAGGAGCTCCTGCGCATGTCGACGAGTATGCTGCCTCGCTGAAGCGTGAGTTGCGGCTAGCCTTACCAGTGCCAAGCCGGCAACCTTAGGGGCGACGAGCCGTGCGAGCACGAACGCATCGAACGCGTACGGCACCAACATGAACCTGGTGATCAGCTCCAAGGCGCTCACCAGCGGCGCCACCGCATCCACGCTAGCGCCGCTGGGCTCACCCCGAGCCGCAGCATCGAGCACGGCGTCGGCGGCGCCCAGTAGGAGACTGAACGCCTGAAGCTCGGGCGCTTCGAATTCGACTGCTTGTGTTCCAACCGCCTCTTTGGCTAGCGCATGAAAATGGCGAACCCTGGCTTGGTCACGAGCGAAAAAGGCGGACCAGGCGATCAGCTCGTGGTCCCTGGTAGTAGGCAGGTCGATAGCGTCGAGGAATGCAACAGCCTCGGCGACGTTGCCGCGGGCGAACAGCATGTGTCCGTGGACCCAATCGTCGATGTCGAGCTTGAACTTATGCTCCTCCCAGGGCTGGCGTTCCTCGACGAGGCGTCGCGCCTTGGCGTGGTGCTCTCGTGCAGAATCCAGGTCGCCCAACTGGATCAGGAACAGGGCGCTGAAGGAGTGCATGTGGCAGAGCATGGATGTCCTCGCGGCATTCTCGTGCTCCAACTCCAACGCTTCCGCCATTCCGGCCACGCCGCCGGCGTAATCGCCGAAGATGCCCGCAACGAGGATGGCTCGGTTGTAGATGATCTTCGCCAAGTCCGAGATGTTGCCTGCCCTCCGACACGCGGTGATGGCGCGATCATAGAGCGAGAGTACGGTTCCGTACTCCTTCGTCGCGAAGCCTAAGTTGGACAGGCAACCGCCCAATGACCTCCCGTCGTCGTGGTGCTCGAGCAGCGGCACGGCCTCTGACAAGGCGCGCCGCGCCGCGCCGAACTCTCGTTGATATATGAGCGCCAAGCCGAGGGCGGAGAGGATCATGCCGACGTCGCCGTCGCTTTCCTCGTGACGGGCGATGGTGAGGGCGGACTCGAGCAGGGCTTGCGCCTTGGCGGGCTGGTCGGGGGTGGAGTGCTTGGCCAAATAGGTGGTCAAGCGTGCGGCCACGAGCGATCCGGCTTCCACGCTGTCCAGCCCTATCGTCAGCAGGTGCGTTAGTTCTTCCCGTCGTAAGCGGGCCGCCAGGTAGCCGTACAGCATGTACGCCATCTCGTCGAGCAGGTCGTGGCGGCGCGCGGCGGCCGCCCATTCCCAGGCCGCGCGGATGTTGGCGGATTCGCGGTCTAGTTCCTCGAACGCGCTGCGCTCCCCCGCACGCTGGTAGCTGGACCGTTTAGCGGCGAGCTGCTCGCTGAAATGCTCCGCGTGGCGCGACCGCCACTCGCCAGCAGCAGCTTCGGCGTCCAGCTTTTCCGCCGCGTACTGCCTAACGAGCGGGTGGAGGTCGTAACGGTTGCCCCTGCGCTGCAGCAGCGCGCGGTCCATCAACCCCTTCAGGGTACGCAAGTCCATGCCAAGCACCCTTGCGGCAGCGTCGCGCGTGAAACCACCACGGAACAGCGAGCAACCCGCCAACGCCGCCCGCTGCTCGTCCGTGAGCAGCTTCCAGGAACGCTCGAACGTCAAGCGCAAGGCGGCCTTCTGGCTTGGCGTGTCGCGCTGAACGCTGACCAGCGCGTCCAAGTCCGCCTCCAACTCGCGCGCCAGGTCCGTAGGCGGGATGACGCGCATCAACGCGCCGGCGAGCTCTACCGCCAACGGCAGACCCGTCACCAAGTGACAGATGCGGAACACCGCCTGCGCGCCCGCCTCGTCGAGCCCGAAACGTGGGTCGTAACGCCTGGCGGTCAGCAGGAAGAGGTCAACCGCTTCGGAGCCCTCCTCCTCGCTGCTCACCGCCTCCACGCTGCTCGGCAGCCCCAAGCCACCCAAGGGGTAGAACGATTCGGCCGGCAACCCGAGCGGTTCTCGCGACGACACCACGATGTTCAAGCCAGGACACCCATCGAGCAGCGCCATGATGCCCGCAGCCGCGGCCGTGAGGTGCTCGAAGTTGTCAAGGATCAAGACGGCGCGGTCCGCGACAAGCTGCTGCGCAAGCACGCTCACGGGATCCCTGCCGCTCAGCGTCGTCCCCATGGCCGCCGCGATCCGAGCCGGCACCTCGGCTGCTTCGCTCGCCGATTCCAGCGCCACGAAGTGAACGCGGTCGTAACGCCCCGAATGCGCCAGCCGCGTGGCCAGGGCCTCCACGAGACGCGATTTCCCGGTTCCACCCAGACCCGTCACGGTAAGCAGGCGGGTGCCTGCGAGCAGCAGTGAGTCGATCTCCTCCAGCTCCGAAGTTCTGCCCACGAGCGGAGACGACAGCCGCGCAACGTTATGAGCCGTAGGACGCGTACCAACGCCTTCGAGCCCTGCTTCGCCACCTACTTCCAGCGGCAAGCCCATGGCCTCCGCTTCCTTCTTGACCGGCGCGGCACGCGGATTATCCGTAACCAGAAGCAACCGGTGCAGGCGGCGCAACAGGTCGGCGTCGGCGTCGACCGCATCGGTGCCCAGCGAGACGGCGCGTTCGGCGAACCTAGCGGCGTATGCGTGCCTGCCGGCAGCCAACTCCCGCTCACCCTCACTAACGAAGGCGCGCTGAGCCCGAAGCGCAAGTAGCTCACGGGTGAGGAACAACCACTCCTCCAGCTCGACCCCACGCTCAGGGATATCGACGCCCGCCAGGAAAGTGCCGCCGTAAAGCTCGACGACACGCCCCGAGTCGCCGTCCGCCGCCGCCTCCTTCAACTCCACGGCGTCACACGCGAGCCGAGTCGAAAGGGTGAAGCCGTCGACATGGACCGCTTGCGGCAAGTGGTGCCGGATCTGCGACAGGGCCACGGAGAGACTCTGGCGCGGGTTCGCGGCCGTCGGCCAGAAGAGTTCCGAGAGGTACCTACGGTCCCTCGGTCCCTCCACAGCCAGGTAAGCGAGAAGGAGCAGAGGCTTCTGCCTCCGGAACCCTCCACCCGGCAGGCCTAACCCCCCGAGAGTCCGCAAGCGCATAGCAAAGTATAGGCACGGCGCGAGCCCTCGACGCCCCGTTGGCGCACTACCCAACGCAAGTAGTGGCAGATGGCATGACGGCGGCGAGTTGGCCTCCCCGGCTCCCCGACGTTCTTTACCGCCCAGCGATCAAGAATGTCGCCACGGTGAACGACTACCTCTCACAGCCCTTGCCGATAAACGCTGCTCCGAAGACGCTTGACACCCTTCGAGCCCCAGGTGTACACTCAACTTTGCCGCTCGAAAGACCGGCGAGAACATTGACAGGTGAATAGAAGGCAAGACATCAGGGCTCGAACGAGCACTTGGTCCCGTGAGGGACGAAAGATCGTACGAGCCGCGAATCGGGTTTTTTCAAGCCCAGAATCGCGTGTCTGCTCATACACATCAAAATGAAATTGCAAGAAATGGGTCAAGTTACTAAGGGCACACGGTGGATGCCTTGGCAGTCGAACCGATGAAGGACGTGGCTACCTGCGATAAGCCTCGGGAAGCTGGAAGCAAGCGTAGATCCGAGGATCTCCGAATGGGGAAACCCAGTGGGGCGAACCCCCACTACCCATGACTGAATACATAGGTCATGTGGAGGGAACCCAGGGAACTGAAACATCTAAGTACCTGGAGGAAAATAAAGAAACCTCGATTCCCCCAGTAGCGGCGAGCGAAAAGGGAATAGCCTAAACCGGCTCCTACGGGAGCCGGGGTTGTAGGACCGGCAACGTGGACTCGAGCGTATAGCGGAAGCGCACTGGAAAGGCGCGCCATAGCGGGTGATAGCCCCGTACGCGAAATGCGCGGAAGCCTAGCCGGCACCTGAGTAGCGCGAGTCACGTGGAACCTCGCGTGAATCTACGGGGACCACCCCGTAAGGCTAAATATTCCGACTGACCGATAGTGAACAAGTACCGTGAGGGAAAGGTGAAAAGCACCCCGTGAGGGGAGTGAAATAGTACCTGAAACCGTGTGCTTACAAGCAGTCACAGCCCTATGCATATCTTCGGATATGAACGGGTGGTGGCGTGCCTCTTGAAGCATGATCCTGCGACTTACTGGTAGTGCCGAGTTTAAGCCGATAGGCGGAGGCGTAGCGAAAGCGAGTCTGAACAGGGCGTTCAGGCGCTATCAGTAGACCCGAAACCGGATGAGCTAGCCATGGCCAGGTTGAAGCTTCCGTAAAAGGAAGTGGAGGACCGAACCCGTTGAGGTTTAAAACTCTTGGGATGAGCTGTGGTTAGGAGTGAAAAGCTAACCGAATCCGGAGATAGCTGGTTCTCCCCGAAATAGTTTTAGGACTAGCCTCGGGGGTTCACCGATGGTTGTAAAGCACTGATTGGGCTAGGGGGCTCACCAGCTTACCAAACCCTGTCAAACTCTGAAGGCCGTCGGTTCATACCCCGGGAGTCAGTCTGCGTGAGCTAACTTTCGCAGACAAGAGGGAAACAACCCAGAACGCCAGTTAAGGTCCCCAAGTCATGGCTAAGTGGGAAAGGATGTGGAGACGCTAGGACAGCTAGGAGGTTGGCTTAGAAGCAGCCATTCCTTTAAAGAGTGCGTAATAGCTCACTAGTCGAGTGTCTCTGCGCCGAAGATGATCGGGGCTAAGCCATGCACCGAAACTGCGTCAGTGCTGCTAAGCAGTGCTGGGTAGGGGAGCGTTCCGTAAGCCGTTGAAGCGGTACCGTAAGGAGCCGTGGAGGTATCGGAAGTGCGAATGCAGGAATTAGTAACGATAAGAAGGGTGAGAATCCCTTCCGCCGAAAGCCTAAGGGTTCCTGAGCAAGGGTCGTCCACTCAGGGTTAGGCGGGACCTAAGGCGAGGCCGAAAGGCGTAGTCGATGGACAGCAGGTCAACATTCCTGCCCCGCCGTCGTGGAGTGATGGGGTGACGCATTAGGATAGGCCATCCGGAGCTATGGCTATGCCCGGCGGCGTACGAAGTCTGGAGGGATAGGAAAATCCGCCCTCCGCGTAGATGACGTACGTCGGGAAGGTCCTACGGGACTGATAACTGGTTGAATCCACGGTGCCAAGAAAAACCTCTAAACGTTGAAGCGATGGCGCCCGTACCAAAACCGACACAGGTAGGCGAGTGTAAGAGCACTAAGGCGCGCGAGAGAACCCTGGTTAAGGAACTCTGCAAAATAGCCCCGTAACTTCGGGAGAAGGGGTCCCACGTGTAAGGTTGTCCGCAAGGATCGCCTGAGGTGGGCGCAGTGAATTGGCTCTAGCGACTGTTTACCACAATCACAGCACTCTGCTAACCCTTATAGGGGATGTATAGGGTGTGACACCTGCCCGGTGCTGGAAGGTCAACGGGAGGCGTGAAAGCGCCGAACTGAAGCCCCAGTGAACGGCGGCCGTAACTATAAAAGCTGACCGTTGTAGTTACGCAAATAAACTCAGCCATATGCTGGAAACTCCGAGAATCCTCCGCTACTCGCCACATCGCTTATGATGGCGGCAGTGACAACGCGTGAGGTGCGGACAATCAGCAGGAAAGACTCCCGCGGTGTTGACGATATCGATCATCAACCTGTTGGGAGAATCCTCAGAGGCCATACGCTGAGCGAACTCGAAGCGATCAACCATCGCCGCCTGCTTCGAGTAGATGATATGGTCCGATCTCCATGGCGACATGGAGGGCAGAAATTGCCGCACTGGTTGAATTCTGACCGGTGTTAACAGTAAGAACGGTCCTAAGGTAGGAATGCTGCCCCCCTCATCAGTAATGGTGAGGTGCGCATCTGGCTATATGCTGGAAACCCTGAGAATCCGCCGGTACTAGCCCTCAAGCGGGCAGTGACAATCCGCGCGGCGCAGGCAATCAGCAGGGAAGTCCGCTGCCACATTGGCATGACCCCTCAGAGACCACACGCCGGACGTCCGGCTATTCGGACGAAGATATGGTCCCATCTGCATGGCGACATGCAGGGACAGCAGCCAAGGACTGCTGTCCGCCCGGTAAGTTTGGGTAAGACTAAAGAGCGAAATTCCTTGTCAGGTAAGTTCTGACCTGCACGAATGGTGTAACGACTGGAGCGCTGTCTCAACCAGGGACTCGGTGAAATTGAATTGGCTGTATAGATGCGGCCTACCCGCAGCAGGACGAAAAGACCCCGTGGAGCTTTACTACAGCTTGATGTTGACGCTTGGACTGATCTGTGTAGCATAGGTGGGAGACTGTGAAACCGGGCCGCTAGGCTCGGTGGAGTCATCGGTGAAATACCACCCTGATCGGTTCGATCGTCTAACCTGCACCCGTTATCCGGGTGGGGAACAGCGTCTGGTGGGTAGTTTGACTGGGGCGGTCGCCTCCTAAATTGTAACGGAGGCGCGCAAAGGTTCCCTCAGCACGGTCGGAAATCGTGCATAGAGCGCAAGGGTATAAGGGAGCTTGACTGCGAGACGTACATGTCGAGCAGGGACGAAAGTCGGCCCTAGTGAACCGGTGGTACCTTGTGGAAGGGCCATCGATCAACGGATAAAAGTTACCCCGGGGATAACAGGCTGATACCGCCCGAGAGTTCATATCGGCGGCGGTGTTTGGCACCTCGATGTCGGCTCGTCATATCCTGGGGCTGGAGAAGGTCCCAAGGGTCGGGCTGTTCGCCCGTTAAAATGGCACGCGAGCTGGGTTCAGAACGTCGTGAGACAGTTCGGTCTCTATCCGCTGTGGGCGTAGGAAAGTTGAGGAGAGCTGCTCCTAGTACGAGAGGACCGGAGTGGACGCACCGCTAGTGTCTTAGCTGTCGTACCAACGGCACATGCTAAGTAGCTACGTGCGGAACGGATAAGCGCTGAAAGCATCTAAGCGCGAAGCCGACTCCAAGATGAGCTTTCCCATCCCTTTAGGGAGTAAGACCCCCGGAAGACCACCGGGTTGATAGGCTGGGAGTGTAAGCGCGGCAACGTGTTTAGCTGACCAGTACTAATCGGTCGAGGACTTGACCATTTCTCGGACTCATTCCGAGTGTAGACACCTGAGCTTGCCTTCTATAACCTGTCCATATCTTTCCTCTTCGTGCTCGTGGCGGCGTGGACCCACCCGACCCCATTCCGAACTCGGAAGTTAAGCACGCCAGCGCCGATGGTAGTTGGGGGGCAGCTCCCTGCAAGAGTAGGTCAGTGCGAGGAGGTTATTTTAGAAGGAGCCGGTCTGGGGCCAAGTGTCTCAGACCGCTCCGTATGCGGGAGTAGCTCAGCTGGTAGAGCACTACCTTGCCAAGGTAGCTGTCGCGGGTTCGAATCCCGTCTCCCGCTCCACACGAAGCACCCGTCCAGGCCGAGGGATCGAGACTCGCCGCGAGGACGGGCGCTTTCGTTATGGGACGGCAAGTGCCGAGCGGCGCGTCAGCGGCGGTAGCCGAGCTCGCCTTTGGGGGCCCCGCTCAGGCCAACGATGATGAGCAATATGCCCACCACGACACCCAGGCAAGCCAGAACCTCGACGAAGTTCACGTCACTGATGAACGGCCCTATGGAGGCCGTATGGCCCGCGTCCACCTTGTTGAGCGCGGGCGGTATGGCGATGCCCTTGATGATCAGCACGACGAGAGAGACGCCCAACAGGCCAAGCCCACCGAAGGTGAAGCGCTTCATCGGTACCTCCTAGCGAGGAGCGGCCCCTCGTGGCGGCCAACCCGGCCGAGAAGCGCTCCAACGTGATAGGGCAACGATAGGCTCGAACGCCCCCCGGTTGCCGTGCGTTAGGTACATCGCCTGGCGGTCATGCAAGTTGGCTTGAACCCACGCGGCACAGGCCAAGGAAGCCTCGCGGCGCAGGTAAGGAAGCCTCGCGGCACAGGCTAAGGAAGCCTGGCGGCGCAGGCGCGGAAAGCCTAGCGGCACGAGGCGCAGGTCGGGTCAGCTCAGCGGGGCCGGGAACGCGACCCAGCGACCACGAGTACGATGCCGGCAACGACGGCAACTCCGGACGCGATGTCCGGGATATCGATACTCCGCTTCTCGGAAGCCGTCAACTCTACCGGGCCGAGATCGACCTTGGACGTGTTGGTGGTGTAAGTGACGCGCTTGACGACGAACCCCGCCACGCCTAGCACGATGAGGATCACACCTATGAGGACGAGCGGTTTCATATCTGCCTCCATACGATGCCCCCGAGGCCGGCGAGGCGGTCCGAACGACCGGCCGACCGGGGAGGTCAGACATTGTAGGGGAGAACGGCGTGCCATTTCGGTAAGTTTGGTGAACTCCGGTTTAGATTTCCTGTTATAGGGCCGACGGGGCTAGACGCATCGGCGCCCGCCAAGAACCGTTGGCGGTGCCGCCGCCGATGCTCAAACCAGCTCGAACTTGCCGCCCACGAGGCCAAGTGTCAACCTTGTGCGGTGGAGGCCTAAAGTGAGGGATCCTGAGGTCAAGGTTGGGTTCGTGGCCTCGGCGGCCGCGCTAGAAGAGTTCGCGGCTTCCGCGGAAGCCGACGCGCGCCGCTTGGTTGTCGGAGCGCTCGTAGCCGATGATGGCGGCCGCATCTACCTTCAACGCCGCAGCCTCACGAGGGAGCTGTTCCCCGGCCGCTGGGATCTGGTGGGCGGTCACGCAGAGGCCGGCGAGTCGGTGCTTCAAGCGCTCGCCCGTGAACTGGCCGAGGAGACGGGGTGGCAGTTGACCGCCGTCGGCCCAGTGGTCGAGTTGCTCGACTGGGAGGCGGGCGGGACGCGGCGGCGCGAGATCGACCTACTGGTGAGGGCCGCAGGCGACCTCGAACGGCCACACCTCGAGCAGGGGAAGCACGACCAGGGCCGCTGGTTCGGGCCCGCAGCCTTGCCACTGCTAGAAGTCGACCCCCACGCCGACCCGTGGACCCTCGGCGTGGTGGCTAGGGGCTTTCAGTTGCTGAGGAGCTGGCGGCCGTCGGAACGGTAGCCGGAACGATAGCTGCAACTTCAGCATGGTCCAAGCCTTCGTCGAGGCCCGCAGCCAGACCGGGGTAAAGCATGCGGTAGATGACCAGGTTCTCGTAGACGACCTGAAGGTACTCCCGCGTCTCGCCGTGATCCAGGTGGCGGTAGAAGTCGTCGCGGTTCCCGTCCACGCTCTCACCCTCGAGGGTGCGGCGCACGTAACCCTGGCCGCCGTTGTAACCGGCGATCACCAGTTCCTCGTCGCCGTCGAAGTAGTTGAGGAGCCAGCGCAGGTAGGTGGCGCCGTAGTTGATGTTGCTGACGAGGTCGAACGGATCGCCCGGGCTCTCCTTGCGCAACTCGGCGATCCAGTCCCAGGTGGAGGGCACCACCTGCATGAGGCCCATGGCGTTGGAGCGCGAGACGGCCACCGGGCTGAACGCCGACTCCTGGCGCATGACGGCCCAGATGAGGGCGGGCTCGAGCTGGTTCTCGGCCGCGGCGGCGGTCACGGTCGCCGGCCAGGCCGGCGGATAGGCCAGGCGCCAAGCGCGCAGGTCGTCCACGCCCTTGGCGAGCAGCGCGCGAGCGGCACGGCTGCTCTGGCGGTACTCGTCGAGGGCCTGCAGCTGCTCTGCGAGTTGAAGAGTGGCGTCGACGTCGCCGGCGGCCTCGGCGTCACGCAGGGCGAACAGGAGTTCGCCGGTGGCCGACGAAGGGTCCCCCGTCACCACCAGGTCGGCGGCCAGCGCCAGGGCCGGCGCTGCCAGTGTAGCCGCGTCTTCCGCCAAGGCCGCGCGCGAGTACTCGCCTACCGGCGCCGAACCGGGGTCGGGCGCCGCCGGTAAGCCGCCCAGCTTGAGGGCGAAGAAGCTCCCGAGCGGAATGGCGTCGAGGGCTTCGCGCTGGGCGGCGGCGTCGCCCAACCGTGCGGCAAGCACGTAGGCGCGGTACGCGGCGTCGTCGGTGTAGGCGCTGCTCCCCGCCGCCAGCTCCAGGTACAGGGGCAGGGCCTCGGCATACTGTGCACGCGCCTCGAGCAGGTCGGTGGCCAGCCAGATGAGGTCGGCGCGGCCCGTCTGCCGCAGGTAACGCACCGCGTCGGCGGTGCGGCCGGCGCGGTTTGCCAGCAGCCCCAGGCCCTGGTTGCCGGCCGGACCGAGGGCCGTGAAGGCCGCCGTCGCCTCGCCGTTACGTTGCAGGTAGTAGAGGCACCAGGCGACCCCTAGGGCGGCGGTCTCGCTGTTGGGGTCCTCCTTCAACCAGTTGCGGTAGGCGGCCAGGGCCTCCTCGTAGCGGCCCAGGGCCCGCAAGGCCGGCGCCTCGATCGACGGCGCCGGACGGCCGCCGAGAGCCTGCAGCGCCGCCTCGTAGTGGTTCACGCCCAGGAGTCCGGCCGCGAGGCGGTAAGGATCGGTCTCGAGCCGCGTGAAGGCCTCGATGGCGTTGGGGTCGGGCAGGGCGGCGCGGTAGGCGGCGATGGCCGTGGCGGTCTCGCCGGCCGCCTCGGCGAGCTCGCCACGCATGAGTTCCAGGCGTTGTGTCTCAGCCTTCATGAGAGGATCCGGCATGCGCAGCTCCAGCGCCCGCTCCAGGCCCCTGAGCCGTAGCCTTGGCGAGAGCTGGGGCCAGGCGGAGAGCTCCGTGGCCGCTAAGTAGGCGGAGTAGCGGTCGCTCTCGAAGGCCAGCCGCTCGAGCATGGCCGCGTCACCCGTGGCGCGAGCCGTCTTCAGCTCCTCGTACGGCAGCAGCGCCGAGTCGGCGTCGGGTGGCGAGGAAGCGGTGAGTGGGAACAACGCCCCGGCAAGCAGCGCGAGGGCGAGAAGAGCAACGATCCGGTACTTCATGGGGTCAGTCTACGAAGGCACCGGGCTACCCGGGTGAGCGGTTGGATACGTGGGCCAAGATGCCCGCCGCGGCCGTGCATGAGGTAGAATCGGGCCACAGTCCAGCGGCCGAACGGCTTGTCCTATGCAGGACAAGCCGCTTGCTAACGGTCCAGGCGGGCAATCGCACGGCGACCGCTAAGGGAGAGCGTGGCGGCCGCTAAAGGAGAGCGACATGGCGATGAGAGTTCGAATCACGCCTGAAGGCTTCGAGCGCCTCAAGGCGACGCTAGAACAAGAATACGCACGCCTCGACGAGGCGACCAAGATCCTCCAGGGCCTCACGGGTTCCTCGGACGACTACGACGACAGTGGCCTGGAGGACGCCAAGGCCGAGAAGGCGCGCATAGAACGGCGCATCGACGACCTCGAGCTGCAACTCAAGCACGCCGACCTCATCGAGGGCACGGGCGCGGGTCACGTCGACTACGGCAGCGTCGTCACGCTTCTCGACGTCAAGACCAAGGACAGCTTCCAGGTGCAGGTCGTCTCGCCGGTCGAGGCCGGCATCCTGGAGGGAGACATGCCGAGGGTAAGCGACGAGTCTCCCCTCGGCAAGGAGCTCATGGGGCGCAACAAGGGCGAGAAGTTCAAGGTCGCCATACATGGCGGAACCAGCGAGTACCAGATCCAAGACATCGGCTGAACTCAAGGCTGATGTCGCAGAAGTCGCTCAGAGAACAGCGTGAGCAGCGCCTCCGTAACCTGGAGGCGCTGAAGGAACGTGGCTTCGAGGCCTACCCGTACGTCTATCACCCGACGCACGGTTCGGCGCAGCTTCACGCCGCACACCCGGCGCCGGAGCCGGGGGCGCGCCTGGGAGACGAACGCGTCGTGGTGGCGGGCCGCGTCATGCTGCTGCGCATGCTCGGCAAGCTCACGTTCGTCACGCTCCAAGACGCCGAGGGGCGCATCCAGGCATCGTTCCAGCGCGACAAGCTGGAGACCTACAACGCGCTGAAGAAGATCGACCTGGGCGACTGGCTCGAGGTGAGCGGCACGCTCTACGCCACGCAGACCGGCGAGCTCACGGTGGACGCCGACGATTTTAGGCCGCTGGTCAAGAGCCTGCGCCCGCTCCCCGACAAGCATCACGGCCTGACGGAGAAGGAGGCGCGCTACCGCCAGCGCTACCTCGACCTGATGGTCAACCCCGAAGTGAAGCGCGCGTTCTCGCTGCGCGGCCGGGCCGCCTCCTTCATACGGCGCTACCTCGACGACCTCGGCTTCCTCGAGGTCGAGACCCCGGTCCTGCAGGCCGTGCCGGGCGGGGCCGAGGCGCGGCCGTTCGTCACGCACCACAACGCGCTCGACTACGACTTCCACCTGCGCATCTCGCTGGAGCTCTACCTCAAGCGCCTGATAGTGGGCGGTTTCGACGCCGTGTACGAGATCGGGCGGAACTTCCGCAACGAGGGGATCAGCTACAAGCACAACCCCGAGTACACGATGCTCGAGCTGTACTGGGCGGGCAGGGACTACCTGGACATCCTGGAGCTGGTGGAGGACATGTACTCGGCCCTCGTGGTAGAGCTCCTGGGCACCACGAAACTGCCCTACCAGGGCGCCGAGCTCGACTTCACGCCGCCGTGGCCCCGCATCGACTACACGGGCGAGCTGGCGAAGCGCGCCGGCATGGACTTCGACCCGCTCGACGAGCCGCGCCTACGCGCGTGGACGGCGGAGCACCACCCCGGCGCCGGCACGGGCAACGAACCGCCACTGGCCGAGAGGCCGCTCAACCAGCTCTACGACAAGCTCTACGACATCTACGTCGAGCCCAACATCGTCGGCCCGGTCTTCGTCATGGACCACCCGCTCGCCATCAGCCCACTCGCCAAGCAGCACCGGAGCCGGCCCGGCCTCGTGGAGCGCTTCGAGCCGGTGGCCGTCGGCATGGAACTGGGGAACGCTTTCAGCGAGCTCAACGACCCGCTGGATCAGCGCGCGCGTTTCGAGCAGCAGCAGGCGCTGCGCGAGGCCGGCGACGAAGAGGCCCAGATGATCGACGAGGACTTCCTCACCGCGCTCGAGTTCGGCATGCCGCCCACGGGTGGCCTGGGGCTCGGAATCGACCGTCTGGCCATGCTGCTGGCCGACGTGCCGAGCATCCGCGACGTCATCCTTTTCCCGCTTCTGAAGCCGGAGTAACGGCGGCGCCGCGCTTGTCCTTGGTGCTCATGGCGGCGTAGCGGGCGTCGAGCCCGCGGAACAGGCGCAAGAAGAACTGCATGAGTGGGCCCGCCGTGAGCGCGAACAGGACGGTCCCCAGGCCCACGCTGCCGCCCATGACCCAGCCGAGGGCGAGGACGCTCACCTCCGTCAGGGTGCGCACCAGGCGCACGGACGCGCCCGTCACCTTGGCGACGCCCAGCACGAAGCCGTCGCGAGGCCCGGCGCCGAGCCCGGCCGTGATGTAGAGGCCGGTGGCCAGGCCGGTCATGGCGAGCCCCGCCACGAACAGCGCCAGCCCGAGCGCGTAGCCGGAGGGGTGCGGGAAGCCGGGCAGCCCCAGGAAGACGTCGGCCCAGACGCCGATGAGGAGCATGTTGAGGACGGTGCCCACGCCCACCCTCACCTTCGGGCCCAGGACCGAGTAGACGAGGACCGCCAGGCCGGCGGCCACCATCGCCTGGCCGAAAGAGAGCGGCGTGAGTAGCGAGATGCCCTGGTGGAACACGTCCCACGGGCCCAACCCCACGTTCGCTTCGACCATGAGCGCCACCGACAGCCCGTAGAGCAGGAGCCCCACGTTGAGCTGGAGGAGCCTGAGAACGAACACGGGCCACGAGGAGGGTCGATGGGCACGCAGCACCAGGGGAGCGTAACCCCGCGGCGCCCGTGGGTTAGCATTCCCGGCATGCCCGCTAGCAGCAAGTGGCCCGAATGGGTGAAGGACGCCGTCTTCTACCAGATCTTTCCCGACCGCTTCGCGCGCAGCAGCCGCGTTCACAAGCCGAACAACCTCGAGCCGTGGGACTCCCCACCCACGACGCACGGCTACAAGGGCGGCGACCTCCTGGGCGTCGTCGAGAGGCTCGACCACCTGCAGGACCTGGGAATAACTGCGCTCTACTTGTGCCCGATCTTCGCCTCGGGAGCCAACCACCGCTACCACACGCAGGACTACCACCTCGTGGACCCCATGCTGGGCGGCAACGAGGCGCTGGCGGAGTTGCTGAATGCGTGCCACGAGCGCGGCATGAAGGTCGTCCTGGACGGCGTCTTCAACCACGCCAGCAGGGGCCTCCTGCAGTTTCATGACCTGCTCGAGAACGGGCCCGCCAGCCCCTACCGCGACTGGTTCCACGTGCGCCGCTACCCGTTGAACGCCTACGGCGGCGGGCCGCTCGGGTACGACGCCTGGTGGGGGTTGGCGGCGCTGCCGAAGTTCAACACGAGCACGGCTGACGTGCGCGAGTTCCTCTTCCAAGTGGGTGAGAGGTGGTTGGCCGCCGGCGCCGACGGCTGGCGCCTGGACGTGCCCAACGAGATCGACGACGACGACTTCTGGCGCACGTTCCGCGACCGCTGCCGCGCCGTGAACCCGGAAGCCTACCTGGTGGGCGAGATCTGGGAAGGCGCCGAGCGGTGGCTGGCGGGCGACATCTTCGACGGCGTGATGAACTACCAACTCAACCGGACCATCCTCGGTCTGGTGGGCCGAAACCTGGCGCACGACGAGCTGGCGCGCAGCGGCCTGAACGGCATCTCCGCGCTATCGGCCGCCGGGTTCGCGGCCGCGGCGACGAGCCTGCTCGACGCCTATCCCGACGCGGCCGTGCACTCACAGCTGAACCTCCTGGGGTCGCACGACACGCCGCGCATCGCGACGACCCTCATGGGCGATAACGCTGCCGTCCGCCAGGCCTTCCTCCTACTGTTCTCGTGGCCGGGAGCGCCTTGCGTGTACTACGGCGACGAGCTGGGCATGAAGGGTGGGCACGACCCCGCCTGCAGGGGGGCCATGCCGTGGGACCACCCCGAGACGTGGGACGACGACCTGGTTGCATACCTCCGCTCGCTCGCGGGAGCCAGGCGCGACCTGGCAGCGCTGCGACGCGGCGACACGCAGGTGACGGCGCCGACGGAGGGGCTCGTAGTGGTGAGGAGAAGCCTGGATGGCGAGCCCACCGTCTACGCGCTGGTCAACCTGCTTGACGACGCCCAGGCCGTGCCGCCCAGCGCGCTGCCGGACGGCAGATACGTGGACGCCCTGTCGGGCGCGGTCGTCCAGCAGTCGAGCGGCAAGCACGTCGTGCCGGGGCGCGGCGGTGCGCTGTTAACCGCAGGCTAGCCGCAACACCCTACTCGTGCAGCGTTATCCGGCTCTCGTCACCCACGATCATGCGGTGCGTGGCGGGCCGCGAGTCGTCGCTCGTGATGGTGACGTCCTCGCCGATCAGGCTGGCCTGGATCCTCAGCTTCACCCCATCTATCACGCTGCGGTCGCCCACCACCGAGTACTCGAGCTCGGCGTTGCGCACCTCGCAGGCGTCGCCTATGGCCGTGAACGGCCCGACGTAGGCGCGCTCGATGCGCGTATCTGCGCCGATGATGACGGGTCCGAAGACGGTGGTGTCCTTCACCACGGCGCCCGCGCCGACCACGACCTCGCCCACCAGGGTGGAGTTCACCACCTCGCCCTGCACGTCGCTCTTCAAGTGAGTGAGGAGCAGGCGGTTGGCGTCGAGGATGTCGTCGGGCTGCCCCGTGTCCTTCCACCAGCCCCGCACCGTGACCGGCACTACCTCGTGGCCGGCCTCGATGGAGCGTTGTATGGCGTCGGTGATCTGGTATTCGCCCTTCGCCCCCGGCGCCAACCCCTCGATGCCCGCGTGGATGACCGAATCGAAGACGTACACGCCGGCGATCGCCAGCGTGCTGGGTGGGTCGGCGGGCTTCTCGACCAGGCTCGTGATGTGATCGCCCTCCACCACGGCCACGCCGAGCGACTTGGCCGCCTCGTAGCTGACGGGAACGAGTGCCATGACGGCGTTGGCCCCGCCGGCCCGGAAGCGCTCCACGAACTCGGTGATGCCGTGCTCGAACAGGTTGTCGGAGAGGTACATGACGAACGGCTCGTCGCCCAGGAAATCGCGGGAGACCTTGACGGCGTGCGCCAGCCCCTGCGGGGGGTTCTGCATGATGTACTCGAAGCTCGCGCCCGCGTACCCGGCGAGCGTCTCCTTGATGGAGTTGACGGTCAGGTAACTGACGACCACGCCTATTTCCGTCACGCCGGCGGCTACCAGGTTGTCGACGGCGTGGTGGATCAGTGGCTTGTTGGCGACGGCGATGGTCGGCTTGGGCTTGAGGCTCGTGATAGGCCTTAGGCGCGTGCCCAGCCCGGCAGCCAGGATTAGTCCCTTCATGCGGTTCCTTCCCAGTCGGGGCGGCGTCAATGGCGCCCTCGTGAGGGCCCGCGCCGGCGCTGCCCCGAAGATACCGTGCGTAGCGCCGGGTTGCAGGTACCATGCTCTCATGGTGAAGTCTTCCGAAATCCGCCTTACCGTCGACATGGACGATGCCGGCGTCGAGGCCATCCGCTGGGAGGCCGACGACTCCCCGGAACCCGGGGTCAACGACGCGGGCGCCATGATCCTCGCGCTGTGGGAGGGGGCGCAACGCCACGCCCTGCGGATCGATCTATGGGTGAAGGACATGTCGGTGGACGACATGAACGATTTCTTCTTCCAAACTTTCCTCTCCATGGCGGATACTTATAGGCGAGCGACCAACGATGCGGGCCTGGCCAGCGAGATCAAGCTGTTCGCCCGCGACTTCGCAGAGAAGGCCTCGCGGGCGGCAAGCGCACAGGGTGGCGTGCCGCCGAGAGCGTAGCGGGCGCGCGGGCCGCTCACTCAGTAGGAGGGTCCGACATGGTCATCAAGACTGCCAAACCCCCGCCGGGTCCTGGGAGGCTCGAACTCGGGCGCACGCTGCCATCGCTGTTCGACGAGGCGGAGCAGCTGCGGCCGAACGAGCGCGCCTTCAACGACCGGCACTCCACCACCCCGGGAGTGCCAGGAGGCCCGGGGCTGCCATGGGTGGCACTCTCCACCCGCGAAGCTCAGCGGCGCGCCCGGGCGCTGGCCGCCGGCCTGCGCGCCTCCGGCCTGGAGCACGGCGACCGCGTCGGGCTGTTCGTACACTCCGACACCAGCTTCGTGCTGGCCGACATGGCTTGCCTGATCGCCGGCCTGGTGGACGTGCCCATCTACCTCACGCACACCCACGACGCCATGCGCTTCATCCTCGAGGAGAGCGAGTGCCGGGCCATCCTCGTGTCCGACGAGGCCTTGGCCGCCGAGATGCTCGAGGTGAGCGAGGGCCTCGAGGGCGTCAAGCTCATAGCGCTCGCCCAGGGCACGCCCGAGGCGACGGCCGGTGCCGGGCGCGAGGGCTCGCCGCTCGTCACCGATTACGCCACGCTGATGGCCAAGGGCGAGGCGGAGCTGGCCAAGGCCCCCGACCTCATCTCGGGCTACGCCTCGGAGCTGCACGCCAAGGACGTCGCCACCATCATCTACACCTCGGGCACCACGGCCGCGCCCAAGGGCGTCATGCTCAGCCACGAGAACCTGTCGAGCAACGCCATCGGCGCGCTCTCTGACCTGCCCACGTACCTCGAGGGCGACGAGGAGACGGTCCTCTCGTTCCTGCCCCTCACCCACATCTTCGCGCGTACCCTCCTCTACGCCAGCATCTACTACGGCTCGACCATCTACTTCGGCACTACCGACTCCGTGCGCGAGGACCTGTTGGAGGTGCGGCCGACGTTCATGGCGGCGGTGCCGCGTGTGCTGGAGAAGTCGTGGGAACGGATGGAGGCGGTGGGCAACACGCTCACGGGCGTCAAGAAGGTCCTCTACGCGCGCGCCCTGGCGTTCGCCGACGGTTTCGACGTAGAGCACGAGCCCACGGGCGTGGCGGCCTTCGAACGAAACGTCCTCGACAGGCTCGTCTACTCCAAGTGGCGGGACGCGCTGGGTGGACGGTTGCGCACCATCATCGTGGGCGGGGCGGCGCTTCGCGGCGAGCTCGTCAACCGTTTGGGCGCCGCGCACATCCTAGTGCTGCAGGGCTACGGGCTGACCGAGACGAGCCCCGTCATCAGCTACAACCGGCCGGGGCGCAACCGTGCGGGCACCGTGGGCGAGGCCATCCCGGGCGTCGAGATCGGCATCAGCGATCAAGACGAGATCCTCACCCGCGGTCCGCACGTCATGCTCGGCTACTTCGCGCGCCCCGACGACACCGCCGCGGCCATCGACGACGACGGCTGGTTCCACACGGGCGACCTGGGCAAACTCGACGACGACGGTTACCTCTCGGTCACGGGGCGTCTCAAGAGCCTGTTCAAGCTCTCCACCGGCAAGTACGTCATGCCCGACCCGATCGTGGAGCGCCTCGAGGCCAACCCGCTCATCGCCACCGCGATAGTGGTGGGCTTGGGGGAGAAGTACTGCACGGCGCTCCTGTTCCTCGACCACGAGACGCTCGCGGAGCGCTACGGCGCGGCCGACGCCTCCGTTTTCGCGAGGGCCGGCCTGGCGTCCGAGCTGCGGGAGGCGGTCAGGCAGGCCAACGACGGCATGCCCAGCTGGTCGACCGTCAAGCGCGCGGCCGCGCTCCTCAAGGTGCTGAGCATGGCCGACGGCTCCGTGACGCCCAAGTTGAGCATCCGCCGCGACAAGGTCGTGGCGGACAACTCAGGCGTGGTGCGCGCCCTGTACGCGGAGGACCAGGCGCCCGAGGGCACGATGTTCATCGACCTCGAGGTCGAGGAGACCGGGTTCAGTCCTGCCCGTCGAGCGTGAGCAGCGCCCCGTAGAGGTCCGGCCGCCTGTCGCGGAAGAAGCCCCAGCCGGCGCGGTGCGTGCGGGCCGCCCCGAAGTCGAGGTCGGCCGTGAGGACGGCCTCCGAGGTGCGGTCGCCGTCCGCCAGCAGCTCGCCGGCGTAGTCGGCGATGAACGAGGAGCCGTAGAAGGTCGTGGCGCCCTCGGTGCCGATGCGGTTAGCCGCCGCCACGTAGGCCACGTTCGAGACCGCGTGCCCGAGCATGGCGCGGCGCCACAGGTCACGGGTGTCCAGTCCGCCCGCCTCCTCCGGCTCGGTGCCGATGGCGGTCGGGTAGAGCAGCAGGTCGGCGCCCTTGAGCGCCATGATGCGCGCCGCCTCCGGGAACCACTGGTCCCAACAGATGCCCACGCCCACCTTGCCGAAGCGCGTGGTCCAGGTCTTGAAACCGCTGTCGCCCGGGTTGAAGTAGTACTTCTCCTCGTAAGCGGGGCCGTCGGGGATGTGGCTCTTGCGGTAGTGGCCCAACACGCGACCGTCGGCGTCGATCATGGCGAGGCTGTTGAAGTACGCCTGACCCGCGTGCTCGAAGAAGGAGATGGGGAGCACGACTCCCAGCTCCGCGGCCAGCTTGGAGAAGCGCTCGAGGAACGGGTGGCCCTCCACGGCGTGGGCCAGCGCGAAGAGTTCCTCGCGCTCGAGCTGCGGGAAGTAGAGGTTCTCGAACAGCTCCTGCAGCAAGATTATGTTGGCGCCCTGCGCCGCCGCCTCGCGCACCAGGCGCTCGGCCTTCGCGAGGTTCTCCTCCAGCACGTGCGAGCAGCTCATCTGGATGACGGCGAGGCGCACGGTGGTTCCGTCCGGGGCCCGGGTGTCAGCCACGGGCCGGCCCCAGGGGCTGCTGCTGCGTGACGCAGTGGAAGGCGCCGCCGCCGGTGATGAGGCCGACGGCGCTGAGCCCGATGACCTCGCGACCTTCGAAGAGTGAACGGAGGATGCCCAAGGCTTCCTGGTCGTTGGCGTCTTCGTACTGGGGCACGACCACGAAACCGTTACCCACGTAGAAGTTGGCGTAGGTGAGCGGCAGGCGCTCGCCCTCGAGCTCCATGCGGCGCTGCGGTAAGGGGAGCTCCACCACGCGGTAAGGCCTGCCCTGCGGCGTGCGCAGCCCCTGCAGCTGCTTCAGGTTGCGCGCCATGCCCGCGTGATTCTTGTCGGCCACGCGCGGCTCGACCGAGCAGACGATGGTGTCGTCGTCGGTGAAGCGCACGATGGTGTCGATGTGGCCATCGGTGTGGTCGCCCTCGAGGCCCCCCTCCAGCCACACGAGCTCCTTTATGCCGAGGTAGTCGCGGAGCAGCAGCTCGAGCGCGGCCTCGTTTAGTCCGGGGTTCCGGTTGGGCTCCAGCAGGCAGGAGCGCGTGGTGAGGCAGACGCCGCGCCCGTTCAGCTCGAGTGACCCGCCCTCCATGATGGCGGGCGCCACGAAGCGCCGCATGCCCAGCCTGGCCGCGAGCGTCGCCGGGGCCCGGTCGTCGTCGGACCACGGCCAGTACTTCCCGCCCCAGGCGTTGAAGCCCCAGTCGGTGAGCGCCACGCGCCCCGGCTTGCCGGATTCGGCCGGGCGCTGCACGAACAGCGGACCGTTGTCGCGGAACCACACGTCGTTAAGGTTCATGCGGTTGTAGCTCACGTTGGCGAGGGCGCGGTCGGCCTCCGCGCCGTGCAGGCGGGCCGCCGCTGCACCCAGGCGGGCGCGCGCGTCCTGCTCGGTTTCCTCGTCTATGACGTTCACGTTCACGCGTTCGAAGCGGGAGATGGTAGCAACCAGGTCCGCGAAGTCGCGGCGGACGGCCTCGAGGTAGCCCAGCCAGAGCTTGTCGTCGAACGGCCACGACGTCCAGGTGGCGGCGTGCGGCGCCCACTCGGGGGGCATGCGGTAGCCGAGCGAGGCGGGGGTTGGCGCGGGTGACGTAATCATGCTGAGGACAGTGTAGGCCGTGTGCTCGCGGGTGGGGGTGCCCGTGCCCTCATGGGGCGCGCCCGTCGCCGTAACGCGGACCGGAAGTGCGTGAAGCGGGGCCAGGAGACCGTGAACTCGAAGTGGGTGACGGCGAACTCGAACCACGAAACCGCTCTGGGCAGCGAGATGACCGGCTGGCACCGCGAAGGGGTGCTAACCTGCCCTGTTGGACGGGCCGAGAACACGGCCCGGCCGAGCGCCGCCGCGCGCGCTGCTTGCGGCGCAAGGAAGCGGCTCGACGCCCCCAGTGCACCGTGGAGGACCCGCAGTGACCAGAGCTACCCTCGACCCAGGTTTCAGCGTTTCCGACGCCGATGAGTTGTACAGCATCCGCGCGTGGTCGAACGGCTACTTCGGCGTGTCCGAGGCGGGCGAACTCACCGTCTCCCTCAAGGGCTCGCCCGCGGTGGCGCTCACGAGCATCGTCGGCGACCTCACCGCGAAGGGCCATGCCCTGCCCATGATCCTGCGCTTCCCGGACATCCTCGAGGACCGTCTGGACCGCATAAACGCGGCATTCGAAGGCTCGATCGCGGAGGCCGGCTACAAGAACCGCTACCAGGGTGTGTACCCGATCAAGGTGAACCAGCGCCGCGTGGTGCTCGAGACGATCGCGACCTATGGCGCCAAGTACCGCACGGGCCTGGAGGCCGGAAGCAAGGCCGAGCTGGCGCTGTGCCTGGCGCACGACACGCACGACGAGGCCCTCATCTGCTGTAACGGCTTCAAGGACGACGACTTCATCAGGCTCGCCTTGTGGGGGCGCAAGCTGGGCCGCAAGACGATCATCACGCTGGAGAAGGCCGGCGAGTTGGAGCGCGTGCTGCGGATCAGCAAGGAGGTCGGGGTAGAGCCGCTACTGGGCGTGCGCTTCAAGCTTCACGCACGTGGCAGTGGCCAGTGGGAGGCCTCGGGAGGCGATGACGCGAAGTTCGGCCTGACGGCGTCCGAGCTGATCCACGTGGCGCGGCGGGTGCAGGCCGAGGGCCTGGGCCACGCGCTCGTGCTGCTGCACTGCCACGTGGGCAGCCAGTTGACCGACATCAGGCGCATCAGGTCGGCCGTGCGCGAGGCGGCGCAGGCGTACGTCGAGCTTGCCGAGATGGGCGTGGGCGTCAAGTACCTCGACGTGGGCGGTGGCCTGGCGGTCGACTACGACGGCTCGAAAACCACCTACTACACCTCGGCCAACTACGGCCTGCGCGAGTACGCGGACACCGTGGTCTACACCGTCATGGAGGCTTGCGAGGAGTGGGAGGTGGCGCACCCCATCATCGTCACCGAGTCGGGGCGCGCCATCACCGCGCACCACTCCGTGGTGGTGGTGCCGGTGGTCGACGCCATCGGCCCCACGCGGCAGCCCGTCGACCTGCCACCCCTCACGGGGGAGGTGCACGCGCTGGTGCGCGACATGCAGGTGCTCGACAGCCCGGTAACGGTCAAGACCTACCGCGAGGTGTTCAACGAGGCCGTTTCCAACAAGGAGACGATGCACAGCCTCTTCGACCTCGGCTACTTGAGCCTCCTGGAGCGCGCTCACTTCGAGCAGCACTACAACCGCATCCTGGAGCGCGTGGCCAAGGTGGTCGCCGGCCTCGACTACGTGCCGGAGGAGTTCGAGCTCCTGCCGCAGATGTTGGCCGACAAGTACGTGGTCAACTTCTCGCTCTTCCAGAGCCTGCCCGACAACTGGGCCATCAAGACGCTGTTCCCCATCGTGCCGTTGCAGCGGCTGGACGAGAGGCCCACGCGTAACGCCACGCTGGTCGACATAACCTGCGATTCCGACGGCAAGATCGACCGTTTCATCGACCTTCGTGACGTGCGCACCACCCTGCCCGTTCACGACCTGGAGCCCGGCAAGCCGTACTACCTGGGCGTGTTCCTCACGGGCGCCTACCAAGACGTGCTGGCCAACGCCCACAACCTCTTCGGACGCGTGAACGAGGCGCACTTGCGCCTGGGTTCGGACGGCGCGAAGGTGGAGCTCTACATCGAGGGCCAGAAGGCGCGCCGCGTGATCTACAACATGGGCTACGAGACGCGCGACCTGCACGCGGCGTTGCAACAGCAGGCCGACGAGCTCGTACAGGCGGGGGCGCTGACTACCGAGGAGGTCCGCGAGTTCCTGGAGATGTACGACCGCGAACTCGTCGGTTACACCTACCTCGAGGCGTTATGAGCACGCAGCCCGTGTTCGAACCCGACTTCAGGCTGCCCGACGGCCGCCGCGCCCTGGCGGGCGCCGTCCTCTTGCACCCCGACGGGCGCGTGCTCATGCAGTTGCGAGACGACAAGCCGGGCATCGAGTCGCCCGGGCAGTGGTCGCTGTTCGGTGGAGGGCTCGACGAGGGCGAGACGCCCGAAGAGGGCATGTTGCGCGAGGTGGAGGAGGAGATCCGCTTCCGCGTGCGCCACTACCGGCCGTTGCTCGTTTTCGACGGCTGGCGCGGCCTCTACCACATCTACCTCGCTGCCATCTCCGAGCCGCTCGAGCGCCTCACGCTTACCGAGGGCTCGGGCTTCGACTACTGGGGACTCGCGGCGCTCGAGGCGGAGCCCAAGGTCAGCCGCTTGGCGCGCTTGAGCCTCGCGGCGCTGCAGGCGTTGCAGGAGCAGCGGGACAGGTCCGGTTCTGGCGAGGAACTGCTGCCCGGTGCGGGCTACTGAGCGCGCGTGAGGCGCTCAGGACCCGTCTCACCGCGCGGCGTTTTGGATAGAGGTAGAGGTAGCCCGAGCGCGCGTGAGGCGCTTAGAACTCGTAGTGGGCCCCATCGAAGCCGAACTCCGTAGCCTCGAAGAGTTCGCGCGCCGCGGCCAGCTCGTCGGCGCCCTCGCCGGGGTACGGCGGCAGGTGCACCAGGACCAAGCGGTCGACGCCGGCCTGCGCCGCCACCTCCGCCGCGTCGCTTGCCGTCGAGTGGCCGGGGAACGAGCCGGAGGCCTCGTGTACGAGCAGTTGCGCGCCGCTCGCGGCCCGCGCGACCGTGGCGGAACGTTCGGTGTCACTCGAGTACGTCATGACGCCGTCGCCGCGCCGGTCCCTGACCCGGAGTCCGATGGCGGGGACGGCATGATCACCAGGCACGGCCGTGATCTCGAAGTCGGGAGTGGTGACGACCGGCGCCCCTGCCTCGCGCTCCACCTCGTGGTAAACGACGCGCGGGTAGTTCGGCCAGCCTGACGTGTCGAAGGCGTCGTGCACGCGCCGAGCCTGGTCGATGGCCGGCCGGATGCCGAAGACATGGAACTCATCCGTGTGCCCAGCCAACCACAGGCGCTCCATGAGCAGGGCGAAGCCGCCCACGTGGTCGGCGTGCTCGTGCGTAACTATCAGCCCCGTCACGTCGGCCGGATCGAGTTCCTGGACCAATAGGCGTTGCACCGCGTCGGCCCCACAGTCAACCAACAGCAGCGTCTCCTCGCCCTCTATGGCGAGCATGGTCGTCGTCCGGTCCTTGCCTGACAGGGCGGCCCCCGTGCCAAGTAGATGGACTCTGCCCACGGTACCTCCTGCGAGCTACTTTACGGTGGTCCGTGCCGCCCGGCCGCGCGGGTGCCACAGAGCGGGTGCCACAGAGGGGCGCAGACGCGGCTCCGCCACGCCATCGGGCATCCTCACGGACGCCCTGGCGAAGACTTCGAGGGAAGCGGTTTCCGCGGCAGTTCCTGGATCCGGCCCGCGGAGCGGTTCCCGGGGTCGTCCCCCGGGTCAGCCAGCGGAGTGGTTCCCGTGCCCGTCCGCCGAGTCGGCCCAGCGCTCCCTGAGACGCTCGAACGCCTGCAGCAGCTTGGCGTGCGGGAGGATCACCTGGACGGTCGTACCCTCGCCGACGAGGTCACCGAGCTCGGAGACGGCGGAGCAGGCGGCGCGCACTCGGGTGCCCTCCTGGGCCTCCAACCTGGCCGTGAGGCGCAGGCGCATGCCTGGCAGGGCGGACGCCAAGTGCTTGACGCTGACGGAGTGGCCGATGCCTTCCTCTCCCTCCTCGAGGAAGGGGAGGATGAGCTTGCGGCTCACGAGCTCCATGTGCTTTGCCAGCCAGTAGGTGGCGTAAACGGGGTGGAGCTTGCCGAGGCGCGCGTCGTGCTGGTCCTCGAAGTCGACCGTCATGGCGGGGGTGACGAGCAGTTCGTGATGGACCTCGAAGCCGGCAGGGATCTCGCGCACGTCAGGCCCCGCCCGCGCTCGTGCCGTACTTCACGAACTGCCTGAGGAGGGGGTGGGGCGCGTACCTCTCGGCCCCGAGCTCGTGCCTCAGGCCCTCGAGCCCGGCGAGCACGTCCGCCAGTCCGAGCTCGTCGGCCCACGCCAGCGGGCCCTCCGGGTAGTTGACGCCCAGCCGCATGGCGAGGTCGAGCGTGGAGGCGCCGGCGAGCCCCTCGGCCAGGGCGGAGAACGCCTCGTTGACGAGGCCGGCGAACAGCCTGAACGCCACGCCCCCCGGCTGGTCGGGCACCTCGAGGGTGCTGAAGCCCGCGCCGTGGAGCAAGGAGGTCACGAGCCGCATGTCTTTGCTTGCGTCGGCGTTCGGCGGCGCGAGCAGCTCGAGCGTGACGGTGGGCGGGTGCTTCAGGCGCGCTGGCGGCGGCAGGACGCTGAAGCCCACGCCGCCGGCCGGGGCGCTCCGGCCCCAGCACAGGGCGAGGCGCGGCACCCCGGCCGTCTGGCCATCGTCCGTGGCGCCGACGCGGGCGTCGACGATCAAGTCGGCCTCGGCCGGGCTCGGCGCGGCTCCGAACCTGGCGCGCAGCCACCGCGCCACCGGGCCCTCGCCCAGCACGTGAGCGGTCGGCGCGGCCTTGAGCGGATTCGGCTGCGATTCCGAGCCGGCGTGTGCAACCCGAGGCTGCCGCGTTTCCGCGTCGGCCTGCGTAACCCGAGGCTGCCGCGTTTCCGCGTCGGCCTGCGTAACTCGCGGCTTCTGCGGCTCCACCCGGGCCGGCTCGACCGGCACGCCCCCCTCGTAGCGGTAGAACCCCCAGCCCGTCTTGCGTCCGAGGCGTTCTGCCGCTACGAGCGAGCGTTGCAGCGGGTGTGGCCGGTAGCGCGGCTCATGGAAGGACGCCTCGTAAACGCTCTCGCTCGCCGCCAGGTTGACGTCTATGCCGATGAGGTCGAGGAGCTCGAACGGGCCCATGCGGAAGCCGGTGGCACGCATCGCGGCGTCGACGCTAGCCACCGGGGTCCCTCCGGCGAGCAGGCGGATGGCCTCCAGGTAGTAGGGGCGCGCGAGGCGGTTGACGATGAAGCCCGGTCGGTCCTGCGCCACCACCGGGGTGCGGCCGAGCGTGTGCGCCATGGCCACGGCCTGCTCCACGAGCGTCGGCGGGGTGTGAACGCCGGCGACGACCTCTACGAGCGGCATGAGCGGCGCGGGGTTGAAGAAGTGTACGCCGACCACTCGCTCGGGCTCGCGGCAGGCGGCGGCGATGGCCGTAACCGAGAGGGTGGACGTGTTGGTGGCCAGCTTGGCTAAGGGCGCGCGCGCCTCGACGTCGGCGAAGAGCGCGCGCTTGAGCCCCAGGTCCTCGGGCGCGGCCTCGAAGACCCACTCGGCCCGGTTGCCACGCGGCAGGGCCTCGGCCACGGCCAGCCACTCGAGCAGGGAGTCGGGTGCGGCGGCCAGGCGACCCTTCGAGCGCAGCATAGAGAAGGTGTCGCCCAGCGCGGCCTTGGCGCCGGCCGCGGCGCCCGGCTGGGGATCGACCAGCAACACCGGTGCGCCCGCCTGGAGGAGTAGCTGTGTTATGCCCCTGCCCATGGTGCCGGCGCCCAGGACGACGGCCCCGCCCGCGCTCCAACGCTCGTTCATGTGACGCGACTATAGCCCCCTACCTGGTCGCGAGCCACAGGAGCCCCCTACCTGGTGGCGAGCCACAGGCGGGCGAGGGTCTCGGGCGATGAGAGGGGCGCGCCAACCAGTTCCTCGATCCGCTTGAGCCGGTAGCGCAGGGTGTTCACGTGGATCCCAAGCCGGTCGGCCAGGCGCGCCAGGTCGCTCGGGGCTTCGAGGTAGGCAGTGAGCGTCGCGGCCAGCTTGCCGCCACGGTCCGCATCGAGCAGGCGGCCGAGCGTGCGCCGCCGCAGCAATTCGAGGTCGGCCTGGGGCTGCTCCAGCAGCCACGCGACGGGGTCGAGATCGTCGAAGGAGACCACGCCGCTCCCGGCGACCTTGCCGCCCAGTGCGAGCACGGCCTGCCTCCTGGCGGTGGCGACGTCGTCCAGGGAGCCGTGCGGTTGGCTGACGCCCAACCGCGCTCCGGCGTGCGGGGTGTTCAGGGCCGAGCTGAGCGCCTGCTGGAGTGCGTTGGCGTGAGCGCCGCCGCCCGGGGAGTCTCGCGAGGGCACGACGAAGACCCAGGTCACGAGCGGCCCCTGCACCACCGTCAGCGCCGGCAGCCCGCGCTGCTGGAAGTACTCCACGCCCGCCTCCTGGACCGTTCCTGCCTGCGCCTCGGTCACCTCGGCGACGGCGGCGCGGTAGGTGATGCCGCCTTCGAACCCGGCACGTGCCAGGTCCGGCGCGAACCGGTCGGCCGACGCGGGCGCCGCCAGCCATGCGGCCAGTAGGGCACTCCCAGCAGCGACCTCGGCTCTGACGTCGGCGGCCCTGACCTCGGCCGCCGCGATCAGGAGACTTCGGGTCAACCGTAGCCAGGGCGTCGAGGCGCTCGAGGCCTCGAAGGCGAGCAGCACGCCGCGCAGTCGACCCGCGGACTCCACGCGGTAGAGGTGGGCAGCTCGGCCGCCCAGGCGCACCTTGCCCTCCGGCCACTGCGTCACGGGCGAGGCTCCCGCCGCCTCCTGCCGTGGACGCCAGCCGCCGGCACCCGCTCGCGCCGCCACCTCACCCCAGGGGCTGAGCAGGACGAGGTCTACGCCGGTCAGGCGGTTCGTGCGCTCTAGGAGGCCGCGCTCGGGCTTGGGGTCCGCCATGCCGGCCAGCAGGTAGGCCTGTGGTGCGGCAAAGAGCGGTCCGGTGGGGGCCGACGCGCGGACCAGTTCCCTGAGGGCCGCCTCCTCCACGCGCTCGGGCGCGACGGAGGGTGGGGCGCTCACGAGCGCCACGCCGGCGTCGGAGGCTCGCGCCACCAGTTGCTCGGGGAGCCGGCGGTCGCTGGGGGTCAGGGCGTACACGATTACCGCGGGCTCGTTTCGCAGCAGCGGGTCGGGCAAGGGCCTGTTGGCCCTTCCGGCGGCCACCGCTATGCGCAGGTCGTTCGGCGCCAGCCAACCCCGGTCCGCCTCCCGGTCGGCCCACGTCACGCCGGTGAAGCGCTTGTCACCCGGGCCGGCGACGAGCTTCAGGCCGAGCGCCTCGTTGGCGAGCAGTGCCGCCAGGGAGGCCTCCAGCGGCGATCCTCCAGCCGTCATCCGAATATTGTACCGATTTACAACTATGGCACGGGCCTTGTGGCCCAGAACAATAAGGCCAAGGCCGATGTCTGGTTAGGCTTACCCCAGTGAACCCAACAGACCATCGCCACTTCCGCGAGGTGCTCGGACGCTTCGCCACCGGAATCACCGTCGTCACCATGGCCGTTCCCTCGTCGGCTGGCGCGCCAGCGGGCGAGAACACTCCACCCTTTGACCGCGCCGTGTTCGGCATCACCGTCAACGCCTTCATGTCGGTATCGCTCGACCCGCCGCTCGTGGCGGTCTCGATCGACCGCCTCGCCCGGGCGCACGACACTCTCCTCGAGGCCGAGCGGTTCGGCGTGAGCGTCCTCGCCGAGGGGCAGGCCCACCTATCCGATCAGTTCGCCGGCCGGCCCGTGGCGCACCCGGTCATGCCCTTCGAGGAACTGGACGGTTTCCCCGTGGTCCGTGGGGCCATCGCGCAGCTCGTCCTCGCCTCGCATAGCTTCCACCCCGCTGGCGACCACACCATCTTCGTGGGCCGGGTGTTGGCGCTCAGGAGCTTCGAGGGTGAGCCGCTCCTCTACTTCCGGAGCGCCTACCACCGTCTGCCCCAACCGGCGCAGCCGCGCTGAGACCGAGAAGCGCCCAGACGCTGCCTGGTAGCGTTGCACCGCACTCGTGCCACCTTGGAAGGCGGTAACACCCGTGAACGAGAAGCTGGAACAAGCCCTGCAGACCGCAAGCTCCGCGGCCAGCGAGCGCCTCGATGACCTCAAGGAGTTCGTGAGGATCCCGAGCGTGAGCACGGACCCCGGCCACCGGGCCGACATCGACGCCGCGGCCGAGTGGCTCGCCGCTCGCATGCGGCGCTCCGGCGTGCCCGACGTGCGGATCATGCCGACGGCCGGCCACCCCGTGGTGCTCGGACTGTGGCACCACGACCCCAACGCGCCCACGGTCATCGTGTACGGCCACTACGACGTGCAGCCGCCCGAGCCGCTCGAGCTGTGGAACTCACGCCCGTTCGAACCCGAGCTCAGGGATGGGCGCCTCTACGGTCGCGGCGCGAGCGACGACAAGGCGGGCGTCATGATCGCGCTGCACGCCGTGGAGGCCAGCGCCAGGGCGGGGGGCAAGCCGCCCGTCAACGTCACCTTCTTGGTCGAGGGCGAGGAGGAGGTCGGCAGCCCGAACCTTGCGGCGTTCCTGAGCGCTCACCGTGACCTGCTGAAGGCCGACCTCGCCATCAGCGCCGACGGCGGCATCTTCGGCGTGGGCGTACCGTCCGTCACCGTCGGCTCGCGCGGGCTCGCCGGCGTGGAGCTGACGGTGACCGGCGCCAACGCCGACCTGCACTCGGGCTCCTTCGGCGGCGCCGTCGCCAACCCGCTCATGGCACTCTCGCGCATCTTGAGTTCCATGCAAGACGAAGACGGCCGCGTGCTGGTGGACGGTTTCTTCGAGGGGGTGGAGCCGCCGAGCCAAGCACTGCGCGAGGCCGTGGCGGCCGTGCCGGAGGAGGCCGCCGGCCCCGACGCGCTGGGCCTGACGGAGTGGTGGGGCGACCCGGCCTACACGGCCGCCGAGCGCAGGGTGATCCGGCCTACTCTCGAGATAAACGGCATGTGGGGCGGCTACCAGGGCGGCGGCATCAAGACGGTGCTTCCCAGCGAGGCGCACGCCAAGCTCACGTGTCGGCTGGTGGTGGGCCAAGACCCCGACCGGGTCATCGCGGCCCTCGCCGAGCACGTCCGAAAGCACACGCCACCCGGCGTGAAGGTTACGGTAAGGCCGCTCGCCGGCAAGGGGCGCGCCTACCTCATGCCCTTGGACCACCCCGTCCTGGCGATCGCCAAAGACGCCATGGAGGGCGCCTACGGCCAGCGCCCGTTCCCGATGTTCACGGGCGGCACCGTGCCCGTTGCGGAACAGTTCGGCAGCGTCCTCGGGATGTGGTGCCTCTACTTCGCCTTCGGCGAACCGGACAACGCCCTCCACGCCCCCAACGAGTTCTTCCGCGTGTCGGCCCTCGAGCAGGGCACCGACGCCACGGTGCGCCTCCTCTACGCCCTGGCGGAGCATCCGGAGGCGCTCGCACCGCAGGCCTGAGGGCCCGGCGGCGGAAGCGTCCATGCCGGCGCGAGGCGGAGAACAGTTCCTGGAGGGGCTTAGGCGGTCCCCTCCCAACCTCTACGTGGACGGCGAGCGCGTCCTCGACCCCGCGGCCCACCCCGCCACCGGCGCCGCGGCAAGGGCCATCGCGGACCTCTACGACCTGCAACTCCGGCCTGACCGGCAAGACCTGACGTTCGAGGCTCCAGGCGGCGGCCGCGTAGGCATGAGCTTCCTCGAGCCCCGCACGGTCGACGACCTGCGCCGCCGCTCGGTCATGCACCGGGCCTGGGCGCGGCACTCGCTCGGCTTCATCGGGCGCAGCCCCGACTACCTGAACGTCGCTCTCATGGCCTGCGCCCGCGCGTCGAGCTACTTCGCCCGGGGAGACGAACGTTACGCCGAGAACCTCGTGCGCTACTTCGAGCACGTCCGCGACGACGACCTGTGCCTCACGCACGCCCTGACCGACCCACAGGTCAACCGCGCCGTGCCCACCGACCGGCTGCCCGACCCCTACATCGCGCTCGGCGTGGTTCGTGAGACGAGCGCCGGTGTCGTCGTGCGCGGCGCTCGCATGCTGGCCACCTTGCCCCTCGCCGACGAGCTTCTGATACTTCCGGCACCCGGCGGCCAGGCCGCGGCGGCGCCCGGGCGTTACGCCCTCGCCTTCGCCATCCCCTGCTCCACGCCGGGCCTCACGTTCATCGGCCGTGAGCCGCTGGGCCTGAGGCGCAGCCGGCTCGATCACCCGCTCAGTTCGCGCTTCGACGAGATGGACGCCCTGGTGACCTTCGACGACGTGCTGGTGCCATGGGAGAGGGTGTTCTTACTGGGCGACGCCGAGCTGGCCGCCGGCTTCTACGGGGCCACCAACGCCGCATACCACATGGGCCATCAGGTCCTGAACGCGAAGATCGTCAAGACCGAGGCGTTCCTGGGCGTGGCGGAGCTGATCGTCCGCGCCATCGGCAGTGCGCAGTTCCAGCACGTGCAGCAGAAGATGGCCGAGCTGATCGTGGTGCTCGAGACGCTCAAGGCGCTCTTGACGCACGCCGAGGAGCACGCCGCGCTCGACGATAACGGCACCATGACCCCCGACAAGGCCGCCCTTGGAACGGCCAGGGCCTACTTCCCGCAGGCCTACCCGCGCATGGTCGAGATACTGCAGCTGCTCGGCGCGAGCGGCCTCATCATGTTGCCCAGCGAGGGCGAGCGGCGTGGGCCCATGGCGGACGCCATCGACAAGTACCTCCAGGCGAGCAACCTGGCCGCCGACGAACGTCTGCGCCTCTTCAGGCTCGCCTGGGACATGACCATCTCCGCCTTCGGCGGGCGGCAGAACCTCTACGAGAAATACTTCTTCGGCGACCCGGTGAGGAACCAGGCGGCGCTCTACCACTCGTACGACATGACCGGCCCGGTCGATCTGGTCGAGGGGTTCCTGGGGCGGAGTGACCGTCATGAGCGGTGACTGGACGCGCGCCTCGGAGCCCGGGCGACGCTTCGACGTACCCAAGCCACGCCTCCATAGCGCGGTACGTGCAAGTATCTATATCTAAGCAATCCGGAAGTCGTGGCTCTGGCAGGCGCCCGTGTGGCCCTGCGATGAACTAACACCCAGGAGGGCAGCATGCACCATCTCGTCAGACGCGTAAGAAGTTCCGCTACCGCCTGCTTGGCCCTCGCCGGCTGCGCCGTGTTCTTGGCCGCGGGCGGCCTGTTCAACGTGGCGCAGGCACAGTCCCAGGTACTGCGCATCGGGGCGGTCGTTTCCAGCACGGGCGCCTCGGCGGCGCTGGGCGCCAGCGAGGCGAAGACGCTTACGATGCTAGAGGGCCAGTTCGCCGGCCAACCGGGCCTCCACCTGGAGATCACCGTTTACGACGACCAGTCTCAGTTGAGCAACACCATCGAGCTCGTGAACAAGTTGTTGGCCGCGGACGAGGTCGACGCCATCATATGTTGCACCCGCTCCGAGGGGGCTCTGGCCGTGCTCGAGCCCGTCCAGTCGGCCCGCGTGCCGCTCATCAGCCTTGCCGCTGCGGCGCCCATCACCGGGCCGGCCGAGGCGCGCCGTTGGGTCTTCGCGACGGTACCCAGTGACCGCCTGATCCTGAGCGGCGTGGTGGCGGACATGCGCGCCCACGGCGTTAGCGACCTCGCGTTCCTGGGACTATCGGACGCGTACGGCGAGAGCGGGTTGGTCGAGTTGCAACTCGCGCTCCCCGGAACCGGCATCGAGCTCGCGAAGGTCGTGAGGTACGACGCGAACGCCGGCTCCTACTCGGCGCCCGTCCTCGCCGCTACCCTCTCGCGGCCACAAGCGGCGCTCGTGTGGGGCATCGTGGACGATTCCGCCAAGATGGTGCGCGAGCTGCGCGAGCTGGGCTTCGGCGGCGCCATCTACGTGAGCCACGGCGTGGGTAACGACCGTTTCATCGAGCTTGCCGGTGCCGCCGCCGACGGCGTGCGCCTCGCGGTGGGCCCGTTCCTCGTGGCCGGCGATCTGGCTGCCAACGCGCCAACGCGCGAGGTCGACCTCGCGTACGCCAGAGACTACGAGTCCGCCTACCCGGGCGAGGTGGCCACGAGCTTCGGCGGCTACGCCTACGACGCGGTGATGGCCCTGGTGAACGCCGCTCGCTACGCGGACGAACATGGCACGCTGGTGCCGGCCGACCGCGCCGCCAACCGCGCCGCGTTGCGAGACGCCCTCGAGGCCATGGGGCCCTTCGTGGGCGTGAGCGGCGTGTTCGACTACGCCGGCACCGATCACATGGGGCTGGACGACCGCGCGTACGTGATTGCCGAGATCGAGAACGGCGAGTGGCGGCTGGCGAAGTGACGCGCTAGGCCGCCCCTGGAGGGGGTTGCCGCCCTGGAGGTGCAAGCTGGGTTGCCCCAGTTGGCACGTGCCAGGCCGCCCCAATTAGTACGAGCAAGGCCCTAGAGGTACGAGCGGAGCTTCTCCATGTCCCTCGCGTGCCCCTGCTCGTCGTCGCCGAGTGGCGTCTCCAGCACCTTCGGCACGTTCGCTAGGCGCGGGTCGTTCACCAGCCGCTCGAAACACCAGCTGCCGATCTGACCCTCTCCCAGGTTCTCGTGCCGGTCCTTGCGGGACCCGAGGGGGTGCTTGGAGTCGTTGAGGTGCAAGCAGGCGAGGCGGTCCAGTCCCACCAGCCGGTCCAACTCGGCGATGGTGGCCTCGTAGCCGTCTTCCATGGAGACGTCGTAGCCGGCCGCGAAGGCGTGGCAGGTGTCGAGGCAGACGCCCACCCGCCCGGGCTGGTCGAGGAGGTCGATGATCCGCTTCAGCTCCTCGAAGCGCGCCCCGAGCGTGGTTCCTTGGCCCGCGGTGTTCTCTAGCAGGAGCTTGGTGTTCACGTCGGGCACCGCGGCCAGCAGCTGGTCGACGTTGCGCGCTATCTGCTCGATGCCGGCGTCCACGCCCGCGCCCACGTGCGCGCCCGGATGGAACACCAGGCCGAGTACGCCCAGGAGGTCGCAGCGGCCGAGCTCGTCGATCAGGCCGTTCCGCGACTTCTCGGCCGTCTCCGGGTCCGGCGACGCCAGGTTGATGAGGTAGGCAGCGTGCGCCACGACGGGCCAGTCGTGCTCCGAGTGCGCCTCGTGGAACTTCTCGACGTCGGCAGGGTCCAGGGGTTTGGCCCGCCATTGGTTCGGACTCTTCACGAAGATCTGGACCGTGGTGCAACCGATCTTCTCGCCCCGCTCGAACGCCTTGTGGGTGCCGCCGGCCGTGGAAACGTGAGCGCCTATCAGTGCCATGGGTCCGAGTCTACCCAGGGCGCGTTGCGGGCCGGGCGCTGATACACTCGCGTCCGTGATCCGCGACGTCGTGACCGACCCCAGCCCCGAAGAACTGGTGGCTTTCTTGGACGAGCACCTCCGCGCCGGGGACGAGCTCGTGCAGGTCGTGGGCGCGTGCGAGGTCTTGTATAGCGGCCGCGCCGCCAGCGTCGCCGAGGCCGGTGATTACCTGGTGCTCGTCAAGGCCGACGGCAGCGTGCAGGTGCAAGGACCCAGGGGGGTGAAGCCCGTCAACTGGCAGCCGCAGACGGACGACGTGCGCGTGGCGCTGGAGGACGGTTGCGCCGTGCTGGTGGCGGAGCGCTTCAACCCCGCCGAGTTCGTGCGCGTCGCTTTCCAGGCGCCCGCCCTGGGCCTGGCCCTGCGGCTCGAGGAGACCGGCAACTTCGTGCTAATCGGGAGCGAGGCCGAGATGCAAAGAGCGCTGGCGGAGGACCCCGAGATCATCGAACCCGGGCTCGTCGTCATCGACCTCGAGCTGCCCACCGACGTCGGGGGCATCGACCTCTTCGCGCGAGACAGCCAGGGCCGGCTGGTGGTCGTGGAGCTCAAGCGCGGCAAGGCCAATCACGAGGCCGTCCACCAGCTCGACCGCTACGTCAGGAGCGTGAGGGCCCGTTACCCCGGCGAGGTGAGAGGGGTGCTGGCAGCGCCCGCCGTCACGGCGCCGGCCCTCAACCGGCTGGGTGTCCTGGGCCTCGAGTTCCGGGAGGTAACGGCGTTGCGGGGTGCGCCGGCCGAGGTGACTGAGCAGCCGGGCCTGTTCCGCTGACGCCCCGACCCGGGTCAGCGGGGTAGGCGGCCTACGGTCTGCGCCCAGACGCATGAAGTTAGTAACGGTCCGAGGAGGCCGCGAGACTTACACTGGAGCCCGCATGCCGCTGTTTCGCAAGGACCCATTTGGGCGCGCCTGGGTGCTGCTCTCTCCGGAGCGCGGACTCGAACCCTCCGATTTCGGGAGCGTCGCACCGGCGCCGCAACAGTCGTTGTTGTCGCCCGGCAACGAGGCGCGGGCGGGCGCGGAGATAGCGGCCGTCAGGCCGGCCGGCTCTAGGGCGGGTGATCCGGGCTGGCGCATCAGGGCGATCACGCACCCGGCGAACCTGGTGAGCGCCAAGCCGGCCTACGTCGACGCCGGCAACGAACTCTTCAAGCAGGCCGTCGCCTACGGCCATCACGAGATCATCGTCGAGCACCCCGACGCCCGGCAGCGGCTCGAGACCATGCCTGCGGAGCACCTGACCGAGGTCCTGCGGTTCTACCGCGAGCGGATGGCGCTGGCCGGTTCGCGCCCGGGCGTCGCCCACGTACAACTCACCCGCAACGTCGGCCGGGCTGCAGGGGCCATGTACGACCACCCGCACGCCCAGTTGCTGGCCGTGCCCGTCACCAACCGCTGGGTGGAGGAGGAGGTGTCCGTCGCCTCCGCGCACTACCGGGAACACCAACACTGCCTCTTCTGCCAGGTTCTCGAGCAGGAGTTGGCTTCGCGCGAGCGCGTGGTGACGCAGAATGGCGCCTACGTCGCGCTTGCCCCCTTCGCCTCCAAGACGCCCTTCGAGACCTGGATACTGCCCCGCCAGCACGGCAGCTCGTTCAGCTCGGTCGCAGCCAACTCGCTGCCCGCTCTGGCGGAACTCATGCAGTCGGTCGTGCGGGCGCTTAACGATGCGCTCGACCAGCCCCCCTACAACCTCATGCTGCACACGCTGGTGGAGGAGGGTCGGCCCGACTACCACTGGCACCTGGAGCTCTTGCCGCGCCTCACCAACCAGGCGGGTTTCGACTGGGGCACCGGGTTCTTCGTGAACCCCACCCTACCGGAGGACGCGGTGCGCTTCTTGCGCGAGGCCCTGGCCATGCAGCAGGTGCGCGTGTGACCGACGAGCGGGGGGACCGCGGCGAAGCCGCGGGGCAGGGCGGCGGCCCGCGCACGCCACCGCGTAGGCAGCGCCTCAACGTAGTCCTGGTGGTGCTGGCGACGCTCGGAGTCCTCCAGCTCATCTACCTCAACCTGGTGGAAAGTGACCGGATGCTGGTCCTCAACCGCGAGGTGCCCAGGTTGGAGGCCGACGTGGCCCGCCTGCAGGCCGAGGAGCAGCAGTTGTTGGACGTGGTGGCACACTCGGGTGACGAGCGTTACCGAGAGCAACTGGCTCGAGCGCTGGGCTTCATCGGGCCGGATGAACTGCGCGTCGTGACCGGCCCGGCCGAAGCGGGCCACTGAACGGCGGCCTGGCCGCCAGCAGCGCGCCGGCCGCGGTATCGTGACGGCCACTAAGCCGTTGGAGGAAAGCGCGCGTGGCTGACGACACCATCACCTGGATGAACGAACTGACCGCCGAGATGGAGGAGCGGCGCAAGAAGATCGAGGCCGGCGGTGGCGAGGCGCGCCTGAACAAGCAGCGCGAGGCGGGCAAGCTGACGGCGCGCGAGCGCATCGACCTCCTCCTCGACGAAGGCAGCTTCGTCGAACTCGGCGTGTTCGTGGCGCACCGCGGGGGCGACCTCATGGAGGGCGTGCACGCTCCCGGCGAGGGCGTCGTCACCGGGTACGGCAGGGTGAACGGCCGCACCGTCTTCGTCTTCTCGCAAGACTTCAGCGTGTTGGGCGGCAGCCTGGGCAAGATGCACGGCCAGAAGATCGCCAACGTCATGGACCTGGCGGTGCGCACGGGCGCGCCCATCGTGGGCCTGAACGATTCGGCCGGGGCGCGGATACAAGAGGGCGTCGACTCGCTCTCAGGTTACGGCGACGTCTTCTTCCGCAACGCGCGCTACTCGGGCGTGGTGCCGCAGATCTCGGCCATCCTCGGCCCCTGTGCGGGCGGCGCCGTCTACAGCCCCGCGCTCACCGACTTCGTGCTCATGGCGCGCGGCACCTCGTACATGTTCATCACCGGCCCCGAGGTCATCAAGTCGGTGACCAACGAAGAGGTCACGTTCGAGCAGCTGGGTGGCGCCGACGTCCACGCCAAGGTCTCCGGCGTCGCGCACCTGGAGGGCGCGGACGACGCCGAGGTACTGGCCACCATCCGCGAGCTACTCGCGTACCTCCCCCAGTCCGCGCGCGAGAAGCCGCCGCTGCGCCCGACGCAAGACCCGATCACGCGCGAGACGCCGGAGCTGTTGGCGGTCGTGAACCCCGACCAGCGCCGCCCGTATCCCATGCACGACGTGGTCAAGGGCCTGGTAGACGACAGGCGCTTCCTCGAGGTCCAGCCCGACTTCGCCAAGAACATCATCGTCGGCTTCGCGCACTTAGGCTCACAACCCGTCGGCGTGGTCGCGAACAACCCGCGGCACCTCGCCGGTACCCTCAACATCGACGCCTCGGACAAGGCCGCGCGCTTCATCCGCACCTGTGACGCCTTCAACGTTCCGATAGTGACGTTCGTCGACGTGAGCGGCTTCATGCCGGGCGTGGCCCAGGAGCATGCCGGCATCATCCGCCACGGCGCCAAGATGCTTTACGCCTACGCCGAGGCCACCGTCCCGAAGGTCACCCTCATCGTGCGCAAGAGCTATGGCGGCGCCTACCTCGCCATGAACTCGCGCGACATGGGCGCCGACGTCGTGCTGGCGTGGCCGACGGCGGCGGTGGCCGTCATGGGGGCCGAGGGGGCGGCCAACATCATCTACCGGCGCGACATCCAGAGCTCGAAGGACCCGGCCGGGACGCGCGCCGCGCGCATAGCCGAGTACAAGCGGCGCTTCGACAACCCTTACGTTGCCGCCGAGCGCGGCTACATAGACGACGTCATCGATCCCAAGGACACGCGGCGCAGGCTCATCGCCAGCCTACGCATGCTCGACGGTAAGGAAGTGGCGCTGCCGTTCAAGAAGCACGGGAACGTGCCCCTGTAGCGCCGGTTCGACGGAAACGGCGCGGCGAAGGCACGGGCGGTCCGGAGCTAGGGATGGAGCGAGGGCAAGGGCGGCCCGAAGGTCGTGGCGGCGCGTAGGAACGGCCGGCGAGAAGGCTGTGGCGGCGCATAGAACAGTCGGCGCGAATGAACGGCCGGCGCGAAGGCCCCTGGTCGCCCCAGGCTAAGCCCTCAGTCCACCTCCCGCAGGTCGCTCATCAGCTGCCAGCCGACGCCCTCGGGCGTGGCGTTCAGGCGCTCGTCGAGCCGCGCGGCCATCTCCCTCAGCAGGTCGGCCGGATCGTGGCCAGGCTGGACTATGGCCACCACCGTGAGTTGGTAGACGACTTGCGTGGCGCTCAGCGTGCCGTCGTCGAAGAAGGTGAACGGCGCCGCCGGCATGGCGTCCAGCAGGACGTGTACGTCGGGCCCGAGCTGCTCCCTCAGGCCGGCCAGGTCGGGCGCCTGGTCACGAGGGTGCCACAAGTAGCCCTGGATGAGCTTGAAGGCCCTTGGCGTCTTGACGTCACCCTCCCACAAGGCACGGTCATCGCCCACGTGCTCCGAGTACGCCCGGGCGTCGTCTCCGGCCTTGCCGTCGTCGGCTTCGTCCGGGCGGCTCAACTGAAACCCGCGGGCAGGGGAAGGTTCGGCAGCAAAGCTCGCCAGCGCGCGGCGAAGCCCGCCAGGTCGTCCAGCAGCAGGCCCCTGAAGCCCAGCAGCTCGCAGGCGGCAATGTTGCCCTCGTTGTCGTCTACGAACACGATCGACTTAGGCGGCAAATCCAGGGCGGCGGAGAGGGCGTCGAAGGCCTCGCGCCGCGGCTTGCAGACGCCTATCTCGTTCGAGAACACGAAGGTGCTCAGCTTGGACATGCGTGGGTCGTTGCGTACTTGGTCGGACAGTTCCGGCACGTTGTTGGAGAGCATGGCGAGCGTCAGCCCGGCGGGCAGCGACGCGAGCAGCTCGTACATGACGGGACGCTCACGAATGGCGCCGAGGAACGCCCTCCGGAACCGCTCCAGGGTGGAGGTGGCGCCCACAGCGCTCTGGAAGCGCTGGTGGAACTCCCGCATGTCGTGCGCCCCGACCTCGAAATCCTCCATCAGGCGCAAGTAATGGGGCCTGACGGCGTCGGCGGGCAGGCCGTGTAGTTCGGCGAGGCGGACATGAGCGCTCGAGTCGAACGTGCCTTCCGTGAACACGCCGCCCCAGTCGAAGGCGATGGCCCTGAGCGGTTCTGGCAGTAGGCCGCTCACGCCCATCAGGGACGCGTGCCCGCGCGCCAGCGGTGCTCCTTGTCCTCGCTGATGAACCACTGCAAGAACGTGACGACGAACGGGATGCCGAAGGCCACTATGCCCGATACCTTCATCAGGGCGCCCGCCAACTGCTGGTCGTCGAGCACCGAGATGCCGAAGGCGCGCACGGGCAGGTGGGCGTAAGCGGAGTAAAGAGCGTCGGGTGAGAACGTGATGCCGGCGAAGATCGGCAGCTGCGCCACCGGCAACAGGAACAGGTAGGCCGCCCGCACGATGAACGCAGGGCGCGGGAGCTCCTCGATCGGGCTCATGATGGGCCACCACACCATGAGCGATGCGAACAGCAGGATGATGTGGACCGAGTGGTGCAGCGAGGTGTTGGAGATGGATAGGTCGTAGAACGCGGGCAGGTGGTACACGGCAAGCGCCAGTGAGAACACCACGAACGTCATTAGCGGGTTCAGCACCACGCGCATGATGGGCAGCATGCGGCGGTTGGCCAACGTGGCCCTGAGCAACCATGCGGGCGTGCCGGCCAGCAGGATGGGCGCGATGGCGTAGGTGAGGATGAGGTGTTGCGCCATGTGCGCCGACAGGAGGTAGCGCTCGGCCAGGTCGTGAAGGGGCGATCCCTCGTTGAGGAACAGCGCGAGCAACCCGATTCCGAACACGATGGCGTGCTTGGTCGGGTAAGGCTCTCCCGGCGCGATGCGCCTTCTGAGCGGGCCGACCGCCAAGTAGTAGGCCGTCGCGGAGGCGGCGATCATCCCTAGGAGCACGGGTTCCAACTGCCAGTTCAGATAGAGCATCTCGCGGTTGTCCTTCCCTCGCAGCCGGCGCGCCTGCTTGCGAATCCGGCAAGGTCTGCAGCCATGCTAAACCCAAAACGAGCACGGCGCGGCGCGCCGTGCTCGAGATGCTTCCTGGTGGTGCCTCACAACTGCGTGCTGCACGGTCCCCGAGGGGGCCGCGGAGCCCGTCAATCCAGGCCGAGGGCCTCGCGAGCAGCGTGATTCTCGTCCGGGGTGCGGTTGTCCGGGCGGCGGGCCTCGACGTCGGCGGCCACGTAGGGCTGGAAGTCGGCGGGCGGGTCGGACCAGGCCGTGAGGGCATGGTTGAGGGCGTCTGCGATGTCGCCGTCGGCAAGGTGGCCCCACGCGGGCATGACGCCGTTGTAGGGGGCGCCGTTCACTGTGATGGGGCCCTGCAGGCCGAACAGTACCGTGTCGAGGAGGTACTGGCGGCCGCCGTCCAGGGCGTAGATGTCGTCTGAGTGACCGGCCAGGGGCGGGAACGCTCCCGGGATGCCCTCGCCCGACGCCTGGTGGCAGGCCATGCAGTTCGCGTTGAAGACCGCCTTACCGTGTTCCTGGTCCCAGCTGACGGTCGTGGCCGCGGGTGCGGCTCCGGCCGGTGCGCCGGACGCTGCCTCGCCGGACGGTGCTTCACCCGACGGTGCCTCCGTCGTCGGCGTGGTCGCGGACGCGGCCTCCCCCGCGCCCGACGGCGCTTCGGCGGTACTCGGGGTCGCGCCCGCCTCCTCCGCTGCCGGCGGCGTCGCGACGTTCACCGTGTAGGTCGAGGCGTCGTTACTTGCCAGCGGCGCGGCGATCGGGACGGTGCGGTCCTTCACGCGAGGGTTGTCGGCGATCTGGGCCGGCCCACGCGAGGCGCCGCCCGTCCGCACGTTCTCGAGCATCGCCTCCGGGATCTCGTTGTGCGCGGCCTTCCCAGCCACGACGTTCTGCGGTCGGGTGGCCGAGACCGCGCGCGGCAGGACGAACATCGCCGTCAATCCGACGAACGTGGCCATGGCGATGAACATGCCGCTCGAGAAGAAGCCCGTGTAGGTGCGATCGTCGGCCTTGAGGTGCATGAAGAACATGACGACCATCACGAACTTGACCACGGACAGGGTGATCAGCCAGACCAGGGTCCAGCTGGGGCCCAGCCAGGCCTGCGGGTACTCGACGAGCGCGAACTCGATGTAGGTGATGACGCCCAGGATGATGGCGACGATCAGGTAGGTGGTGACGGAGGAGTGTTTCGTTTCAGCCATTAGTCGGAAGCCTCGCCTACACGAATTCTACGAGGTAGACGACCGTGAAGATCACGATCCACACGATGTCGACGAAGTGCCAGTAGAGACCGGCGATCTCGAGGTAGACCGCGTCCTTGGCGGTGGTCGGACGCAGGTACGAGGTTATGAGCGCGCTGACCAGCCAGATGACGCCGACGGTCACGTGAATGCCGTGGGTGCCCGTGAGGATGAAGAAGGTGGTCCCGAACAGGTTCTGGTGGACGGTAAGGCCGGCATTCACGAAGTGCGTGAACTCGAAGACCTGGAAGCCCAGGAAGATCGAGCCGAAGATGGCGACCCCTGCGGTCCAGAGGCGGAACCTGCTTATGTCATTCTGGCGCAGCGCGTGCAAGCTGAGCACCATGAGCAGGCTCGACATGAGCAGGACGAAGGTGCTGATCGTCGTTAGCGGGATGTCGAAGACGTCGCGCGGCAGTGGGCCGACGAGGCTGCGGTTGTGATAGGCGAGGTAGGTGCCGATGAGCGACCCGAAGAACATGGTGTCGGACGCGAGGAACACCCACATCAACAGCTTGACGTCGGGCAACTTGCTCGAACGGTAGGGCGCCACGTGGGCCGGGGCCGGGCTGGCGTGGGAAGCGTCGGCGCTCATACGTGCTCCTCCGCAACGTCGAAGTGAAGGTGCGTGCCGCCGACGCCCTCGAAGGCCCAGGCGAAGATGGTGAAGATGAACGACAGGCCGCAGATGACGGCTAGGACCATGTTGTCGTACATCAGTCCGTAGCAGCCCACGGCGAGTGCCAGCGCGCCCAGGATCGGGAACCAGGACTGGCCGGGGATGTGGACGCCCGCCGCGTCGTAGGCCCTGCCCTCGGCGGGATCGGGGGGCGTCACGTGCATGGATTCCGGATACTTCTCCGCCCAGAACGCGTCGAGCGAGTTGACCACCGGCTGCGTCTTGAAGCCGTAGTAGGCGGGTGGCGATTCGGTCGTCCACTCGAGCGTCCGTGCGTCCCACGGGTCCTTGCCGGCGGGCTTGCCGCGGACCAGCGCGTGGATTACGCCGTAGAAGATGAGGATGAGGCCCACGCCCATCACCCAGCTACCGATGGTGGAGAGCATGTTCACGAGCTCCAGCCCGATGCCCTCGGGGTAAGTCTGGATGCGGCGCGGCATGCCCATCAGCCCCGCCAAGTGCTGTGGGAAGAAGATGAGGTGGAAGCCGATGACGGTGAACACCCAAGCGACCTTGCCCAGCTTCTCGTCCATCATCTTGCCCGTGATCTTCGGGAACCAGTAGTACAGCGCCCCGAAGAAGGCCAAGAGGGCCCCACCGCCCATCACGTAGTGGAAGTGCGCCACCACGAAGTAGGTGTCGTGCACCTGCGCGTCGAAAGTGGGCATGGCGACCATGATGCCCGTGATGCCCCCGAGCGTGAAAGTGACGAGGAAGGCCAGCGCGTACAGCAGTGACGTCGTGAACCTGATACTGCCGCCCCACAGGGTTCCCAGCCAGTTGAAGATCTTGACGCCCGTTGGAATGCCGATGATGAACGACGTGAGCGAGAATGCCGTGTTGACGACGGGGCCGAGTCCCGTGGTGAACATGTGGTGCGTCCAGACCGCGAAGCCCATGAACCCGATGAGGATGCCCGACAGGATCATGATCGGGTAACCGAAGATCGGCTTGCGCGAGAAGGTCGGGATGATCTCGCTGATCACCCCGAAGGCCGGCAAGATGATGATGTACACCTCCGGGTGGCCGAAGATCCAGAAGAGGTGTTGCCACAAGATCGGCAGGGCGCCGGCCTCTTGCACGAAGAAGAGCGTGCCGAAGGTGCGATCGAGGATGATCTCGAGGAACGCGATGGTGAGCGGTGGGAAGGCGAAGATGATCATGAACGACGTGATGAGCATCATCCAGGCGAAGACCGGCATGCGCATCATGGTCATGCCCGGAGCGCGCATGTTCACCATCGTCACGATGAGGTTCATGGCGGTGGCCGTCGTGCCTACGCCGCTGATGAACAGGCCGAACATGTAGAAGTCGACGTTGAGGCCCGGGTTGTGCGACAGCGAGGTGAGTGGGGCGTAAGCCACCCAGCCCATGTCGGGCGCGCCACCCAAGAACCAAGACGAGTAGATCATCAGGCCACCGAACAGGTAGACCCAGTAGCCGAACGCGTTCAAGCGCGGGAAGGCGAGGTCGCGAGCGCCGATCTGCAACGGCACGAAGTAGTTGGCGATGCCGATGCCGAGCGGCATGATGGAGAGGAACACCATCGTCACGCCGTGCATGGTGAAGAGCTGGTTGAACTGCTCCGGGTTGACCACGCTCATGTTCGGCGTGAGCAACTGCAGGCGCATGATGAACGCCTCGGTCGCCGCCGCCGCCATGAAGGTGAACGACGTGAGCATGTAGAGGATGCCGAGGCGCTTGTGATCGACCGTCGTCAGCCAGGAGCCGATGCCGGTGGTCCAGGTCGGACGGACGAAGAGCTTCCCACGGGTGGAACTGGTGATTGTGGGCTGAGTGGTGGCCATCAGTTGCCTCCGCTTGACGCTCGAGCGAGCGCCTGATTGCTGTCATTCACACCTAGGCTCAACAAGAAGGCGGCGATGGCGGCCGTCTCCTGGTCGCGATTCGGGTCGTTTGCTTCCCACAAGGTCGGCATCCGGTTGCCCGGCTTGACCGACTGCGGGTCGGCTATCCAGGCCGCGACGTTCTCGGGCGTGGCGTCCAGAACACCCGCTCCGACAGTGTTGCGCAGGCCGAAGTTGGTGAGGTCGGGGTAGAGGGGCTGACCGTACCTCATGCCCTCGGTGTAGTTGCCGATGTTGTGGCAACCGATGCAGCCCTTGGCGGCCACGAGCTGGCGGCCCTGGGTCACGAGTGGGTCCGACGCCACGGTCTGGATCGCGGGCTTCTGGAACTTCGCCACCCAGGCCTCGTAGTCCGACTGCTCGGATACGACCACTCGGAAGCGCATGTACGCGTGGGCGCCGAGGCAGAGCTCGGCGCACTGGCCCGAGTAGATGCCCACGCTGTCCTCGTTGGTGTCGAACCAGAGCTGATTGTCTTGATTGGGGATGAGGTCGACCTTACCGGCCAGGCGCGGGGCCCAGAAGGCGTGAACGACGTCCGCCGAATTGAGGTGCAAGATAACGCGCTTGCCGGCTGGGATATGCAACTCGTTGGCCGTGGTGATGCCGAGCTCGGGGTACTCGAAGCTCCACCACCACTGATGCCCGACCACGTTGACCACCACGTCGTCGGCCGTCGCCACCACGTGAGACTGCGTGCGGAAGACGGAGCGGATGGTCGGGATGGCTACCAAGACGATGATGATGACGGGCACGATGACGAGGATCAGTTCCACTATGGGATTGCCGTGTGACTGCACCGGGAGCTTGTCGTCCTTGCGCCGCCTGAACTTGAAGACGGCGTAGATCAGGGCCCCGAACACGCCGACCATCACGGGGATGCTCAGGTACCAGGTCCACATGAACAGGTCCAGCTGGTCCTGGGCGATGCTGCCGATAGGGCTGAAAGTCGACTGCTCGCCCTGCAGCGAACAACTGGCCAGCAACGGCGCGAGAAAGGCGACGGGCAGGCCCCGCCTCAACCACCTCATAGGCACGATTCCCTCCTCGGGAGGTTTGAATTGGGGCTGGCGAAGGGTTTGGGCCCCAGAATCTGAGCGCTAATGTAGCACACACGTCGGAAGCGGAACGGCTAAGGGATCGGGATTGGCCCGCCGGACTGTGCGCCTAGGACGCATTCCTGATCATGGCCCCCCTCGTTCGGCCCTTCGCGTTCGGGCTGCTAGGGGGGTGCGAAAGCGCGGCTGGGGTGGCGAAGTCAACCGTCACGGTAGCTGGAAGCCTCCAGCAGGTGGGCGCCATTCACCCCTGCGGAGCCGTTCAGATCGGCCACGGTGCGGGCCACGCGCAATAGTCGGTCCAGCCCGCGAGCCGTGGGCCTCCTGCTACGAACTATCCGCCCCAGGACGGCCTCTCCGGTGGGTTCGAGCAAGGCGTGCGAACTGAGCGCGCGGCCGCTGAGGTAGGCGTTGGGAACCCCCTGGCGCTCGAGGGCCAGGAACCGCGCCGCCGCCACTCGTGACGCGACCACCTCGCTTGCCTCGCCGGGCGTGGCCGAGAGCAGTTCGGCCTCGGAGAGCCGCGGCACGTGCACGCGGAGGTCGAGCCTATCGAGGAGCGGCCCGGATAGGCGCCGCTGGTAGCGGGAAACCTCGCCCGGGTGGCAGAGGCAAGGGTGCGCGTCGTCATCGGCGCCGTGGTAGCCGCACGGGCAGGGGTTGCGCGCCGCCACGAGCTGGAAGCGCGCGGGCAGCCGGACGCTGCCACTGGCGCGCGAGATGGTGATGACGCCGTCCTCCAGCGGCTGCCGCAACGCCTCGAGCACCGACCGCGAGAACTCCGGCAACTCGTCGAGGAACAGCACGCCCAGGTGCGCGAGCGAGGCCTCTCCTGGGCGCACCACGGCGCCGCCGCCGATGATCCCGGCTTCGGAGCCGGAGTGATGCGGTTGCCTGAACGGTGCGGTGCGCATGAGGCCGCCGCCGGGGAAGCGGCCGGCGCTGGAGTGGACGCGGGTGACCTCGAGCGCCTCAGCGTCGGGCAGCGGGGCCAGGATGCCCGGCAGGCGCCGCGCGAGCATGCTCTTGCCGGCCCCCGGGGGGCCGGTGAGGAGCAAGTTGTGGCGCCCGGCGGCAGCCACCTCCAAGGCCCGGCGGGGAAGCGCCTGGCCGCGCACGTCGGCCAGGTCTGGGAGAGGGTCGGCAGCGGCTCCAGGCACCGCGGCCGAACTCGGCGGCGCGTGTGCGGGAAGAACCTGCCTGCCCGTCAGGTGGCCGAGCGCCGCCGCCAGCTTGGCGACCGCGAACACCTGGGTGCCCGGCACCAGGGCGGCCTCGTCGGCATTGGCCGCCGGCGCGAGTATGCGCCCCACGCTGCCTGCGGCGGCCCCCAGGCCGGCGCTCATCAGCGCGATGGCCACGGCGCCGCGGACGGGGCGCAGGCCTCCGTCGAGCGCCAGCTCGCCGAACGCCACGAGCCCTTCCAGGGCGCGGGCGGGCAGGCGACGGTCCGCGGCTAGGAGGGCCAGCGCGATGGGAAGGTCCAGCGCCGGACCCTCCTTGCGAACGTCGGCGGGCGCCAGGTTGACGAGGATGCGGCTGGGCGGCAGCGGCAACCCGAGCAGTTTGAGGTTCGCACGGACCCGCTCCCGCGACTCCTGCACCGCCGCGCCGGGCAGCCCGACGATGGTGAAGTTGGGCAGCCCGCCGCTCACGAACGCCTCGACCCTCACCTCCAACGCCTCCACGCCCTGGATGGTGGCGGAGGTGACGGCGGCGAACATCTTCCACCGACGGTAGGCCGACGTTCAGGTCACGTGCGCGGCGCCTTGGGCTCGAGCCCGTGGGCGCTAGGCGGCGGCCCACGGCCGGGGCAGGGGCTCAGACGGCTTCGTGCGCGTAGAGCCCGAAGGTGTTGGGCCCCACGTGACTGGCTATCACGGCGCCGATCTCGTGGAAGCCGCCGAACTGATAGGCGATTCCCGCCGCGTCGACGGCCGTGCGAAGACCCTCGGCGGCGGCCAGGTCCTGCACGTGGATGAGGTTGAGCACGATCGGCCCACCCGCGGCCGCGGCGTACGCCTTCAGGCGTTCGACCATCTCCTGCTGCGCCTTCTTGAGGCCGCGCGCGCGGCTCAGTGGCCCCACCTTGCCGTCCTCGAGCGTCAGGAGGGGCTTGACGTTCAGAAGGCTCCCGAGGAGAGCCGAGGCGCGCCCGATGCGGCCGTTCTTCTGCAGGTAGTCCATGGTGGCAACGGTGAAGATGACGAAGTTGGTGTCGCGCACCCTCTCGAGGGCGCTGACGATGGCGCTGGTTTCGGCGCCCTCGTCGCGCATGCGCGACGCCACGCGGACCATCTCGCCGTGGCCGAGGCTGGCCGCTCGGCTATCGAAGACGGTCACCGGCACGCCGGCGTCCTCCTTGGCGATGTTGGCCGACTGGAACGTGCCCGAGATCTCCGAGGAGATCGTGATAACCAGGATCTGGTCGGCGCCGGCCGCCACGGCGCGGCCGTAGGCCTCCGAGAACTCCGCAGGGCTCGGCTGACTCGTCGAGGGCATCTCGGCGCCGGCGGCAACGCCGGCGATGATCCTGGCCGGGTCGATCTCGGACCAGTCGTTGAACGTGCCGCCTTGGAAGTGGACGTGAAGCGGTACCGCCTCCACCTCCAGCTTGGCGAGCTCCTCCGCAGTGAGGTCGCATGTCGAGTCGGTGATGATCGCGAGTTTCATACCTGGCTCCGTAACTTCGCGCCCGCGGCAGCACCACGGCTAAGCGAGGAAGGGTCGTGATGTCGTAGCCAGGATATACGAGAGCGGTGCACTAACGCACATGCGGCCGACGCGCCGGAGGTGGAGCGCCGAAGGGAGCGCATGCGGGCGGCCCGGCCGTGTGGCCCTGCGGTGTTCATGGCTGCGGGTTCGGGCCGGGTAATGTGAGGCAGATGCTGGAAGCCGTCTGGTGGCTGCTGACGCCAAGCACCCTGTTGGTGCTGTTGGCGCTATTGGCGTTCGTGGCCGGACGCCTCGGCGCGGGCCGCCTTGCCGCGGGGTTCCTCTTCCTGCCCCTGTTAGCGCTGCTGGTGCTCGTACTGGCACCGGTCGATCAGTACCTGGCCAACGGGCTGGAGAGCCGCGTCCCGGCACCCGCGGCCCTACCCGAGAAGGTGGACGGGATCATCGTGCTGGGCGGTGCCGTCGAGTGGCGGATCGGGCAGGCGCGCGGCCAACTAACGCTCGACGACGCGGGCGAGCGCATGCTCGCGGCGCTGGCGCTGGCGAAGCGCTACCCGGGCGCGCAGGTCGTGTTCACCGGACTGTTCGATGACGCCATCAAGTGGGAGTGGAAGGGCGCCGGCGGCGAGGGTCTGCTGTTCGAGGACGCGCTGCGCGGGCACCCGGTGACTTACCTGGGCGAGTCGCGCAGCACGTACGAGGACGCGCTCCTGAGCCTCGAGAGGGTGGCGCCGCAGCCGGGTTCCACCTGGCTTCTCGTCACGAGCGCACTGCACATGCCGCGGGCGTTGGGTACGTTCAGGGCCCAGGGTTGGTCGGTAACACCGTTCCCCGTCGACTACCGCTCGCTGCCCCCCAGCGAGTGGCGGAGCGCCTGGCGCTTCGACCTGGCGGTGGGCAAGCGGCTGGCGGGGCTGGACCGCGTAGTGCGCGAGTGGGGGGCTTACGAGGTCTACAAGCGGGCCGGGCGGCTGGCCGAGTGACCGGAAGTGCCGGATGGTCCGGGCGGCTGGCCGAGTGACGGCGAGCGCCGGACCCGAGCAGCTCGGCACCTAGGAGTCGAGCAGCGCCTCGCCGATCTGCACCGCGTTGAGGGCGGCGCCCTTACGGATCTGGTCGCCGGCCACGAACAGGGCGAGGCCGCCCGGCAGGCTCATGTCGGCGCGGATCCTGCCGACCAGCGTGTAGTCCTGGCCGCTGGCGTCCAGTGGCATGGGGAACCTGTTCCCTTGGCGGTCGTCCACGACGCGCACGCCCGGCGCGTGGCTCAGCACCTCGCGGGCGTCCGATTCCGTGACGGGGCGCTCGAACTCGGCGTGGATGGACTCGCTGTGGGCCCTGAACACTGGTACGCGCACGCACGTGGCGCTGATGGCCAGTTGGGGTGCCCCGAGGATCTTGCGCGACTCGAGGGCCAACTTGCGCTCCTCGGTGTTGTAGCCGTCCTCGCCGATCTCGGAATCGTGGCTGAAGAGGTTGAACGCGATCGGGTGCTGGAACTTAACGGGCGCCGTCGGCGCGCCCAGCGGTTCCCCGTTGGGGCCGGAGGCGCCGGCCAGCACCGCCTGACTCTGCTCGCGCAGCTCGCCCATGCCGGCCGCGCCGGCGCCGGAAACGGCCTGGTAGGTGGCGACCGTCGCCCGCTTGAGCCCGAAGGCGCGGTGTAGTGGCGCCAGGGCCATCAGCGCGATGATGGTGGAGCAGTTCGGGTTGGCTATCAGGCCCGGGTGGTTCTTAAGCGCGTCCGGGTTCACTTCCGGTATCACCAGGGGCACCCGGGCGTCCATGCGCCACGCGCTCGTGTTGTCGATGACCACGCCGCCCCGTGACGCCCACGCCCAGGCGTGCTCCTTTGAAAGGCTGCCGCCCGCGCTGGAGAAGATGAAGTCGGCGCCGAGGTCCCCGTCTTCCGGCAAGCTCCGCAGCAGGTGGTCCTCGCCCTTGAACCTCACCGCCTTGCCGGCGGACCTGGGCGACGCGTAGAGCTTGAGTTCCGTGATGGGGAACTGCCGCTCCTCCAATATTGCGAGTAGCTCTTGGCCCACGGCCCCGGTGGCTCCGACGACGGCGACGCGCATGCGGGGGAGTCTAGCACCGCCGCCCCGAGGGCGGCAGGCAGTAGCATTACCGACATGTCGCGCGTTCAAGGCCGCTGGCGGCGCATCGTGATCAAGGTCGGCACCAGCTCCCTGGTGGACGAGTCCGGACGCATAGCTCCTTACAAGATGTGGGACGTGGCGCGTGGGGCCCAGGTCCTGGCGGCGGCCCAAAAGGGCTCGGCGCAGTTCGTGATCGTCTCCTCGGGTGCGGGCGCGGCGGGGCGGCAGCGCTTGGGGCTCAAGCTCCCCCTCACGCTGCCTGACAAGCAAGCGGCCGCGGCCGTGGGCCAGGCGCTGCTGATGCTCGATTGGGAGCGGGCCCTCTCGCCGCGCCCCACGGCGCAGCTACTCATATCGGCAAGCGACGTTCAGGAGCGGGAGCGCTACGTGAACGCCAAGAGCGCCCTCGAGGCCACGCTCGCGCTGGGCGTGGTGCCCGTCATCAACGAGAACGACAGCGTGGCCACCGCGGAGTTGAAGCTGGGCGACAACGACACGCTCTCGGCCTGGGTGAGCTACCTGGTGGACGCCGACGTGCTGATCATCCTGACCGACGTTGACGGCCTGTACGATTCCGACCCGAAGCGCAACCCGGACGCCAAGCGCATAGAGGTGGTTAGCGACATCGGCGAGGTGACGCAACTTGCCGGCCGCCCAGGCTCTGCGCTCGGCACCGGTGGCATGGCCACCAAACTGCGGGCGGCGCGGATTGCGACGGGCGCCGGCATCGAGACCATCGTGCTCGGCGGGGGCGGCGCGGCGCTGGAGGCCCTCGCGCGGGGGGAGCGGCGCGGCACGCGCTTCCTGGCTCCCGTCCACGTGCCGGCGCGCAAGGCCTGGATAGCCAACCAGCCCGTTCGCGGCGCGCTGCTGGTGGACGCCGGCGCCGCCAGGGCCCTGGCAGCCGGCAAGAGCCTACTGCCGGGCGGCGTAACGGGAGTTACCGGCGTGTTCACGTTCGGCGACGCGGTGGAGATACGCCACGAGGGCACGCGGATCGGGGTGGGGCTCACCAACTACGGCTCCGAGGCGGTCGAACGGATCCGCGGCCGGCATAGCCAGGCGATCGCCGAGCTGCTGGGCCACAAGGACTACGACGAGGTGATCCACCGCGACAACTTCATGCTGACGAGCGCGGCGGCGCAGGCGCAAGGCACGCCGCCGGCGCCCCGCTAGCCCGGGGTCCGCTACCCGCAACTCGCTAGCGTGCGGCGCGCTGCCTGCGCCCTACTAATCCGGGGCCCGCCGCCGGCCGGTGATAGCATTCGCGTCATGAACGTCCGCTCCCAGCTCGTTTACGTTTCCACGGCCATCCTGTTCGCGCTGGGCCTGCTGGGGCTCGCCAACCCTTTCTTCACCGCGAAGATGCTTGGGTTGGAGATAGCGGACGTTCGGGGCATCAGCCAGGTGCGAGCGACCTTCGGCGCCATGCATCTGGCGCTCGGGGGACTCGTCCTGCGCGGCGCCGTACGGCGCGCGGGGGCACCCGCCATCCTCGGCGTCGCCGCGTTGCTGGTGGGCGCAGTCGCCGCCGCGCGGCTCCTCTCGGTAGTGATCGACGGCGCGGTGACGCTACTCAACGTCCTGTTCCTCCTGAGCGAGATTGTGGCGCTGGCGGGCATCCTGCTGGCATGGTTCGACGCCCGGCGGCCGCAAGAAGCGGGGCCGAACCCCTGACCGGCCTGCCTGACGGCACGCGCTTCGCGCCGCCCGAGGCGGCTGCCGCGCGCGAGGTCGCCCTCGAGCGGCTACGCGATCTCTATGCGTCGTGGGGTTACCTGCCCGTCGAGGTCCCCGGTCTAGAGCACTTCGACCCCAGCCACCCGCGCGAGGCGCAGGCCTTCAAGCTGACGGACAACGGCAGCGACGTGCTGGCCCTGAGGTCCGACTTCACGCCCGCGCTGGCGCGCCTCGTCACGGTCAACTACCCCGGGGTCGCCGCCGGCGAGCGCCGCGCGTTGCGCCTGCGTTACGCGGGCACCGTTTGGCACGCACACCACCCCGAACTCGCGGGCACCCGCGAGTTCACGCAGGTCGGCATCGAGCTCGTGGGCGTGAGCAACGCCCGTGCCGACGCCGAGATCATCCACCTCGCCCGCGAGTCCGTCCGGGCCGTGGGGCTGACGCCGCGGATCGAGGTCGGCAACCCCGCCTACGTGAGGGCGCTACTGGAGGCGGCCGACGTCCCGCGCGAACACGAGCCCGCGCTGGCCGATGCCATCGACCGCAAAGACCGCGCCGACGTCCTTGCCCTGATCGGCGCACTCGGCTTGCGTGGCCGCGCTGCCGACGCCATCTTGCGCTGCCCCGACCTCTACGGTGACGAGGGCCTGCTCGACGAGGCCCGCCGACTGGCGCCGAACGCGGCGGCGCGCCAGGCCGTCGACCGGCTCGAGGGCGTGCTCGAGGAGTTCGAAGACGCCAGCGAGTTACTCCTCGACCTCGGCCTGGCGCGGCGCCTCAGCTACTACACGGGCGTCACCTTCCGCGCCTACACGTTCGACTACGGCCAACCGCTGCTAGGGGGCGGGCGTTACGACGGGGCGCTGTTGCCTTACGCCGCCGGGTTCTCGTTGGGGCTCGAGCGGCTCCTGAGCGCGGCTCCTGGCGCCCGGCCGGAGGCGCTCGGTCCTCAGGTGCTCACCCTCGACGACCCCGCCGCCAGGCTCCTGCGCGCCGCGGGCATCGCCGTGGCGCGGGCGGTGGCGAGCGACCCCGGCGGGGCGGAGCGCGAGGCGCGCGCCGAGCGCATCCCTTACCTCCTCGTGGACGGCACCCTGAGGAGCGTGGCCGAAGGGGGCGCGTCGGAGGCACGCAGGCTCGAGCTGCAGGCCCTGCTCGCTGGCAACGGGGGCCGGAGGTGACGCGGGCCAACGGTGCGCCGCTCGTGCTGGCGCTGCCCAAAGGGCGGGTGCTGGAGGAGGCACTGGCGGCGCTGCGCAGCGCCGGCTTGCGCCTCGCCTTGAGTGACGACGACCGCGCCCTGCGGCACGACGGTCCCGACGCAACCGTGCTCGTCATGCGCAACGCCGATGTGCCCACTTACGTAGAGCTGGGCGTGGCCGACGCGGGGGTGGTCGGGCGCGACGTTTTGCTGGAGCACGGGAGTCGCCTCTACGCGCCCGTGGACCTGGGCTTCGCGGCTTGCCGCCTGTCGCTCATCCGCCCGGAGGGCCAGAGCGGGCCCATCCGGCGCGTGGCCAGCAAGTACCCGCGGGTAGCGGCCGAGTACCTCAGGCGCCTCGGCAGCCCGGCGGAGGTGGTAGCGCTCTCGGGCAACGTCGAGCTAGCCTGCCTCTCGGGCCTGGCCGACGCCGTGGTGGACGTGGTTCAGACGGGGGCGACGCTGAGAGCCAACGGCCTTGCCGAGGTGGACGTGATAGCCGAATCGAGCGCGCGGCTGGTGGTGAACCGGGCCGCGCTCAAGCTCAAGTCGCACGTGCTGCGGCCGTTGATCGAGGCGCTGCGAGACCTATCGGGGCGTTAGCCAACGGCCAGGCCGCACCGCACGGCCCGGGCCCCGGCGCTCGGCGCGGAGGCGAGGGCGACCGTTTCGCGGTACGCCGCCCACGCCGGTGCGCTCACAACCACCCCCGGCGCCTGAAGGCCGCGAGCATGCCCCCTCCCAACAGCAGCATGACCAGCCACAGGGCTGGATACGCCCAGCGCCAGTGGTACTCGGGCATGTACTTGAAGTTCATGCCGTAGATGCCCGCCAAGAAGGTGAGCGGGATGAAGATGGTCGCGATGATCGTCAGGACCTTCATGACGTCGTTCATGCGCACGCTCAGCAGCGTGAGGTAGATGTCGTGCAGGCTGGTGAGCTGCTCGCGCTGCGTTTCCACGGCGTCCATGACCTGCACGGCGTGGTCGTGCGCGTCGCGCAGGTAGTTCGATACCTCGGGCGAGAAGTATGCCTGATCCTTGCGTTGCAACGACGCCATCACGTCACGCAGGGGCCAGACTGCGCGGCGCACCACCAGCAGGTCGCGGCGCAGGTCGTTGACGCGCTCGAGCGAGTCGCGCTCGGGGCCCCGCAGTATCTTCTCCTCGATGGCCTCCAGGTCGTCACCGTAGGCCTCCACCACCTCGAAGTACTGGTCGATGACGAGGTCGATGAGCGTGTAGGCGAGGTAGTCGGCGCCCATCTTCCTGAGCCGCCCGGCGCCCTTCCGCAACCTCTCTCGCAGCGGCTCGAACGGGTCCCTCTCGAGCTCCTGGAACGTGACCAGCAGGCCCTCTCGCAACACGAGGGAGAACTGCTCGCTGTGGAGCAGGTCGTGGCCGACCGTGCCGGCGGACGCCGATGGCTCCAGCTGCACCAGCTTGGCGGGAGCTGCCGGGCTTCGGGTGGGGGTTGCCGCCGCGGGGCCAGTGGCGGGGGTGGCCGGGCCTGGGGCGGGGGTTGCTGGGCCAGTGGCGGGGGTGGCCGCGCCTGGAGCCTCGGCCGCCGCCGGATCCGCGGCTCGCGCGCCGGGCGCCGAACCACGACCTTGAGCACCTTGCTCTTCGGAGGTGGTGACCGGGACGCCGTGGCGGGTGAGGATGCGGAAGACCATGAAGAGGTAGTGTTCGTACTCCTCGGTCTTGGGGCGCTGTCCCAGGCTCGCCAGGTCCTCGACCGTGAGCGGGTGCAGGCCCAGCACTTGTCCTAGGTTCTCGAGCAGCTTCGTGTCGTGCACGCCTACCACGTTCAGCCAGTGCACTCCGGGAGCCTCGAGGAGCTTAGGCAGGCTCGCGATGTCGGAGACCTCGGTCTCCTCTAGCGAGTCCTCCTGGTAGTGGATGAGTTGTAGGTGCGCCCCGTAATCACGCTGCGGGCCGGTGTAGACGACGGCGCCGGGCACGGCGCCGATCTTGCGGCGCATGTCGTGGCGCCTGACGCTCGTCCTTGGTTGCGTGCGGCCACGTTTCCGGCTCAGAACTTCCCTCCCGTCTTGAACCCGCCCCGCTTGGGCATGCTGCCGCCACTTGGGCGCGAGCCGCCACTCGGCTTCGACCCGCCGCTCGGCTTGAAGCCGCCACCACTAGGCTTGAACCCGCCGCCGCTCGGCCTGGAGCCGCCACCGAACCCGCCGCCGCTCGGCCGCCCACTCGAGTGCGACTGCGAGCGCGCGACCGCGTCGAGGATCGACCCCAGGACGTCGATGCCCTGGTTCACGCCGCCCCTCGGCGGCCGGCCGCCGCCCCAGACCGTCCCGCGACCGAAGCCGCCCGAGCCGAAGGTGGGGTCGACGTTGCCGCTCGTCACCTGCCGTTGCCGGTTGAAGAGCTGCCACAGCGCCTGCGCGGTGAGCATGCCGGCAAGGTACTGCGTGATGCCGGTGCTTATCGCTTGCCCGTCACGGAACGACGAGTTGGGCTGGGCCATCCCGGCCTGGTTGAAATCCGACCGCAGCTTCGTGAGCTCCTGCAGGCGCCGGCGGCTGGCCTCGGCGGCGGCGCGCAGTTCGTCGACGCTGGCCGCCAGCTCCTCACGCTTGCTCGAGAGCTGGGCCAGTCGCGCCACCACGAGGTCGTCCTCGGGCGTGGGGGTCGCAAGGGCGCCGGCGCGCAGCACGTCGATGGGCGTGCGGCCGAACTCGTTGCGGAGGAACTCGGTGGCGTTCTGGTAGTCGCTGTCCTGGCCTTGCGCGAAGCGTCCGAGGGCCTCTTGGATCTGTTGGCCCTCGGCGGCCTTGGCCGCGATCTTGGCGTCCAGCTCGTCCACCTTGGCCTGAGCGGCGGTGCGCCGGGCATCCAGGGCGCCGATCCCGTCGTCCTCCCTCGCCTGCAGGTCGAGGCGTTCGAGTTCCGCGTGCGCGGCTTCGGCGGCCGCCGCCTTGTGCGCGGCGTGCTCTCGCAGACGCACCGGTATCTCGAGCAGGCGCGCGTAGTTGGCGCGCGCGTCCATGTACGAGCAGATGCGCGCAACCCGCCCGTCCAGGTAGCGCACGAGCGGAGCGAAGACTAAGCCGCCCGGACGGTACTCCACGGTGCCGTACTTCCTGCGCCACAGGTACGAGAAGAGCGGGTCGGCGCGGTACGCCTCGCCCTTCGTCGCCTGCTCGTTCTCGCTTTGGGTCGCCTTGGCGTCGGCCTTCTGGGCAACGCGGTCGGCCTCGTGGGCTGCCTCGAGTTGCCGCTGGTAGGCGGGGTCGGCCCCCAGGCGCTGCTGCGTGGCGGCTTCGGCGTCCTCGACCGCTTGCATCGCGGCGCCGAGCTCGTCTTGGGCGGCCGCCCGCGCCTCCTCGAGCGCCGCCAAGTCGGCATCGTGCTGCGCCTGGCGCCGGCGGACGTCCTGGTACGCGGCGTCGCGCTGCGCGATGAACTTGAGCACCTGCTCGTCGGTCGTGTCCTCGACCCTGGCGTCCTTGCTGGCCAGGTAACGCAGGCGCAGTTGGGCGAGGCGCCCCAGCTCGGCCACGCGCTTGGCGTCGATGGCGAGCAGCTCGTCGTTGCTGCGGTTGAGGGACGAGTCCAACTGGCTGGTGCGTGCCTGCTCCTGCTGCAGTGCCTGCACCAGGCCTTCGAGGGTCTTGCTACCGCTGATCATCAGTCCCAACTCGTTATGGCGGCGCCGGTGGTGTCGAAGTAGTACTCGGGCTGCAAGAAGCCGGCCTGCTTCTCGCCGAAAACGTCGCGCTGGATGATGCCGTCGTCGAGCTTGTCGCGCCTGATCTCCTCGAAGGTGGCGTCCGAGACCCGCAGGCCGAAGCTCTTGACGCGCTCGGTCTTGCCCGTCTCTTCGTTGGTGACGTCGATGGCGATGTTCTTGCCGTTACGGTCGATGGGCTCGACGATGATGTAGTAGTTCGCCGCCTCGGTGTTGAGGTCGGGAACGCGCCACACCCCGGTGGTCTCGGCGGCGATCCGCAGCGTGTAAGACGCCTGCAACTGCGCCTCGAGGGTCCGGAGCGAGGCGAGCGAGCTGCGCGCCTCCTCGTCCTCGCCCTTCGCCAGGGCTGTGGTGGCCAGGGAGTAGAGGGTCTCGGCGCGCGCCGTGGCGGCGGGGTCCCTCGACTCGGCGAGGACCGTGGCGTGCACGCGGCCGACGTCGTTCACCAGCGCGCGGTGCGGGGCCCTGAAGACCTGGTCGTAGCCGTAGAACACCAAGGCCCCCACGACGAACAGCGCGAGGAGCAACCGACCCCACTTGGCGCGGTTCACGTACACGTACGCCCACCGCGTTTCGGGCCGCCGCGCCGGCGCCTCGTAGACGAAGCGTCCCTCCGCGAGGGCCTCGACGCCTTGCTTGAGGACCTCGTCGCTGACGGTTATGCCCTGCGAAGCGTAGATGCTCCGCAGGCTCTCGAGCATGGCCTCGTCGCGGCCGTCCGAGGCCAGTTCCGTCTGCACGAGCCGCTCGCGGTGGCGCAGCGTGTCGACGACGTCCATGGCGAGCATGACGTCATCCAGGGGCGGGGGCGCTGGTCTGGGCGCCCCGCTCGGGCCCGGTGCGTCAGCCATCGGTGGTCGTCAGAGTCGCCCCCTGTTCCGCCAGGCGCGCGAGGCGGCGCTTACCGTCCTCGACGGCCGTGCGGATCTCGGCGGCGTTGCTGGTGGCCTGTTCGCGCATCTCGTCGATGATCTCGAGCGAGCGCTCCTGGTAGTTGACGACCGAGTCGACCAGACGCTTGACCGACTCGGCACGCACGGTCGGACCGTAGCCCGCCTTCAGGGCGGCCTCCTGCACCTTGCCCCCGATGTCGGAGAGCGTGTCGAGCGAGTCGCTCACGCCCTTCGTCATGGCGTCTAGGCTGCGCGTGGCCTCGTTGAGGCCGAATAGGCCCGTGAAGGTCGCCGTGAGCGCGGTCAGCACCGTCTCGTTGGTGCTGAAGAACGACACGGCCTGCGCGCGCACGCGCTCCTTGGCGGTGTTGGTCTGCATGAGTCGCGCCATCACGACCTCGGACGTGTTGTACGAGATGGTGAGGTTGTCGGACAGGTCCTTGGCGATCTGGTAGCGCTTGTCGGTGAGCTGCAAAGCGCGGACCTTCTCGTCACGCGCCAGTTCCAGCCGGGCGCGCTCGGCCAGGTCCTCGCCCTGGTAGGCGTCGACGGCGGCCATCGACTCGTTGACGGCCGCCTTGGCCGCTTCCAGCTCGGCCTCGCCCTTCTTCAGCACCTCGAACGCGAGTACCTCGGACTCCTTGAGCGCGCCGCGGAAGTCGCGGTAGGCCTCGAGGATCGCGTGCTCGCGCTGGATCTGGTCCTGGGCGTCCTTGGTGACGTCTAGGTAGGTGCTCTTGATCTTGTCGAAGCGGTTGGCGATGTCGCCACGGGTGACCTTCATCCAGACGTTGGCGAGGCGCTCGAAGGTGCTCAGCTTGCCGTCGTCGAGTTGGTCGACCATCATCTTCGCGTCGTCGCGGATGCTGTTGAACGACTTGGTGAGGTCCTCGTAGCGCGTCGCGACGTGCATGGCCTCCACCTGCTGGCGCACCACGTCGTTGAACAGCGACGCCTGCGCGAGGGTGCGCGTGATGGCCACGACGCGGTCACGGTCGAGGTCAGAGATCTGGCTCAGGAGCGCGACGATCGGCGTTTCTTGACTGCTCGTGTTCTCGGGCACGAGCCCCAGGTCCCGGAGGCCGCCGAGGGCCTTGTCGAGGTACTTGAGGGGCGTGCCACGTGCGAGCTCGGTGGTGGCGGGAACGGGCTGTTGGTCGGTCATGGTTCGGCCTTTCGTTTGCCACGCCCTGGGGGGGCGGTTGGGAGGACGGCTGTTGGCGCGGCGTGGCGGGAGCGCGGCCGTGCCCTACGACTCAATCATGAGGTCGGACGGGCGCCCGCGCAAGGGCGCTTCGGACCGCCGGCGCGCCGCCGCGCGGTAGTACGCTGCCGGTCATGCAACCTGCTGCGCGCGCACGGCTTCGTGACCTCGGCGTCGTCACCGGGGTGCTACCCACGGGACCGCTGAACGCCGTCACCGACGTGGCCGGGGTGCGCGTCGGGCACCACACGCTGGTGGAGGGCGAAGGCGTGCGCACGGGCGCAACGGTGATCCTGGCCCACCCCGACGACCCGTACCGCTGGCGCGTGCCCGCCGGCATGTGCGTGGGGAACGGTTACGGCAAGCTCATGGGCGCCACGCAGGTCGTGGAGTTGGGAGAGCTCGAGACGCCCGTCGCGCTCACCAACACGCTCAGCGTGCCGCGCGCCGCCGACGCGCTGCTCGAGTGGACGTTGAGTGCAAGGGGGAACGAGCGCGTGGGCTCGGTGAATGCCTTCGTGGGGGAGACCAACGACGGCCGGCTGAACGACATCCGGGCCCGCAGGGTCACGGCCGAGCACGTGTTGCTGGCGCTGGAGAGCGCTGCCGACGGCCCCGTGACGCAGGGCAGCGTGGGGGCCGGCACCGGCACCATGGCGTTCGGGTTCAAGGGAGGCATCGGCACGGCGTCGCGGCGCCTACCTGGAGGCCTGGGGGGTTGGACCGTGGGCGCGTTGGTGCAGTCGAACTTCGGCGGCGTGCTGCAGGTGGCGGGAATGCCGGTGGGGATACGGGGCGGCCGCCACTACCTGAGGGACGAGTTGGCCGGCGCCGGAGCCCCGGTCGACCCCGACGGCTCCATCATGATGGTGCTCGCCACCGACGCTCCCCTGAGCGCCGGCAGCCTGAGGCGCCTGGCCGCGCGCGCCATGGCCGGGCTGGCGCGCACCGGGGCGGCGTTCTCGAACGGTTCCGGCGATTACGCCCTCGCCTTCTCCACGGCCGAGAGCGTGAGGCGGCGCGGGGGCTCCGGCCCGCGCCGCGACTGGCGCGAGGTGGGCAACGACGACCTATCGCCCCTCTTCCTGGCCGCCATCGAGGCCACCGAGGAGGCCATCTACGACTCGCTGTGCATGGCAACCACGGTGGTCGGTTACCGGGGCAACGTGGGCGAGGCGTTGCCGCTGGAGTTGCTGGCGCCGCCGACTTGACGGGGGTAACCTCGAGCATGTCACAAGCCACGAGTAGCAGCGCGGACGGCAAGTTCGTCGTCGCCGCCATAAACCCGGACTCGCTTGCCCCGCGCGCCGAGGCGCTGCTGGCCAAGAGCGTGACGGCCGCCGACATGCCCGCGTTCCTGACCGAGGTGAACGAGGTCAGCGTCGACTTCCGGGAGCTCATGGCGGGCCTCACCCGCGCCAAGGACGAGGACACTGCCGACGAGGACGCGAAGAACGCCTACCTCGACTTCGTCGGTCGCGTGCTGCCGGAGTTGGTGCGCCTGGATGACCTGCTCAACCGCAAGCTCTTGGCCGTGCCCGGCTACGAGCCGCCTCCCGAGCTCGCGGGGACGTGGGTCGACATGCGCGACGCCGTGGAGCTCTTCAGGCAGGAGAACCTGCCCCTAATGGCCGAGGAGGCGGCTCTCGGGCAGCGCTACGGTGAGATCGCCGGCGGCCTGCGCATCGAGCTCGACGGCGAGGTGCTCACGCTCGGCCAGGCGCAGAGCAAGCTGGAGAGCCCCGACCGGGCGCTTCGTGAGCGCGCTTATCGCGCCATAGTCGCGGGCCGTACGGCCCTCTTCGCCGACCTCGACGTGTTGTTCTCGCGCTTGATGACCGTGCGCAACCAGACGGCGTGGAACGTCGGTTTGCCCGATTACCGCGCCTTGGCCTGGCGGCAGTTGAAGCGCCGTGAGTACACGCCGGAGGACACGCTGCGCATGCACGAGGCGGTAGAGCGCGAGGTGGTGCCGCGCCTGCGCGAGGTCTACGCGCGCAGGGCCCGGCTCCTAGGGCTCGAGCGGTTGCGCCCCTGGGACCTCGCCTGCGATGTCCGGGGCCGCGAGGCGCTCGAGCCGTTCGAGTCGGTGCGGGAACTGGAGGAGGGCCTGGGCCGCATGTTCCACGCCCTGGACCCCGAGCTGGCGGCCGGCTACGAGCTCCTGCGCGACGGTTGGATGGACCTGGAGCCCCGCCCCACGAAGGTGCCGGGGCTTGGCTACCAGAACTACTTCCCGCGCTCGCGCCGCCCTTACGTGTACTGGAGCACCGTCGGCACCGACGACGATCTGCTCACCATGCGCCACGAGGCCGGCCACGCCTTCCACAGCGTGCTGACCCAGAACGCGTGGCCGTACCTGTGGCACTTCTCGGAGAGGCCCGAGATGAACGAGCTGGCCTCGCAAGCCATGGAGCTCCTCACGCTGCCGTACCTCACGCGCGAGAAGGGTGGCTTCTACGATGCGGAGGACGCGGGCAGGTCGCAGGCCGCGCTGCTGGTGCGCGCGCTCGAGCTGTTGGTTCAGGCATCGAAGGTCGACGCCGTCCAACACTTCGTCTACACACACCCCGCCGAGGACGGGCCGTCCATCGAGGAGATCGACGCCGAGTGGGTGCGCCTGAGCAAGCGCTTCGACGTGGGGGTGGACTACACGGGCTTCGAGGGGCCCGCGGCCAAGGGGTGGCAGATCATCCACGTGTTCTTGTTCCCCTTCTATTACATCGAGTACGCCATGGCCTACCTGGGGGCGCTGCAGGTGTGGGAGAACGCGCGGCGCGACGCCCCCAAGGCGTTGGCGGACTACAAGGCGGCGCTGTCCCTGGGCGGCACGAGACCCCTCGACGAACTGTACGAGACGGCCGGCGTCAGCTTCAGGTTCGACCAGGCGACCATCGCCCACCTCGCGGAGTCGGCGGTCGAGGCGCTCGGCGAGGAGGCATAGGCCCGCGGGTCTCGACCGCCAGCGTCCTGAACGCCCAGGCGGCCTGGCCGGCCAGCTCCTGCGGCGGGTGGAGGAGGGTGAACTGGCGCCGGAACCCGGGGTGGTCGATGGACAGGGCGACAAGCTCCCCCCGCTCGACCTCCGCGTCCACCGCCACGCGGGAGAGTACGGCTGCCCCGAGCCCCGCGCGCACGGCGCGCTTGATGGCCTCCGGCTCGCCGAGCTCGAGCCTCACGTCGAGCACGATGCCACCGTCCTCGAGCGCCTTCTCCAGGACGTCGCGGGTGCCCGAGCCCACCTCGCGCCCGATGAACTCGAGCCCGCCGAGCTCTTCCGGGGAGACGCGGCCGCGCCGCGCGAGGAAGTGGCCGGGGTCGACGACGAGCACGAGCTCGTCCTCGTGGACCGTGGTGGGGCCGAGAAGCCCGGGCTGAAGCCCGGCCCAGCTGGAGCTGGGAGACTCGACGAGCGCGAGGTCGACCTCGCCGGCGCTCAGCTCGGCGATCGCCCCCACCGAGTTGCGCGTGTGAACCAAGGCGGTGGCCGTGGGGTGAGTGCCCAAGAAGCGCGCCAGGCGGAGCGGGAGCCAGTAGAGGGCGATCGTGGTGCTGGCGGCTATGCGGAGCCGGGCGCCCTCCAGCCTGGCGACCTCCGAGGCCAGCTCCTCCACGCCGCCCAGCACCCGCTCTAGCGCCTCGGCGTGCGGCTGCAGCCGTGTTCCCAGGTGGGTGAGGCGCACGCCACGAGCGGTGCGCGTGAACAGGGGCTCGCCGAAGCCGGCCTCCAGGCGCTTCACCGCCGCCGTCACTGCGGGTTGTGAGCGGTGAAGCAGCTTGGCGGCCCGGGTGATGGTGCCGGCGCGCGCGACCACCAGGAAGGTATGCAGCAGATGTGGGTCGAGGCGGGGGGCTTTGGGTGAAGCGAGGTTGGTGGACTGCGCCCGTGCAGGCTGTTGATCATCAGTCACGCTGATACCTCCTTGTGGTGGACGGTTGCGCTGCGAACGCTAGCGGAACGCTGGGGGCTCGGCCGTTCGTCCGTCTGACCAGCCGTCCGCCCGTCCGGTCGCGCGGCCGGCCGCCTCGGGGCTGGGTGGTGCTGGGACGCCGGCCGGCAGCCCTCCGGAAGGCCCAGTATAAATGCCGCTGATACATACATCACTCCAACGCCTCTAGCATTATACCTCGCACGCGCTTAGGCTCGCCCCATGCTCAACGCGCACCCTTCCCAGCGGATCGGCCAGGAAACCGGTAGGTTCAAGCCCTTGTTGGCCGGCCTGGCAGTGGTCGTCTTGCTCACCTTCTTGGCCTTCGAACTGGCCCGGGTGCCCGGTTTCAAGCTGCTAGGACCCCTGGTTCTTGCGCTGCTCGGTGGCGCCGGGTGGCGGCTCGCCAGCGGGACCCGGACCGCAGCCGTCGCACCGGGGGCCCGCTTCGCGGCCACGTTCCTGCTCCGCCTGGGGATCGTGCTGTTGGGAGTGCGGCTGGACATGCGGGCGTTGGCGGCCGTCGGGCCGACGGTGCTCGTCGGCAGTGCGCTGGGCGTGCTGGTGGCCTTCGGCGCCGTCGAGGCCATCGGTCGGCGTTGGGGGGTGCCGCGCGACCTGCGTCGCTCCATCGCCGTCGGCACCGGGGTGTGCGGCGCGTCGGCGATCGCGGCGGCCCTGCCCCTGCTCAAGCCCGACGAGAAGCACGTGTCGCTCTCGGTCGCGGTCGTCAGCGTCCTCGGCACCCTGGGCGTGGTGGCGTTCGCGGCCTGGGACGGGCTCGCCCTCGTGTCGTCGAAGCTGGTGGCCGTGATCGCCGGCGCCACGTTGCAAGAAGTCGGCCACGTAGTCGCCGCCGGCGCCGCGGTCGGTGGCGGGGAAGGGGACCTGGCGCTCCTCGTCAAGCTTTCCCGGGTAGTGCTCCTCGCCCCCGTCCTCATGCTGCTCGGCTGGTGGCTGCGGCGCGAGGCCGTCAGGGACGGCGCCCGGGCGACCGAGGTGCCAGGGGCGGCCGCGACCGGCACCAAGCGGCGCGTGCCACCGCTCGTTCCTGGCTTCGTGCTCGGGTTCCTGGCGCTGAGCGGCGTCACGAGCCTCGGTTGGTTGAGCGCCGACGCCGTCACCTACCTCACCCTGGGAGGCACGCTCCTGACCGCCGCCGCCATGGTCGGCATCGGCCTGGGCGTGCAGTTCCGCGGCCTCGGCAGGGCGGGTCGGCAGGCCGTCTCGCTGGGGGTCGTCGGCTTCTTCGCCATGTTGATCGTGATGAGCAGTTACTACGCGCTGACGCTCGGCTGACGCTGGGCCCACGCTCGATTGACGCCGGGCCAACGCCTCGCCTCGGCCGGCGGCCGGCCGCGCTACAGGCGCACGACGTCGGTGGCGCCGGGCGAGTCGGCCAGCTTCACCTCGGGGTGCTCGTCCTCGAAGTACTTGATCTCGCCCTCGAACCTGAACAGCGCCACCGCCTGCTCGTCGGCATCGTGCACGAGCATGCCGAAGCGCACGGGCTTCTCGGGGGTACGGCTCAGCCAGCGGATGACGCGGTAGGGCTGGTGGTCGAAGAGCACCTCCACGCCGTACTCCTCGCGCATGCGGTGCTCGAAGACCTCGAACTGCAGTTGGCCGACGGCGCCGAGGATGGGGTCGCGGGCGCCCTGCGCGGGGTAGAAGAGCTGCACGACGCCCTCCTCGGCAAGCTGCTCGAGCCCCTTGCGGAACGCCTTGTGGCGGTCGGTGTGCTTGGTGCGGACGGTCGCGAAGCGCTCGGGCGCGAAGCGCGGGAAACTCGGCAGTTGGACCCCGGGCCGGCTGCTTATCACGTCACCGATGCGGAAGGTGCCCGGGTTCACGAGCCCGATGATGTCGCCCGGGTAGGCGGCGTCGACGGTGGCGCGCTCGTCCGCGAACATGGTGTGCGCCTGCGCCAGCTTGACGTCGCGGCCCGTGCGGGTGAGGACGGCCTGCACGCCGCGGTGGAACACACCCGACGAGACGCGCACGAACGCGGTGCGGTCCCGGTGCCGGGGGTTCATGTTCGCCTGCACCTTGAAGACGAAGGCGCTGAAGTCGGGGTCGGTCGGGTGCAGGACGCCGGCGGTCGTCACGAGGTCGCCAGGTGGCGGGGCGAGGTCGAGGAAGTGGTCCAGGAAGACCTCGACGCCGAAGTTCGTCAGCACGCTGCCGAAGAAGACCGGCGTTATCTCGCCCGCTAAGAAGCGCTCGCGGTCGAGCTGAGGCAGCGCCGAGTCGAGCAGACCGATGTCTTCGATGAGCTTTCTTTGAGCAGCCTCGCCGATGGCGGCGGTCACCTCTTCCGCGTCGGGGGCCGCCGTGGTGACGGGCGCACGGCGTGCGTTGCGTTCGGTGCGCTCGTAGGTGTGGAGGCGGTTGTTAGTGCGCTCGTAGACGCCCTTGAAGTCGGGGCCGTCGCCGATCGGCCAGGTGATCGGCACCGCCTGGATGCCGAGCGTGCTCTCGACCTCGTCGAGCAGGGCGTACGGGTCGAGCGCGGGCCGGTCCAGCTTGTTGATGAAAGTGAAGATGGGGATGCCCCGCTCGCGGCTGACCGTGAAGAGCTTGCGGGTCTGTTCCTGGACTCCTCTGGCGGCGTCCAAAAGCATGACGGCGCTGTCGGCCGCGGTAAGCGTGCGGTAGGTGTCCTCGCTGAAGTCCTGGTGGCCGGGGGTGTCGAGAAGGTTCAGGACGTAGCCCCGGTAGTCGACCTGCATGGCCGCGGACGAGATCGAGATCCCGCGCTCGCGCTCGATGCTCATCCAGTCGGAGGTGGCCTGCGCCGTGCCCGCCTTGGCGGTCACCGAGCCGGCCTCGCGGATGGCGCCGCTATACAGCAAGAGCTTCTCCGTGAGCGTCGTCTTGCCCGCGTCTGGGTGGGAGATTATGGCGAAGGTCCGGCGGCGGCCCACCTCGCGCGCCAGGTCACTGACCTCGCGTTTAGCTTCTGGGTGGTGCGAGTGGGCAGCGTCCGACATGCGGCGCATAGTGTACTCGGTCGGCGGCGTTCGCGGCGTTCGGAGCCTGGTACTTCACGGTGGGAAATCGGCACCGTGCCGGTCGTAAGGTGGCCGCATGAGTGAAGAGCCCTTCCTGGCTACGGTTCACGCGGGCAGCACCACTCTCAGCCCGAGCCGGCGTGAGGTGGTGGGGTTCGACCTGGAAGGACGACCGATCCACTGGTTCAGGGCCGGCGAAACTTACAAGCGCTCGCTGGCCTCGGAAGTGTTCGGGCGTCGCCGGGAGCGCGGTACGCGCCGCAGGTGGCGGGTTCCGAGCGAGGATACCGAGCGGTTGTTCGCGCGGGCGCTCGCGGTGGCGCGCGAGGCGCAAGCTTCGCTTGCCGACATCGTGGTGACCGGTAGCGGTGGGGAACTCGCCCGCCGCGTCGAGCGCGTGTTGGAGTGGACACCCGAGTCGCTGGCGGCCGAGCGCGAGCGCTTCTTGAGGGTCTACCAGCCCGTGTCGATCCTACCCCCAGACCAGTATCAGTCGGTAGTATTACAAGCCAGTTTCGGCTGCAGTTGGAACCGCTGCACTTTCTGCACCTTCTACCAGGACCGTCCCTTCCGGATGCGGCGCATCGATGAGTTCGAGGCGCACGTTGCCGGAGTCAAAGGGTTGCTCGGCGCCGCTGCGGAGGCGCGCGAGAGCGTCTTCCTCGCGGACGGCAACGCCCTGGTGCTCGCGAACTCGAAGCTGCGGCCCGTGTTCGAGGTCGCCAGGTCCGCCTTTCCCGGCAGGCCGATCAACGCCTTCGTGGACGTGTTCTCTGGCGAGAAGAAGGGCCTCGAGCAGTGGCGCGAACTGCGCGAGTTGGGCCTGGGCAGGGTCGCCATCGGGGTCGAGACCGGTAACGACGAGCTCCTCGGTTGGTTGAACAAGCCGGGCAGCGCGGACGAGGCCGCGGAGTTCGTGGCATGCCTCAAGGAGGCCGGACTGAGCGTATCGGTCATCGTGATGGTGGGGGCCGGTGGTCGTCGGTTCGCGGAGGCGCACTTGGCTGACAGTCTTGCCCTGCTTGAGCGGCTGCCGCTGGACGCCGAGGACCTCGTCTACCTCTCGCCGTTCGTGCTGCAGCCCGGCTCGGCGTACGAGACGCGGGCTGCCGAGGGCGGCGTGGAGCCCCTCGACGAGGACGAGGCCGCCGCCCAGTACGCCGCGTTCAGGGCCGGCGCGCGCTCGAGGGTGGGCGCCGCCAAGGTGGCGCTCTATCACATCGACGAGTTCGTCTACTGACGAAGTAGTACCAGCAGCTGATATCACCCCACGCGTCCACATCGAGCCTCCGCAGCCGCCCGCCGGGCCTCCGTTCCAAGGCGGTCAAGATGCCCGTGCACCGCGTGCGTGACGGTCTCGCTGTTGCCGCCAGGCGTCTGGCGATCGTCCCGAAACGTCGTTGGCGCCGCCTATCGCCGGCCTCGCGTATAGCCCAACAGCGCGACGCCAACCCCGATGAGCGTGAGCGGCAGCGCCCAACGCGTGAAGGTACCGGTGGGGTCGTTGACGAGGAGCGTGAGCGCCGCCCACGCCAGGGCCGGCCAGAGAGCCCAGCGTGCCCCACCCCGCTCCCGGGGCAGCAGGTAGACGAACGTGAACGTTGCCGTCATCCCGAGGAAGAAGATGGCGCCCGAGTCCCAGCGCGGGAACAGTTCACTGACCGCGGCCACCAGGGCGACGGTGGACACCGCGCCCGCGACGATGGCAAGCCCCGTCGCCCGCGAGCGCCCGACGGAGGGCGACGAGTACCTGAGCCAGAAGTAGAGCGCGACGGTTCCGAGGAAAGCCGGGCCCGCGAGCCGGTCGAGGGTGATGACCGCGAAGAGCCCGAACGCCGCCAACAGGAACACGAGAGTGCGGGAACGCGTCTTGGCCGGTGCCGACGTGGAACGCCGCTCGATGAGCCGGTAAGTCCACGAGGCGGCCGCGAAGATGGCCGCCAGCCACAGGAGTTCGAAGAGCAAGCCCGACGCGCCAAGTTGCCGTAGGGCGAAGGCCGCGCCAAGGACGATCAGTAGCAGGCCCGTGCGGGCGCGCCCGGAGTGCCGATCGCGCCCCGCACGCTTGCCGTGCTCCCCGCCACCCATTGGCGGACCGGCGTTGCCGGCTGCCCGCGGTCCGTCCGGGCCGTTCATCGGGGGTCTCGTTCCGGCACCGGCCCGGCGGGATCGGTTGCCGGTGCGGCCGGGTCGTACGGCACTCGCACGCTGACCGTGGTGCCGCTGCCGATCTTGCTCTCCACTCGGAGGCTACCGCCCAGCGCAGCAACGCGCTCGTGCATCGACGTCAGGCCCAGGTGGCCCGGATGCGACTGCGCGGTATCGAAGCCGACGCCGTCGTCGGCTACCGTGAGGAGCAGGTTGAGGCCGTCCACACCGGTAGTCACCCTGACGCTCTTGGCGCTCGCGTGTTTGACGACGTTGTGGAGTGCCTCTTGGGCCACGCGCAGGAGCACCTGCTTCGTGGTGAAGGGCACGTCGGGTTCGGAACCAAGGCGTCTCTCGGCCTGCAGGCCGTGCCTCAGCTCGAGGCCGTCCAACTGCCGGTGCAGCGCGCCGATCAGACCGACCTCGGCGAGGGCCTCTGGCCGCAACTCGAAGATCAGCGCGCGCATCTCGGCCAGCGCCGCTTCCGCCAGCTCGATCACCCCCTGCAGCCCCTTGCGCGCCGCCTCCGGGTCGCTCTCCAGGCGCCGCTCCGCGGCGTGGGCGGTGAGCACGGCCGAGTAGATCGCCTGGCTGACCGAGTCGTGCAGCTCGCGGGCGAGGTGGCGGCGCTCCTCCTCCGCGGCCTCGTCGCGGGCCAGCTCGTAAAGGCGGTTGTTCTCCAGTGCCACGGCCGCCTGCGCCGCCAGCCCACCCACCCAGCGGAGGTTCTCCTCGTCCCAGCCGGCGCCCGCCTTGGCCGTGGCGGTGAGGACGCCCACCACGCGGTCGCGGGCGCGCAGCGGCAGGGCCAGCTCGTCGCCGTCCACCACGGCGTGCGGCACGATCTCGCTGATGCCGGCCTCCATGTCGGTGAGGGGAGGACCTGCTCGCGCGGCGGCCGTCTGCGCGGGCAGGCCGGCTCGGGCCAGCGTCAACAGCCTGCCCGTGGGCTCGAGCTCGAAGATCTCGGCCGAGGCCACGCGGCCCCCGGCCACGAGCTGCTCGAGCACCGCGTCGACCTGCGGCTTGAGGTCGGTGGTCAGCGCGATGGTGTTCGAGAGCGACAAGAGCGCGCGCAGCTCGGCCGTGCGGGCCGTGACGCGGGCCTCGAGGTCGCTCTGGGCGGCCGCAAGGCTGTCGGCCATGGCGTTGAACGAACGCGCCAGCTCGCCCAGCTCGGAGCGGTCGGCGAGGTCGACGCGCGCCGCCAGGTCGCCGGACGCCAGTGCCCGGCTCGTCTGTGTGAGGCGCGAGATGGGCTCTACCAGGAGCGCGCGTGAGAAGGCGGCCGCCGCCAGGAGCGTGACTGCCACGACGACGGCTAAGTTCACGAGCGTGCTGCGCAAGACGGCGGCGACCGTCGCCTGGTCGGCTCCCGCCACCGCGGCGGCGGCCCCCGCGAGGTCGCTGCCGGCAGTCGACGCGCTCACCAGGGTGGCGAGCCCCCGCCACAGCAGGACGCCGGTGGCGACGGCGAGGACCGCGACCACGCCGAGTAGGAGCAGCGTCAGGCGGTTGGAAAGGCTGTGGTACCAGGCCGTGTGCGACCCGTCACGGTCGGCAGCGGCCCCCGGTTCAGGGGTCACGCACCACCAACCCCTCACGCATGGCGTAAAGCGCGGCCTGCGTGCGGCTCCTCAGGTCCAGCTTGGAGAGCAGGTTGGAGACGTGGCTCTTCACCGTCGCCTCTGCGATGTCGAGCTGCTGCGCTATCGACTTGTTGGTGGCGCCGGCGGCCAGGAGCGCCAAGACCTCGAGCTCTCGATCGGTGAGGGACTCCCTCGCTGGGCCGCCCCCGCGCATCTCACGTACCAGCCGCTGCTGCGCGCGGGGGTCGAGGCGCACCTCGCCCCTGGCGGCGGCGCGTACGGCTTCGAAGAGCTCGTCCGGGCGCGTCTCCTTGAGCATGTAGCCCGCCGCGCCGGCCTCGACGACGTCGATGACGAGACGGTCCTCCAGGACGCTGGTGAGGGCCACGACCTCGACCTCCGGGTACTCGCGCCTGATCACGCGCGTGGCGTCCACGCCGTTCATGACCGGCATGAGCAGGTCCATGACCACGACGTCGGGGCGAAGCTCCCCGGCCCGCTGAACCGCCTCCTGGCCGTTGGCCGCTTCGCCCACGACCTGCAGGTCGGGCTCGAGGTCGAAGGCCAGGCGCAGCCCGCGACGCACCACGGTGTGGTCGTCCACCAGGAGAACGCGGATGGGGGCGGAGCTGGTAGCCACGTGAGTCACCTTCCGCGTCCAGGGTACCCGGGGCCGGGCCGCGGCGCGTCACTCTTTAGGATGAGGAACGGAGCCCCCAACTGACTAGACCCATGGCCTCCCCAACGCCGAGGCGCCGGGCGTGGGCGCCGGTCTAGCCTGAGTACCAAGGCGGCGCCTCACCTGCGCGCCGCGACGGAGGCACGAGGATGGAACAAGGAAGCAACAACGTCAACGCCAAGATGGTCCCGGGAGCAGTGCTCATTCTGCTCGGGCTGCTGTTCCTGCTCGGTGGAATAGGGCTGTTCAACGTCTTCGGGCGACTCATCGGCGCCGCGCTGTTCGGCGGCTTGGCCTACTACGTCTATCAGCAGGGCAAGCGCCAGGACAACCAGGTCATGCAGTTGGCCGCGCTGCCGCTCGCCGGACTGGCGCTGGCCAGCATCTTCCCGAGCTTCGTGGGCGGAGGGCTGTTCCTCGCCGCGATCGGCCTGGCATTCGCGCTCGTCTGGCGCAACGACCCCAACCGCTGGTGGGCCGTGATCGTCGCGGGCACGCTCGGCTCCCTGGCGCTGGCCTCGACCCTCTCGGGTCCCCTCGACGCCTTCAGCGGAACCGCGTTCCTCCTCGGGATGGCCGCCACCTTCTTCGCGCTCACCCGCCTGGTCGTGAAGCCGCAGGCCTGGGCCATCTACCCAGCGGGCGTGCTCGCCGTGTTGGCCGTGGCCGACCTGCTGGGCGGCAAGAACAGCGGCAACTGGTTCGTGCCCCTGTTCCTGATCGCCGGTGGCCTCTACCTCTTCTACCGGAACGGCATGCTCGGCGCCCTGGGGCGACCGCGCGGCGAGGGCCCTAGCCCGGAGCCTCGGCCGGCGGCCACACCCACGCCCGGGACCGACGTGGCGGCCCCGGGCGCGCCCGGTTCCGGTGTGGCGGCCCCGCCCGCGCCCGGTCACGGGGTTGAGCCGCGGCCCACGCCCGGCCACGACACCGAGCCGCCGTCCACGCCCGGCTCCGACGCCGAGCCGCGCTGAGCTCACTCGAGCAGGGTCGGCGCGTCCGGGTCCAGCACGTAATAGTTCTCGCTCTTCGTCAGACGCTCCGAGAAGTTGCGCGCTTGCGCGTCTTCCGGGGCGTCACCTTCCAAGTGCTTGAACATGACCTCGGTCTGCGACCGGTGGGCCTTTAGGGCGTCCAGCTTGGTGTCTGCGACCGGCGTGATGTCGGCGGCCACGTCGGGCTCACCCAGTTCCTCTAGCAGCGCCTCCGGGTTGCCCACGGCGGCGGCCAGGATGCGCGGGCGAGAGCCGGCCGGCAGCCCCCGCACGGCCAGCACCGTGGCGTGCCCGAGGGCGTCGTGATCGGGGTGCACGCCGTGACCGGGGTAATAGGTGATCACCGTGCTCGCGCCCAGCTCGACGATCACGTCGCGCACGCGCGCGGCGACCTCGGCCGGGTCCTCGAACTCGATGCACTTGTCACGCATGCCCATGAACCTCAGCTCGCACTTCAGTACGGCGCACGCGTTCTTCAACTCGACCGTGCGCACGTCGCGCAGCGCCTCGCGGTTCGTGAAGGCGGGCTTTCCCATGCGGCGCCCCATGTCGCCGTAGGTGCCGCACAGGTACATGGTAGGGACGCCGGCGTCCGCGCAGAGGGCGAGGGTGCCGCCCGTGGCGAACGACTCGTCGTCTGGATGAGGCAGCACCACGAGGACGGCCCGCTCGTTCTCCGCGACGAACGGGGCCATACGGTTGCTTCCGGCCAGTGCGTCGGGCACGGCGGTGTTCTTACCGGGCATCGTCGGGACCCTCTCTGAAGGGCGTGAGGGATAGCTGCAGCGCCATCGTGAGTTGACCCTCGCCGTTCACTCCGGCCAGCAGGAGCTCGTCACGCTCGTTGACCTCGAAGTCGGTGAGGCCGTCGGCGTACACCCAGCCCCCCTCCAGCTTGAGGCCTACTCTGTACGGACCCGAGCCCGTGATGGTGCCGCGGCTGTAGTTCACCCGCGCGTTACGCACGAACGCGATCACGGGATCCTTCTTCTCGGGCCCGAGCTTGGTATAGGAACCGGTGGTGGTTTCCAGGTGCAGGTAGACGTCATGCTGGAGCCGCTGGTCGAGCTCCGCCTGCACCCTCTGACGGTCGATTGGTCTCAACTGATCCTCCGCTTGGCTGGCGCCGCTGGTGCCGGGGGACACCGCCGGGCGAGCGTACTCGTCGCCGCGGCGGCCTCCGCGAGCGACTGGCACGGTGAGGATTCTACCGTTGTAGCGCACGCTCGGCTCGCTATGATTCGCGGATGAACTGGTTACCCGAGGTGCAGGCGGAGCTGACGAGGCAGGGGCTGGACGCCTGGCTGGTTTACGACTTCAGGCGCAGCAACCCCCTGGCGGCCCCCATCCTTGGGCCGCTGCTGGAGGGCAACACGGCCAGCCGCCGCGTCTTCCTCCTGGTGCCGGCACGCGGCAGGCCGACCATGGCCGTGCACGCCATCGAGGCGGGGTCGTTGAAGCCGGACCTGGGCGTGGACGTGAAGAGCTATTCGAGCCGCCAGAGCCTGCAGTCGGTCCTGGAGGGCTTGTTGGCCGGCCACGAACGAGTGGCCATGGAGTTCAGCCCGAGCGGCGACAACCCTTACGTGGGGCGCGTGGACGCCGGCACGGTGGAGTGGGTGAGGTCGCTGGGAGTGGAAGTCGTGTCGTCCGGTGACGTGGCGCAGGTGCTGGAGGTCTGGACGCCAGAGCAACTCGAGCAGCACCTGACGGCCGCGGCGGGCGTGATGGCGGCCAAGGATGCCGCGTTCTCGTTCATCGCTCACCGGGCGCAACTCGGTCAGGAGGTGACCGAGGGCGAGGTTCAGCGGCTCATCGAGCGCCAGTTCGCGGACCTCGGCCTCACGCCCGGGACCTCACCCAACGTGAGCTTCGGTGCGCACTCGGGCGATCCGCACTACCACCCGCTGCCCGGCGTGCGCGACGCCGTGCTGACGCCGGGTGACGTGGTGTTGATAGACCTGTGGGCCAAGGTCGGCGAGGTCAGCGCGCCCTACGCAGACGTGACGTGGATGGGCGTGCACGGCGAGCCCTCCGCGGAACTGACGAACGTGTGGGCGGCGGTGAAGGGCGCGCGTGACGCCGCATTCAGGTGCATCGCCGAGGCCTACACGGCGGGCCGCTGGCCGAGCGGCGCGGAGGCCGACGGGGCCGCGCGCAAGGTTTTGGAGGAGGCCGGCTACGGCGCCGCGTTCACCCACAGAACGGGCCACAGCCTGGGCACGAGCGCGACGCACGGTGTGGCCGCGCACCTCGACGGCTTCGAGACGAACGACACGCGCCTGCTGCGGCCCGGCATCGGCGTGACCATCGAGCCCGGCGCGTACTTCCCGGACTTCGGCGTGCGCTCCGAGATAAACGTCTTCCTGCAGGCCGACGGGCCCCGGGCCACCACCGACTTACAGGACGAGCTCGAGGTCGTCTGAGGCGTGGAGCCCGCGCTGGTGGTCGTCGGGGATTACGCCTGGGACGTCCTCATCCGCACCAACTCACCACTGCAGGCGGGCGGCGACGTGTTCGGGGAGGTGCAGCTCGCCCCCGGCGGCAGCGCCGCCAACACCGCCGTGTGGGCGCAGCGCTGCGGCGTTCCCACCCACTTCGTGGGCAAGATCGGCCACGACCCGTTCGGGCAGTTGGCGGTGGACGAGCTCCATGCGGAGGGCCTCACGGCCGACTGGGTGCGCAGCGACGCGCACCTCACGGGCTCGGTAGCGGTATGGATCGATCAGGAAGGCGAGCGCTCGATGGTGTCGGGCAAGGGAGCCGACCACTACCTGCTCCCGTCGGAACTTCCCGTGGCGACCTTGGAGCAGGCGGGCAACCTCCACCTGCACGGCTGGTCGTTCTTCGGCGATCCGCCGCGGTCCGCCGTGCGCCGCGCCGCTAAGCTGGTGGCGGCTAACGGCGGCCGCGTGTCTTTCGACCCGGGCTCGTTCCAGATGATCCGGGGGATGGGGGTGGAGCGCTTCCTGCAGGAGACGACCGATCTGGGCGCCGACCTCATCTTCCCGAACTTCGAGGAGGGCGCGGTCTTGTCGGGCGAGCGCGAGCCCGAGGCCATCTGCGCCCGCCTGCACGAGCTCTACGCGGGGGCCCTGGTGGCTCTCAAGTTGGACGCGGCCGGCTCGTACGTTTACGAGCACGGCCGGGGCACACACCTCGACGCCGTGAGCGCGCGGCCGGTGGACTCCACCGGCGCCGGAGACTCGTTCGCCGGGGCCTTCCTCGCGGCGTGGCTTACCGGGGCCCCGCCGGTCGAGGCCGCCCGCAAGGCGAACCGCGTGTCGGCGTGGGTGGTCGAGAGGATCGGTGCCAGACCGCGGCCTGACGAGGCGCTGGCTCAGGTGCTCCGGGACGCAGACCCCTGACGGGTGGGTGGGCGGCACGCCGCTGGGGCCGCCGCGGCCGTCGAATCACATGCTCACTAGCGGGTGGGTGGGCGGTACACTTCAGGCAATATGTTTAGACCCAGTACAAATTTCTCGGCCTCCGCCGAGAGGGCGGGGCCGCGGGCCGGACGCAGCGGCAAGGGCGTCGTGGTGGCGGCGGGCGGGCGCATCCCCTTCAGCCGTGCCGGCTCCGACTACCGCTCGCTCGTCGCCTACGACCTGGCGCGCATGGCCCTCGCCGGTGTGCTCGCCAGGGCCGGGCTGAGCGGCGCCGAGATCGACCAGGTCGTCATGGGCACGGTGGTGCAGAACGTGGCCGTCAGCAACGTCGCTCGCGACGCCGCCCTGGCGGCCGGGGTGCCGGACGGCGTGCCGGCGCACACCGTCACCATGGCGTGCATCTCGTCCAACCGCGCCATCGCCGACGCCACCCTCGGCATCGTGACAGGCCACGCGGGCGTGGCCTTAGCAGGCGGCGTGGAGATGCTGGGCGACGTGCCCGTGGGCTTCAGCCGCGAGCTGCGCAGGCGATTCTTCGACAGCCGCCGCTACAAGGGCCTCAAGGACTGGCCCGCCTTCTTCAAGGGCCTCAAGCCGCGCGACCTGCTGCCCAAGGCGCCCGCCATAGCCGAGTTCTCCACCGGCGAGACCATGGGCGAGAGCGCCGACCGCCTCGCGGCCAAGTTCGGTGTCTCCCGCGCCGAGCAGGACGCCTACGCGCTGCGCTCGCACCAGGGCGCGGCCGCCAACCGCGAGCACTTGGCCGCGGAGATCATCGCCGTCATGGTGCCGCCCAAGGGCACCGTGGTGGGCGCCGACAACGGCGTCAGGGACGACACCAGCATGGAGCAGCTCGCGAAGCTCAAGCCGGCGTTCGTCAGACCGTTCGGCACGGTCACCGCGGGCAACGCGAGCCCCCTAACGGACGGGGCCGCCGCCGTCGTCCTCATGAGCGAGAAGCGCGCCCTGGCAGAGGGACGCGAGGGGCTAGCGCGCATCGTCGACTTCACGTTCGTGGCGCAAGACCCCGGCGACGAACTGCTCCTTGGCCCCGCCTACGCGGTGCCGCGCTTGTTGGCCCGGAACCGCCTGGGTTGGGACGATATCGACGTGATCGAGATCCACGAGGCCTTCGCGGGCCAGGTGCTGGCGGTGTTGCGCGCGCTGGAGTCGGACGCCTTCGGGCGCCAGAACCTCGGGCTCAAGGCAGCCTTCGCCAAGGAGATCGACATTGACAAGGTGAACCCGTGGGGCGGCTCGGTGTCGCTGGGCCACCCGTTCGGCGCCACGGGCGCGCGCCTCGTGACCACGGCCATTCACAGGCTCCACGTCGAGGGCGGCAGGTTCGCGCTCGTCACCGCCTGCGCGGCCGGCGGCCAGGGGCACGCCATGCTCCTCGAGAGGGTAGGACCGTGAGCGGGCTCTTCGTCGAGAAGCGCGGCGACGTCGCGATCTTGTGGATAGACCAGCCGGGGCGCAGCGTGGCGCTCCTCGACATGGAGCTCTTAGAGGCCTTGCCCAAGATGGTCGACGAGCTCGACAAGGACCAGGACGTGCGGGCCGTCGTGCTGGCCAACGCCAAGCGCGGCACCTTCTTGGCCGGCGCCGACGTCGCGTCGTTCCTGGAATACGAGAACCCCGCGCAGATCGAGGCCAGGATCCACGAGGGGAACGCGTTCATGGCCAGGCTGGAGGCGTGGCGCAAGCCGCTGGTCGTGGCGGTCGACGGCGTCTGCCTCGGTGGCGGCACCGAGCTTGCCCTGGCCGGCCGTTACCTGCTGGCCAGCACCGGCCCCAAGACGTATTTCGGCCTGCCCGAGGTCCAGTTGGGCCTGCTGCCCGGTCTGGGCGGAACCGTGCGGCTGCCCGAGCGCATCGGCCTGACCGCCGCGCTGGACCTCATCCTGACGGGCCGCAACCTCTACGCCAAGCAGGCCCGTCGCGCCGGGCTGGTTCACGCCACGGTGCACCCCGAGGGCCTGATAGACGCGGCCGTGCGCGCCGCCGGTCTCCTCGCGGATGGCAAACTCGACGTCCCGAAGCGCAGGCGCAAGCTCATGGAGAGGCTGCTGGAGGAGACCCCAGCGAGGGCTCTCGTGTTCGACCGTGCCGCCAAGCAGGTGGAGGCCCGCACGCACGGGAACTACCCCGCGCCGCGCCGCATCTTGGAGGTGCTGGCGGCGTGGGCCCGAGGCGGACGCCACGCAGGGCTCGACGCCAGCGCCAAGGCGTTCGCCGAGCTGCTGTTCACCCCTGAGGCGCGCGCGCTCATCCACCTGTTCTTCGCGCAAACGGCGGCCAAGAAGAACCCCTGGCCGGGGCAGGCGCTAAAGGTAGAAAGCGTCGGCGTGCTGGGCGCGGGACTCATGGGTTCGGGCATCGCCGAGGTCACCGCCGCCCACGGCATGAACGTGCTGCTCAAGGACCGCGACCTCGAACTTGCCCTCAAGGGCAAGGCGGCCGTCTACCGCGGACTCTCCGGCAGGGTCGGCAAGGGCCGCACGGCCTTCGAGCGCGACCGGCTGGCGGAGCGCGTGAGCGCGGTCGACAGGTACGAGGCCATGGCGGGCACCCAGCTGACCATCGAAGCCGTACTCGAGCAACCGGACCTGAAGCGGCAGATGGTGGCCGAGATCGAGCGCGTCGTCGGGGCCGAGCAGCACGTGTTCGCGTCCAACACGTCGGCCATCCCCATCTCGGAGATCGCGGCCGGCGCCCGCCGGCCGGAGGCGGTGCTGGGCATGCACTACTTCTCGCCCGTGCCCAAGATGCCGCTGCTCGAGGTCGTGGTCACAGGCGAAACGGCCGACTGGGCGGCCGCCACCGCGTTCGAGGTGGGCTCGAGGCAGGGCAAGACGACCATCGTCGTCCACGACGGGCCGGGCTTCTACACCACGCGGGTGCTGTCGGTGTACATAGCCGAGGCCATGCGCGCCCTGCACGAGGGCGCCGCGCCGGCGGACCTCGAGCGCGCGATGGTCGCCTACGGCTTCCCGCTCGGGCCCCTCGCCCTGATGGACGACGTGGGGATCGACGTGGGAGCCAAGATCGAGATCGTGCTGGCGCCGCTGATGGCGGCGCGCGGACTGGAGGTGAGCCCGGCCAGCCAGAAGCTGGTCGACGCCGGCTACCTGGGCCGCAAGGCGGGCAAGGGCTTCTACAAGTACGAGGGCGGGCACAGGAAGAAGGAATTCGATGAAGAGGCGCTGCGCGTGGCGGGCTTCGCGCGCCACGGCGCGGCCGCCGTGGAACAGGGTGCTGCCCTGGCCGACCGTCTGGCACTGACGTTCGTGCGCGAGGCCGCGTTGTGCCTGGAGGAGGGGGTGCTGCGCTCCGCGCGCGACGGCGACGTCGGCGCGGTGTTCGGCCTCGGCTTCCCGCCCTTCCGGGGCGGGCCCTTCTACCTCGTCGATCAGGAGGGCCCCGTGGCCGTCGTCGCGCGCTTGCGCGCGCTGGAGGCGAGGCACGGGGCGCGGTTCTCGCCGCCTGAGTCGCTGGTCACCATGGCCGAGGGCGACGAGCGTTACTACGAGGGGCAGCGCCGCTCCTGAGTGACGCCAAGCGAGTCGTCGTCGTGCTGGCGCATCCCGGTGGGGAGAGCCTTTGCGCCGCCCTGAGCACCGCCGCCCGGAGGGCGCTGGGCGCCCTCGGGATGGAGATCGCGGTGCATGACCTCTACGCCGATGGTTTCGACCCGCGCATGCCCCTTTCGGAGGTCGGCACGACGTTCATGGCCGACCGGTTGGTCGAGCGCTACGCGGCGGAGGTGCTGGCCGCCGATGCCCTGGTGATCGTTCACCCAGTGTGGTTCTTCGGCGTGCCGGCCATCCTCAAGGGCTGGGTGGACCGGGTGCTGCGCGAGGGCGTCGTCTATGAACTCGCGCCGGGAGGAGAGTCCGGCGGCCTGTTGCGAGCGAGGCGGGCCCTGATCATCAACACGGCCAACGCCCCCGAGGCGGTCGAGAGGGAGGCGTTCGGCGACCCGCTAGACACGTTCTGGCGGAGGATCGTGTTCGCGCCGGCCGGGGTGGCCGAAGTCAGGCGGCTGCGGTGCTCGAAGGTAGCGGGGTCGGGCGCGGGGGAGCGGGCGGAGTGGTTGCGCGAGGTTGAGGCGGGTGTGGCCGCGCTGGTAGCCGGACTTTAGGGGCCGAAGGGGCCGAAGGGGCTGTAGGGGCTGTAGGGGCCGCATGGAACGTAGGGGCCGTGGGGGCCGCAGGGCAGAGCCGTGGGAGGGGTCGGCGTTCAGGGCTTTGCCTGTTTCGCGAACTGGTACTCGTCAGGAGGCCTCGTCCGGCCGCGCCGCTGCGATCCGCGTCACACCCACGTCGATGCTGCCGACCAGGAAGTCGTTGAGGCTGACGTCAAGTGCGGCGGCGGTGATGGCCGCCCGGCGGTGAAGGTCCGGCGGCAGCCGCAGCAGGATCTTGCCCGAGAAGGGCTTGGCCGGCTCGACGCCGCGAGTGGCGCAGTCGAGGAGGTAGCCGTCGACGGCGGCGTGGAACTCGCGCCTGAGCTGTGCGACGCTGGTGGCCTCGAACGTTATCTCGTCTCGTAAGTCGATGACCTCACCGCGCAGGCTGCCGCTGGCGTCGTCGAAGAAGACCTTCGCTGTGTAGCCCTTGTGGCGCATGGTGCTAGTGCGAGGGGACGGGCGCGCGCCGGACCTGGGCGGCTTGGCCGGGGGCGGCCGCCTCGGCTTGCCGCGGGGGGTCGGCGTGGCGGCGGTGCCTCGCCGCTTGCCGCTTGGCTTCGGATCCATGACCGCACCTCCGGGCATGATACTAACACCAGATATCTAATGATGCCAAGACGGAGCGGCGGTTCCACCCTGGTGGCCGGCTGAAGGTCCCGGACCGCGGAAGCCGGGCACGTTCTAGGCACCTGTTCCAAACTTGGGAGATATCAGATACTGGTATTGTCCGTGATAAATCTAACCAGAGCCGTGCTGGACGCTCCCTGCCGCGGTTTCCCGGGTGCGGCTTGCGCTGCGGCCGGGGATGCGCCAACCTTGGGCATGCTCACCTTGAATGCGGCGCAGACGGCCGCGCTGCTGCCCTATCCGGAACTCGCAACCGAGATCGGCCGCGTGCTGGCGCTGGCGGCGGCCGGCGGGGTGCACGCCCTGGAGCGCGGCACCCTCCCGCTTCCGGGCGGTGGAACCTTCCTCTCCATGGCAGCCGCCGACGCAGGCGCGGCCATCGTGAAGGTGGGCAGCGTTCACCCGCTCAACACCGAACGCGGCCTACCGACGGTGCAGGCCGCCCTGGTGATCGTCGACGCGGTGGACGGCTCGCTCCGCGCCGTACTCGACGGCACCACCGTGACGACCAGGCGCACGGCCGCCCTGTCCCTGTTGGCGGCACAACGCCTTGGCGCGTCAGCGCGGACGACGGTGGTCATCGGCGCCGGGGTGCAAGCTCGCGGCCACGTGGAGGCGTTGGCAGGGGGCCTCGAGATGGAGCGCCTGCTCGTGTACGCGCGTCGCAAGCGGCCCGCGGAGCAACTGGCGGCCGCCGCACGGAAGTCGGGCGTAGAGGCAGGCGTCATCGATCTTGCGCCAGGCGCGCTCGTCCGCGCGATCGGTGATGCGGACCTGATCATCACAGCCACCAACTCGGTGAGTCCGGTGATACCCGCAACCGTTGCGGAGGCGCTGCGGCCTGGCGCCACCGTCCTCGCCGTTGGCGCCTTCAGGCCCGACATGGCGGAGGTGGCGCCAGAGGTGGTCGCGCGCTGCAACGTGGTGGTCGACACGCTGCATGGAGCGCTAAGCGAGGCCGGCGACCTCATCCAGGCCGCCGAACGGGGTGCATGGAGCTGGGACGGCGCCACCGAGCTGGTGAGCGCGCTGGGCGGTTTCGAGCGCCAGGGCAAGCCGGTGCTCTTCAAGAGCGTCGGGCACTCCATGTTCGACCTGGCAGCCGCGAGGCTGGCGTTGCGTCTCATGTGAACGGCCCACCCGTGGGGGTTCGGCGGTACCGTTAAGGCGTCAAGGAGGTCCTGATGTCGAAACGTTTGGACTACGGTAAGGCGTCTCCCCAGGTGCTACAGGCGATGCTGGGGCTCGAACACGCGGCCCGGAGCTTGGTGGCCGATAACACGCTCTACGAGCTGGTGAAGATCCGGGCCTCGCAGATCAACGGTTGCGCGTACTGCCTCGACATGCACACCATCGATGCACGAGCGGAGGGGGAGAGGGAGAACCGCATCTACCTGCTGTCCGTTTGGCGCGAGGCCGGGGAGCTCTACACACCGCGCGAGCGCGCCGCCCTCGCCTGGACCGAGGCTGTCACCGAGGTCGCTTCCACGGGGGTGCCCGACGAGGTGTACGAACAGGCGCGGGCCGAGTTCAGTGAGGCCGAGCTGGCGAACCTGACTCTGGCCATCATCGCCATCAACGGCTGGAACCGCTTGGGCGTCGGCTTCAGGCTGGAGCCGGGCCACTACAAGGCGCGGGTCACGGCGATCTGAGGGCGCGGGGGGCGCGGGCTGCGGCAAACTTGGGGCGCGGCCTCTCAGAGCCGGCGACGTCAGACTATGTAAGTCTCCCGCTTCGCGGCGCCAACGAACTCGCCTGCGGGCGATAGGAATCGCTCGTAACGGAACGGCCCCAACTCGAGACTGGTCGCACGGCCTTCCAGCGCCTCTTCGGCCAGGAGCCGCCCCACCGCGGCCGCCTGCTGCACACCGTGGCCGGAGAAGCCGCACGCGTTAAGCCACGCCGTGGCGCCTGGTGCGAGGTCCGGCATGCGGCCTAGGACCGGGTTCTCGTCGGGCGTCACCTCGTAGTAACCCCACCAGCACGCCCGTCGGTCCAGGCCCGTGCTCCCGAGCCACGGGAAGCGCGCGAGGCCGAAACCGAGCACGCGGTCCAAGTCGCCGAAGTCGACGCCCTCGAAGAACCCCGCGGGCTGCTCATGGTTGGAGCGGCCGAAGATGACGCGCTTGCCCTCGCTCCTCAGGTAGAGGCCAGAGGAGAGGTCGACGGTGAGCGGGTAACGGTGGGGGCCGGGCAGCGGCGCCGTGGCGTACACGCTCCGGAGCATGGGCGACACGGGGACGCGAAGTCCCGCCAGCGCCGCCACCTCGCCCGACCACGCCCCACAAGCGCAAACTACCTGCCCCACCGACAGCGGCCCAGCCGGCATTTCCAGGCGCCACGTAGAGTCCTCGAAGCGCGCAGCGCGCACCGGTGAACCGAGCATGACCGCGGACCCCAGCGACCGCGCCATGCTCAGGTAGGCCATGGTTAGCGAGTGTGGGTCGACCACCCCGTCGGCGGGGCCGAACGTGGTGGTGAACGTTGCCTCGGGGTCGGCCGCGAAGGGGACGAGCTCTTGCGCCTCGGCCGGGCTCAGCTCCTGCACGGGTGCTCCGAGGCCTAGCTGCAGCGCCATGGCGCTGCGGTGCTCCTCCGTGTTCGCGGCCGGCACGAGGAACAGGTAGCCGACGGGATCGTAGCCCGACTCGTAACCGTACAGGCCCCCGAAATCGCGGTACTCCTCGATGGACTCCCACGAGAGCTGCACGTTCAGCGTCTCGCTGAACTGCACCCTGACGCCCGCTGCGCTCCGGCCCGTTGAACCCGCGGCCGGGGCGGGTTGGGCCTCGAGCACGACCACCTTGGCGCCCCGGCGGGCCAGATTGAAGGCGACCGCAGCGCCGATGATGCCCGCGCCGATCACGGCCACGTCGGCCGTTCGGGTCAAGCAGGCTCTTTCGACGGCGGCCCGACGCGAAACGCCGCCCGCAGGAAGATCGGGGTGACCAGGGTGGTGACGACGACCATCAGGACGATGATCGCGAAGAGGTCCTGCGGTATGACGCCGCGGTCGACGCCGATGGCCGCGACGATCAGGCCGACCTCCCCGCGCGACACCATGCCGGCGCCCACGCGCAAGGACTGGAAGTTGTTGAAGCCCATGACGCGCGCCCCGAGGCCAGAGCCGAGCATCTTCGTGAGGATGGCGATGACGATGATGGCGAGGCCTATCCAGATGAGAGGCCCGCCGAGAGCCTCGCGCAAGTTGGCGCGCAGGCCGATGTCGACGAAGAAGATCGAGACGAAGAAGCCGTACGAGAACACCTTCATGGCGTTCTCGATCTTGTGCTTGAAGTCGGTCTGGCCTATGAGGATGCCCACCAGGTAGGCCCCGGTGATGGCCGCGACGCCGCCCAGGTACTCAGCCGACCAGGAGAAGAGGAGCACGAGCACCAGCGAGATGGCCACCAACGGCTCGGCGATAGGCAACCTGGAGAACCAGCCAAGGAGCCACTTCACCACGGGCCCGAGCGCTATGGCGATTACGAAGTAGGCCACCATCTTCACGGTCACGAGCCACACCGGCACGACCACGCCCCCGCTGGCGAACAGGGCTACGACCACGGAGAGGATGAGGATGCCGAGCACGTCGTCGATGACGGCGGCGCCGAGGATCGTCATGCCCTCGTGCGTGCGCAGTTTCCTAAGTTCGAGGAGCGTCTGAGCGCTGATCGACACGCTGGTGGCGGTGAGGATGGTTCCTACGAACACGGCCTCGTTCGTCGGCATGCCGACCAGGTGGCCGAAACCCCAACCTGCGAAGAACGGCAGGACAACGCCGCCCAGCGCCGACACGAGCGCCGGCATTCCCACCCGGCGCATGGCCGACAGGTCGGTCTCGAGGCCCGCCAGGAACATGAGGAGCACGACGCCCAACTCGCCTAAGAGCTTGATAGTCTCGCCCGTCTCGGCGGCATGGGTGAAGATGGGCATGCCCAACACGTTCAGGACGCTCGGTCCGATGATGAGGCCGAAGGCGATCTCGCCCACCACCGTGGGCTGGCCGAGCATGCCGACCAGGTACCCGACCAGTTTCGCGCCGGCGACTATCAGCGCAAGGACGAGCATGAGTTCCAAGAAAGGCGTCACGGTGGGCTCCTAAGGGGGCGAGCGTGGGTCGGGCGGCGGTTGTAGCGGCCGCATTGCCGCCTAACAGGGTATATCGCGGCGCTCGGCGATTTGTCCCGCCGCGCGTTCACGCGGCCGGAAGGGCATCAACCAGCCCCACATCAACCGGTCGCCACATCGGCCGGCTGCCACCTCGACCCGCCGCCGCCTCGACCGGCCCCCACATCAACCGGCCGCCGCCAGCTCTTCCAACTCGTGCACGTAACCGTCCAGGACGCTGAAGGCCTTCTCGATGGGCGCCGGGGTAGTCATGTCTACTCCCGTGGCGCGGAACAAGTCGAGCGGCTTGACGGCCGAGCCTGCCTTGAGGAAGGCGAGGTAGCGCTCGGCCGGCCCGCGATCGCCGGCCTCGTAGCCGGCGCGGACCTCGCTGGCGAGCGCCGCCGCTGCGGCTATGCCCACCGAGTACTGGAACGTGTAGAAGGGCATGTAGAGGTGCCCGAACTGGGCCCACGTGATGCCGGTGCGCTCGTCGGCCTGGATGGCGTCGCCGTAACCCTCCTGGAAGAGGCGCTGCATCATGCCGATCAGTCGCGATGAGGTCAGCCCCTCGCCCCGCGCCACGGCCTGGTGGGCCTCCAACTCGAAGCGTACGAGGGTGGGCATGATGAAGAAGTAACGGTGGAAGTTGTAGAAGGCCTCGTCCAGCACGGCCAGGCGCTCGGCGGGGTCGGTGCGGACGCTCAGCAGGTGGCTGCGCACCAACGCTTGATTGAAGTTGGAAGCCGTTTCGGCCACCGCCATGGCGTAGTTGGCGTTGGCGGGCGGTTGCGAAGCGTCCATGAGCTTCGAGTGCATGGCGTGGCCGAGCTCGTGCGCCAGCGTGCTCATGCTCTCGAGGTCGTCCTGGTAGCTCATCATGATGTAAGGCGGACCGCCGTACCAGCGCGTGGCGAAGGCGCCGTCCCGTTTCCCGCGGTTCGGGTAGACGTCCACCCAGCGCTCCTCGAGCAGGCCCTTGCGCAGCGGTGCCGTGTACTCCTCGCCGAGGGGCGCCATGCCCTGGAGCACGTTCTCGATGGCCTCGGAGTAGGGAAGGGGTGCGGGGTTCTTGGCCAGCGGCGCGAAGACGTCCCACTCCTTCAACTCGTCCACCTGCAGGAGCCGCCTACGGGCCTCCCAGTAGCGGTGCCACACGCCAAGGTTCTTCTCGAAGACGCTCAACACGTTCGTGAGCACCTCCCGCGGCACCTCGCGGGGGCGCAGTTGCTCGTCGAGCGTGTCCTCGTACCCACGCACCTCCGCCAGGAACACCGACTGCTTGATGCGCCCGACGTAGAGGTCGGTGAACGTGTCCTTGTGGGCCAGGAACGCCTGGGAGTACGAGTCGTAGCTCTTCTCTCTCAGGGTGCGGTCCGCAGCCATGCGCAGCGCCGGAAACGTGCTGCGCTCGACCTCGTACGTCTGGCCCTCGTGCATGACCGGTTCGAACGGCAGCTCGCCGTTGGCCAGGGAGTTGTATGCCCGCTCGAGCGCGCTGAACGGATCCGCCGTGCGGCCAAGCACGTCCTCCACCTCGGCGGAGCGGACGAACGGACGGCTGGCCTCGAGGCGCTCGAAGTAGCGCCCCAGGTCTGCAAGGCGCGCGTCCTGGGAGCGGAACTCGTCGAGCTTCTCGGGGCCGATGGACAATAGCTCGGGCTGCGCGAAAGCCAGTTCGGCACTGAAGCGGGCGACCAGGGCCTGGAAGCGACCCGCCACGGCTCGCGCCTCCTGGTCGTTCTGGTCGACGGCGAGAGGCATGGTGGCGTAGATCCTCAGCTTCTGGAGCTTCTGAAGCGTGGGCCAGTAGGCGGCGAAGAAGTCGCCCAGCGTGACGGCGCTATCGCCCAGGCGGCCCCTGAACGAAACCAGCCGCGCCAGGTCGTCGTTCGCAGAAGCTAGGTCGGTATCGAAGGCTTCCCGAGTGGCGTAAGTGGCTTCTAGGTTCCAAGTGAAGGCGGGGTCGGCTTCGTTCCTGCTGGGGAGAGGTTTGGCCATGGGGCGAGTGTAAAACCTGAACCGCGACGGGGGCGCCGGCCGCCACGTACCCGCGCGTGTACCTCGGTCGCCCATGGGCCTCGGCGGCACACGTACATGGCGGCGCACGTTCTTGGGCACCCACGTGTCCGGCCGCACCGCGCCACCTGAGCGGCCGGATCGCGACGGGAAAGAGAAGTGGGCGCAGAAGGTCTCTGCGCCCATGTGATCCGGGTTTGCCGACCGTGGATCAGCTGACGGCGAACTCCTCGATCATCCCTTCCATGAAGTGCGGCAGGTGCGGAGGGGTGAGGTCTTGGATGAAGCAGACCGCCACCCAATCACCCTTGCTCAGGTCGAGCGGGATGTAGACGGTCTGGCCTGGGGAGACCGCTTCGACGTCGACCACGGCGCTCGGGTCGAACGGTGGCGGCCCGCCTGCGGAATCGGGCGAGAGGAAAGCCTTGAGGTCGTCCACGGACTTGCCGGGCAGCAGCTTGTAGATGGTGGACAGGTGAACCTGACTACCGGCGTTCGTGATCTTCCACAGGTTGTCGCCCGCCGGCACCTTGGCGGGGAAGTCGAAGCTGAAGTCCTTGAAGTCAACGGCGTTGGTGGTGCTGGGCGCTGCCGCTGCTGCCTTGCCGTTGTCGCTGACCGTGAAGGCCAGGTAACTGGTCTTCCCGCTGGCGGCGCCGTTCGGACCAACGGCCGAGGCCGCCACCACGTAGGTACCGGCCTGGAGGTCGGCGTACATGTCGATCTCGCCGTTGGGAGCGACTATCGTGCCGCCCAAGGCTTCAACCGACTTCATGAGGTCGGGGATCACCTTGGCCTCGTCGCCGTGGCTAGCGATCGCGGCCAGCAGGGAGTCGTTGAGGCTCTCGTAGCCGGCAACGTCGGTGCCGTCCTTCAGGTAGGCCAGGGTGAACGTCGCCGGGGCAGCGGTGCCGTTGACCAACCCCAACGAGTGATAGCCGAGCCCTGCGAACGTGTCGGTGCCCGTCAGGGCGCCCGAGGCGTAATTGAACGACAGGTCCGCCGCGGCATGCGCCTGCGTGGCCCCCAACAGGAGGGGCAGTGCAAGTAGCAACGCGGCCAGGACGCCGCGCGGTGCGCTGAAGCCGTCCGAATTGGTTACTGCCAGTGAATGTGAACGCATCATGGATGCCTCCTTCACGCGGGCATGATGCGCTCCTGAAAACGCAGGTTCCGTGACGCGTGATGCTGCACGCGGCCACGCGGTGAGCCCTTGCCGCCGGGCTACGCTGCTGAGGTGAGGGTACTGGTGACGGGCGCCAACGGTTTCGTGGGCGGCTACGTCTGCCGCGCCCTCGTTGGCGCGGGTTGCCAGGTCACGGGGCTGAGCCGTAAGAGTGACGCCAGGCTGCCGACCGACGTTACGGCGCTCACAGGTGACGTAACCAGCGGCGACGGGCTGGGGCGCGCCATGACCGGGATCGACGCCGTGGTGCACCTCGTCGGCATCATCCAGGAGCGCGGCTCGCAGACGTTCGAACGCGTCCACGTCGAGGGCACTCGCAACGTCATCGAGGCGGCCACCGCCGCCGGCGTCTCGCGGCTGGTGCACATGAGCGCCCTTGGCGCCGGCCTCGACTCGGGCAGCGGCTACCAGCGGACCAAGGCCCGCGCCGAAGAGCTGGTGCGCGTGTCGGGTCTGGCTTGGACCATCATGCGCCCGAGCCTCATCTTCGGCGTGGGGGACGACTTCTTCGGCGGCACGCTGCGGCAACTCGTCAGGTTGCCTCCCGTCGTTCCCGTGGTGGGCACCGGCGGCTACCCCTTCAGGCCGGTGTACGCAGGCGACGTCGCCACTGCGTTCCTGCGCGCGCTGGAGCGCCATGGCGTGGCGGGGCAGACCTTCGACCTGGTGGGTCCGAAGGAGTACAGCCTGCGCGAGTTGCTGCTCCTGGTGCGTGGCGCGCTCGGTTCGAGAAAGCCCCTCGTGAACGTGCCGCTGCCGCTCATGCGGATGGGTGTGGCGCTGTTCGGTCTGCTGCCCAACCCGCCGATCACGCGCGATCAGTTCCTGATGCTATTGGCCGGCAACACCGGCGACCCGCGGCCGGCGGTGGCGGCGTTCGGGCTCGCGCTCGAACCCCTGGAAGACCATCTGGGCGAGATCCTCGAGGCCGCCTCAGCGCGCTGAACCCGGGTAGAACGGACGCCCAGTTCAGACGGGATAGCCGAAGGCGAAGCGCCCTTCCGGATCGCGGCGGTGCTTCAACTCCTGAAGCCGCGCCCAGGTGGGTTCGGGCCACGCATGTGACACGGCTTGGGGTGAGGTGGCGTCCCCTTGGAAGTTGATGAGTGTGCCGCCCGTGCTCCAGGGCTCCAATGCGGCCAGCACCGCGTTGCCGGCTGCCGTTACGGCCTCTTTCATGGGCGGCGGGCAGGCCCCGACGACCTCTAGCGAGAACGCGGCGTGGCGCCCACCGACGGCGTTCGGTACCTGCGGGGGTCGCGCAAGGGCCCCGCCCATCATGCGAACCTCGACCATGATGAGCGGCAAGTCGACACCCGGCCCGGCTGCTGCAAGTAGCGTCTCCACGGCCTCTGGCGGCAACTCGCGTAGCAGTTGCCCGCGATCCCAGCCGGGCAGGGGACCCTCCGGGTCCTGATGCACGCTTCCGATGGCCGTGTACGGGGTGCGCGCGACCAAGTCGAATAGCGGGCTCGCGGCAGCCCGCATGGGGCCGAGCAGCGCCGCGCCACTCTCGTCGTCTCCTACGAAAACGTAGCGCAGGCTGAGCGACAACCTGCCGCGCAGTGGCTCCGGGACCTCGTCCCAATCGGGCAACCGCAGGAGGGCCAGCGAAGTGCTCGCCTGTTCGGGTAGCGTGGCGGCCCACGGGCCGAAGGCGTTCAAGACGGCCTCGGCTGCGGAGCCCGGGTAGAAGATCGCCCCGCCGTAGTAGTCGGCCACTTCCATGAGCGCGAACTCCAACTCGGTGACGATCCCGACCGAGCACTTGCCGCCGCGTAAGGCCCAGAAGAGCTCCGGCTCGTGCTCGGCGTCGACTTCGATCACCGCGCCCTCCGCAGTGACCAGTCGGAGGCGCAGAACGTGATCCGCGGCGAAGCCGAAGGTGCGGCCCATGGGCCCCATGCCCCCACCCAGGGTGAGGCCGACGACGCCGACGCTCGGAGAGGAGCCGTTCAGGGGGGCCAACCCGTAAGGTGCGGCCGCCTCGATCACCTCGCGCCACATCACGCCCGCTCCAACGCGGGCGGTCCTGGCGTGCGGGTCGACTGTCAGCGACTGCATCCGGGAGGTGTTGACCAGCAGCCCGTCCGTTACCTGGACGCCACCGCCATGGCCCGTGGCTTGCACGGAGACCTTCATGCCGGCTGCACCCGCATGCTTGACGGCCGCGGCAACGTCATCCGTGTTCCTCGCCATCACGACCATCTGCGGTCGTTTGGTGAGGGCGAGGTTGAAACCCAGGCAAGCTCGGTCGTAGTCCTCGTTGGTTGGCAGCAGCGCTCGCGCCGGCAAGGGAGCGGGTGCTACGTGGACCTTTGGATCTTCCGGGATACTCATGACGCCGCCGATGATATTGCGTCCACCCGTCCCGCTCGAATCGGCCGTCACGGCTTGCGCGAACCGAGACCGGGCGCAGAGCGAACCGAGAGGGGGCGGAGGGCGTGGCGTTGCGGGTGGGCTCCACGTAGGCCATGGGGCCAACGCTCAACACGAACCAGCGGCAACTGGAGCGGGGGATTACCATTAGGCATCGCGGCTGGGCCCGGCCTTCGCGTCGTCCGGCAAACGCGCCTAGGAAGGGTGAAGACGAATGACAGACAAGCCCCTGTTCCCCGAAGCGACCCGTGAGTTACGGAACCAACGGAACGAGTTGGCACCCGAGATCGGCGAGGCCTGGACCAAGTTCAGCAGGACGGTGTTCGCGCCGGGCGCGCTCGACGCCAAGACGAAACAACTACTGGCCGTGGCCGTGGCTCACGTGACGCAGTGCCCCTACTGCATAAGGAGCCACACGAGGGGGGCCCTCAAGGCGGGCGCGACCCGCGAAGAGGTCATGGAGGCCATCTGGGTGGCCGCCGAGATGCGCGCCGGTGGCGCGTACGCGCACTCGAACCTGGCGCTGGACGTGATGAACGAGCTGGCTGCCGAGCAGGCTTGAGCACGGGGTCCCCAGTCCCCAGTCCCCAATCCCCAGCCCCCAAGATGACAAGCCGTAACTAGAGGAGGATGCAGGTGGCGTGGTTCGTTCTCGTTGCTTCAGGCGTGTTCGAGGCGGTGTGGGCGGTCGCGCTGGGCAAGTCGGGCGGGTTCAGCAAGCTCGCGCCGTCGCTGGTGTTCGCCGTCGCCCTGATCATCAGCATGAGCGGCTTGGCGTACGCCATGAAGACCCTCCCGACGGGCACCTCCTACGCCGTCTGGGTCGCCGTCGGCGCCACGCTGGCCGTGATGTACGGGATGATCACCGGCACCGAGCCCGTCTCCACCATGAGGGTCGTGCTACTGCTCGGAGTGATCGGGTGCGTCGTCGGGCTGAAACTCGTCAGCTGACGGCAGGGTCCGCCAACACTAGGTGGCGATCACGACCTCGCGCCTGAACCGCTCCCGCGCGAGCAGGATGACGCCGAAGACGAGGGCCACTATGTTCACGATAGTGGCCGGGTAGAGCAGCACCAGCCCGACGACGGCGAACAGGAAGCGGTCGAGGCGCGGCAGGCGCACGTACACGAATCCGGCTCCCGCGGCCGCCACCAATACGGTGCCGGCCAGGGCGAACACGAAGCGCGGCACGATGAGCAGCAGCGCATTGACGAGCGTGGTGCCTTCGATGACGGGGATTATCAACAGCGCGGTGCCGGAGAACGACAGCAGGAACGTGAAGCCGATCAGGTACTTGGGTAGGGCCACCATGGCGGAGTACAGGCCCGTGCGGATGGGATCGGTCTTGAAGACGGACGCCGAGGCGAACGCCGACAGCGCCACGGGCGGCGTGACGTCGGCCAGGACCGCGTAATAGAACAGGAACATCTGGGTTGACAGCAGCGCCGCGTGCGGGGGCACGCCGTTGGCCATCGCCAGCTTCTGGATGGCGGGCGCGACCAGCGCCGAGGTCAGCACGTAGGTTGCGATCGGCGGCACGCCCATCCCCAGGATGAGGCTGAACAGCGCACCCAGGATGGTCCCTATGATCAGCGACTGCCCCGAAACCGCCAGCAACAGCTCGGAAACCTTCGAAGCCAGGCCCGTCATGACCATCATGGTCATGATCATGTTGGCGGCCACCACGGCGACGCCGATGGGGATGAGGTGCTCGAAGCCGTCGGCCAACCCCTTGAGGAGCTTCACGACCGGGGGGCGGATCTTGGGATCGACGTACGCCAGCAGGATGAACGTGAAGATGGCGAGGCTGACGGCGAGGCTCACGGTGTAACCACGGAAGATGAGCACGAGGATGAGCAGCACGGGGGCGAACACGTAAGAGAAACGCAGGAGGTAACGGCGGTCGACGCCGGCCGCCGGCTCCACTGCCTCGAGCTTCTCCCGGCGGACGTAGAACTCGTTGAAGGCCCAGACCGCGACGAGCATCAGGATCATCGGGCCGATGGCCATGACGATGATCTGCGTGTAGGGAATGCCGAGCAGCTCGACCATCACGAACGCGATGGAGCCGAGGACCGGCGGCGTGATGTAAGCGATGGTGCCCACGGTCGCCGCGAGGCCGGCCGCTACCAGTTGGCGGTAACCCGCGCGCCGGAACAGCGGCTCGTTGAGCGTCGCGACGAAGAGCGTGTCTGCCGCGCCGGAGCCGGAGAACCAACCCATCATCACGGCCATGACGGAGGTAGCCCGGCCCGGCGCCGCGGGACTCTTGCCCACCAGGCGGAAGGCGATGTTGGCGATGACCTCGCCGTAGCCCATCGCCGCCAGCACGGCACCCAGGACCGTGAAGTACACGAGGTACTTGAGCGAAACGCCGGTGATGATCCCGAACAGGCCGGCCTCGGTCTCCGCGTAGAGCTTGCCGAGCAGCATGTCGAGTGGGAACCCCGGGCTCTGCAGGATGCCGGGGATCTGGTAGCCGTAGAGGTTGTAGAGCAAGAAGACGATGACCAGCCCGGGCAGCACCGGCCCCAACCAGCGATATGCGAGGCCCAGCAGCAGGAAGATCAGCCCGAAGGACATGACGAGGTCCCAGGGCTCCGCCACCATGGCGCGGTTCACCAGTTCGTTGAACTGCAGCAGCAGGTAGAGGTACGGAGCAACGCTGAGAAGTGACGCCAGCAGGTCGGGGACCGGCGCCGCGCGCGGCAACACCGCTGGCAGCACGGCGGCGACCCAGAACACCGTTCCGGCGAGTTTGGCCATGAGCGGCAGGTCGAGCCCCCAGAAGGCCCAGAGGGGGACCGCGCTGAGCACGAGGAACACCCAGCCGCCCGCGCTCGCCTTCTCGACCGGCTTGCGCGCTGCCAGCAACAAGAAGCCGCACAGGGCGAGGAGGAACACGTGAGTCGCGCGCTGTACCTGCGTCAGGTCGAAGATGGCGATGTGCGCGCCCGACCATGGCGTGAAGGGGTTGATGACCAGGTACAGGTGATAGAGGGTGGCCAGCAGGAGGAGAGCGAAAGTGACGCGCTTCAGAAGGGTGGCCACAACAGCGTTATCTCCAGGCAACTGTCCGCTAGCGCGTAGCGGTGGGAGGCGATGGCGACATCGATGCCGACGATGGAGCAGTACCTGAGTTGCCGCGTGCGGTTGCCCAGCAAACGCTGGTTGAGGTCGTAGGTGCCGCTGGTGTAGTAGTTCTCGGTCTTCTCGTCGGTCAGCATCCGCTGCCGGTCCATGCCCGTCAAGAGTCCGAACTCGATGACGACCGGTGCGCCCGTCACCGAGTTCGTGAACGTCACGTTGCCGTGCTGCCAGGCCCAGAGCCACAGGCGCTCATCGATCCCGTCGCCTTCGACGTGCACCGGCCGCGACAGTGCCACCGCCAAGAACGCCGCGGCCAGGAGCGTGAACCCCAGGACGCGGCGTGATTTCTTACCCGACCGGAAAGCAGGGTCTGCCTTGACGGGTCCGGCCGATGTTGGTTCATCAGGTAATCGACCGGACTGGGCCGACGACATGGGTTACTGCGTGGCTCCCACTTCCTTGAAGTACTTTATTGCTCCCGGGTGGAACGGGATGGTGGTCTCGCCGATGAACTTGGCCGTGTTCTCGACCGAGGTGTCGACGGCCGGCTTCACGGCCGCCTGCAGATCACTCAAGTGCTCGAACACGGTCTTCGTGATCGTGTAGGCCACGTCGTCCGGCATGGAGGCCGGGCACGCCATCAGGTTCCAGAACGCCAGCGTCGTGATGTCCGCGGGGCTTCCGTACACGTCGGCGGGGATGGTGCGAACGTCGCCCAGGCCGGGGAACCGTTCCTGGAAGGTCTTCACCGCGTCACTATCGGGCGCCAACTGTACCAGCGCTATCTGCTTGCCGTTGCGCGCGAGGGTGGACGCCAGCTCGCTGATGGAGCCGGTGGGAATACCGCCAGACCAGAAGTAGGCATCGAGCGTGCCGTTCGCCAGGCCGTCGGCCGATTCCGCGGCGCCCAGGCGCGCCCACTTGGCGAAGCCGTCCGTCTTGACCCCGGCGGCGTCGAGCACCAGCAGCGAGGTGTACTCGGTGCCGGAGCTGGGCGCACCCGTCGACACGCGTTTGCCGGCCAGGTCGGTGATGCTCTTGATGCCCGAGCCTGCCGTCGTGACGATCTGCAGGTAGTTCGGGTAGGTCATCCAGAGGATGCGCGAGGGAGCGGGGTTGTCCTTGAACTTCTCGTGGGTGCCGTTGTACGCCACCAGGGCAGAGTCGGGCAGGGTGAGTTCGCAGTAGTAGATGTTGCGGTCCGGGTTCGTCTTGTCCCGCAACAGGAGGTTGTTGTCGATGGAGGCCGCCGTTTGGATGGCGGTGGCGCTGATGTCGGTGTTGGTGCTGAGTATCTGCGCGACCTGCGTGCCGTAGAAGAAGTAGACGCCGCCGGTTCCGCCGGTACCGATGACGACTTGGGTCCGTTGCGCCGACGCAACGCCGAACGCCAACCCTGCCACGATAGCTATGGTCAGCCACGAGCGCTTCATGTAGTGCCTCCCTTGCGTACGAGTCTTTTCGTGCCGAGTTTAGCGCACGGATGACATGTCGTTAGGGCAGACGTACCGGAAGTGAGGCTTCTAGGCAGCCAGGATTCTAGACGGCCAAGGCCGTCTTCCTCACCGGGCCTTCGTGAACGTGACGTTGGTGACGGGCACGAGGCCGCCGATCGAGACCGTCCCCACGAGCTTGTTGCCCACGAAGTACCCCTCGAACGTCAGGGCGTTCGAACTGCTCTGGAGGTCCAAGTGGTCGTCGAACCCGAGGCGGCCCTGGAGGTCGACCAGGCTGCCGGTCTGCAGGCGGATGATCCCCGTGTCGTACTGGAGCCTGGCCTGGGCCGTAACGTCGTGCAGACGCTGGCTGAAGGTAAGCGTGAGGTCTACTGGCAAGCGGATGGCCGCCACGTTGGCGGGTCGCACCTCGACCTCGAAGCGCGCGGACCAGGTCTGACCGTCCACGTTCCGCAGGCCCGGAACGGTGACGGGAAGACAGGCGGAGAGGGTAATGACGAGTAGGGTCACCACGAGCGCGAGAGAGCGTGGGTTTCTTCGCATGGGAGGTACTTCCTTCCGAAGGCGAGAACACGCGGGCGTATGCGGCCAACGCCGGAGCAGGCTTCGCCTCACTACCGGCCATCATAGTCGGCCCGGTCTCGAGGGGATAACGTAGCACTGCCTGCTGACGAGGCGATTGGACGGGAGGGGTGATGCGTGCCCAAATCGCGAAGTAGGCCCCACCCCCTCGAAGACGGGGAGCCCCTGACCGTCAACCCGGTCTCGGTCGAGCGCGGCCGTTTCGCCTTCTCGGTCTGGGACCTGCTGGCGGCGGTCTTGTTGCTGGGCGTCGTCGCACTGCTCGCCGCGGGCAGCCAGGGGGTCTTCGGCAGCCTCAAGGAGCTGGCCGCAGCGCCCATCTCGCTGGACCCGCGCCACCTGCCCGGCTACGCGGCGCGAACCACCTTGCGCATGCTGGTGGCACTCGTCCTCTCGCTGCTCTTCACCTTCGGTTACGCCACCCTTGCCGCCAAGAGCAGGCGGGCCGAGCAGGTCCTGATGCCGCTGCTCGACATCCTGCAGTCCGTGCCCATCCTGGGGTTCGTGTCGGTCACGGTGATCTGGTTCCTGGCGCTGGCCCCCGGCAAGGTGCTGGGGGCGGAGCTGGTGGCCATCTTCGCCATCTTCACCTCGCAGGTCTGGAACATGACCTACAGCCTCTACGGCTCGCTGCGCACGGTGCCGCGTGAGCTGATCGAGGTTGCCGACTCCTTCCGCATGAGCCGCTGGATGCGCTTCTGGCGTCTCGAGGTGCCGTTCGCCGTACCGCCGCTCGTGTGGAACACCATGATGTCTATGTCGGGTGGCTGGTTCTTCGTGGTCGCGTCGGAGGCCATCCTCGTGGGTGACACCGAGGTCGCGCTTCCGGGGATCGGTTCATACATCGAGATGGCGTTGAAGCGCAGCGACCTGACCGCGGTCCTCTGGGCCATCGTGACGATGCTGATCGTCATCGTTCTCTACGATCAGCTGCTGTTCCGCCCCCTGGTGGCCTGGTCCGACCGCTTCAGGTTCGACAGGCAGTCGGCGTCGGCTGCCAAGCCGCGCTCGTGGATGCTGGACCTGCTGGGCCGCTCAGCTGCTGTGAACGCCGTCGCAGGTCGCTTGGGCGCGCTCATGCGCCGCAGCTTCGGCCCGAGGCGCGGGGCGCCTCCGCGCCTGGCGCCGCCGCCCCGGCCGACGGACCGGAAGAGGCTGCGGTCGAGGCGCGTCCTGGTTGACGTGGTCTGGTACGCGCTACTGGTCGGCCTGACCGGCGTGGTCGGCTATTACCTCTACCAATACGTCGGCAGCGCGCTCTCCCTGGGAGAGGGGCTAAACACGCTGAAGCTCGGCTTCTACACGCTCATCCGCGTGTTCTCGCTGACCGCCTTGGCGAGCGTGATCTGGGTGCCGGTCGGGGTGATGATCGGCCTCGACGCGCGCCTCACCGAACGGGTGCAGCCGGTCGTGCAGTTCCTGGCAGCCTTCCCCGCCAACCTGCTGTTCCCGTTGGCCGTCTGGGTCATCGTCCGGTACGGCCTGAACACCGAGATCTGGCTCAGTCCGCTGATGATCCTGGGGGCTCAGTGGTACATCCTCTTCAACGTCATAGCGGGTGCCTCGGCCATCCCCAACGACCTGCGTGACGTGGGCGCGAACCTGAGGGTGCGTGGCTGGCTCTGGTGGCGGCGCATCGCCCTGCCCGCCGTCTTCCCCTCCTTCATCACCGGCGCCATCACCGCCTCGGGTGGCGCCTGGAACGCCAGCATCGTGGCCGAGGTCATCGTCTGGGGCGACGAGAAGCTCGAGGCTACCGGCCTCGGCGCCTACATCGTGAACGCCACCGAGGCCGGCGACTACCCGCGCATCATCCTCGGAGTGGCGATCATGAGCCTCTACGTGGTCTTACTCAACCGGGCGTTCTGGCGCCCCCTCTACGAGCGAGCGGCGCGGCGCTACCGTGTCGGCTGAGCGCGCCGGCGGGGTAGCTTGGGGCGTGGCTACCGAGGCGCCATTGCTCGAACTCGTCGGGATACACCGCAGCTTCGTGCGCCCTGACGGGAGCGACCTGCTGGTGCTCGACGGCATCGACTTCACGCTGCGAGAGGGCGAGATCGTCGGCATGCTGGGCCGCTCGGGTTCGGGCAAGTCGACGCTGCTGCGGATCATCGCGGGCCTGCTGCCACCGTCGGCAGGCAAGGTCGTCTACCAAGGCAAGCCCATCGCGGGGCCCCCCGAGGGCGTGGCGATGGTCTTCCAGAGTTTCGGGCTCTTCCCGTGGCTGACGGTGTTGGAGAACGTGCAGTTGGGGTTGGAAGCGCTTGGGCTGCCGGCCGCGGAGCAGCGCACCAGGGCGGTAGACGCCATCGACCTCATCGGCCTAGACGGCTTCGAGCAGGCGTACCCGCGCGAACTCTCCGGCGGCATGCAGCAGCGCGTCGGCCTGGCGCGTGCCCTGGTGGTCCATCCCAACATCCTGCTGATGGACGAGCCTTTCTCGGCCCTCGACGTCCTCACCGCCGAGACGCTGAGGAGCGACCTCCTCGACCTCTGGCAGGGCGGCAGGCTCCCGATAAAGGCCATGGTGCTCGTGACCCACAGCATCGAGGAAGCGGTGCTCATGTGCGACCGGGTGCTCGTCTTCTCGACCAAGCCCGGCCGCGTGACGGCCGACGTGGCCATCACCCTGCCGCACCCGCGCGAGCGTGAGGCGTCCGAGTTCCGGCTCCTCGTCGACCACCTCTACACCGAGCTGACCGACGCGGTGGCGGGTGAACGTCGCGTCCGCCCACCGCAACCGTTGGCGGCGGAGACGTCACTGCACTACGTGGCGCCCGGACTCCTCGTCGGGCTCGTCGAGACGTTGGCGGACGAGCCATACCGCGGTAGCGCGGACCTGCCGGACCTGGCCGACGAGCTCCGGCTGGACGTCGGCGACCTCTTCCCGGTCGCCGAGACTCTGCAGCACCTCCACATGGCCCAGCTCAGCGGCGGCGACCTCAGGCTCACCGCCCAGGGTGCCAGCTTCGCCGTCGCCGATGGCGATGGCCGCAAGAAGCTCTTCGGCGAGATGTTGCTCGAGCACGTCGGCCTCATCGGCCACATCGTCGAGGCCATCCGGGAACGCCCTGACCACCTGCTCCCGATCGAACGGGTGGAGGAGATGCTGAGCGAGACCCTCGACCCGGAGAGTGCCGGCGAGACGTTGCACACTGCCGTCACCTGGGGCCGTTACGCGGAGCTCTTCAGCTACGACGACCGCCGCCGGCAGCTCGGGTTCGAGGACGTCTGAGGCGCGTCGAGCCCGCTGCGGTGGCGCCGGCGGTGCGACGGGCGCCGAAGCCGGGTTGAGGAGCACGCAGGTTGAGGAGCGCGCCCGCTCCTCAGCCGAAGCTGTCTTGTATCTCGGTTGCCGCCAGCCAGCTGGGCAGCGATAGGAAGCCCTCCAGCGCCAGGGCGACGCCACCCATGGTGACGGCGTCGAGGCCGAGCGGCGACACTGTCAGTTCGCAGCCGGAGGCCGTAGCCTCGAGGGCGTTCTCCTGCAGGCGACCACGGGCCGCTGCGAGCAGCGGTTCACCCACCGTCGTCAGGTTCCCGCCAAGCACGATGCGCTCGGGGTCCAGCAGGTTCACGACGCCCGCCAAGACGTCGCCGAGGTACTCCCCGGCGCGCGTCAGCACGGCGGCCGCGGCCGGCTCGCCGGCGTCGGCGCGCGCTCGCAACGCACCCAGGTCGTCGACTCGAACGCCGGCTTCTACCGCCTGCGCCAACAGGTTCGGTTCCGACAAGTACGCCTCCAGGCACCCCTTGGCGCCGCAGCCGCAAGGCCGCCCGCCCGGCACCACCTTGATGTGCCCGATCTCCCCGGCGAAGCCGTGGAGGCCGCGGTAGAGCCTCCCGCCCAGATACAGCGCCCCGCCGACGCCGGAGTGGCCGGCAACGAAAACGAAGTCGGATACACGCTGGCACGAGCCGAACAGCTTCTCCGCGAGCGCGGCCGCGTTGGTGTCGTTGTCTACCTGGACGGGGGCCGCGAAGCGGCCGTCGAGGAACCCCTTGACCTGCACCTCCCGCCACCCGAAGTTGGGGGCGAGGCGCAACGTGCCGTCCAGTTGCATGAGGGCCGGGACCCCCACGCCGATGCCGCGTACCGCGCTTTCATCGACTCCGGCCTCGGCAAGTAGCCGCGCGGCGCCTTCCACCAACAGGTTGGCGGCGCGCTCCGGGTCCGTGCTGGACGGCAACTGCAGGGTGGCGCGCTTGCGGCCAACGAGGCTGGTGGCGATCAGCCGTATGCTGCCCGGCTCGAGCCGGGCGCCCAGCAACACGCCGGCGTCCTCGGCCACGCTCAGGGCCACCTCCGGCCTGCCGACGCGACCCGCGGTGCGGCGCGACCCCCTGACCACCAACCCTTCGCCCTCGAGTTGCGCCACGACCGCCGACACCGTCGCCCGATCGAGCGAGGTGATACCCGATAGCTCACGTTGCGAGGCCCCCGGGTGCAGTCGCAGCGCGTGGAACACCCGTGCGACGTTGAGCTGCCTGATGAGGGCGGGATTGGCCGACACCCGCTTTCGCGAACCCGCGTCTTTGGGCTGCACGGCGACTCCTTCTTCGTGGGCCCGTCACCACTTCGGCGAGGCGGCCTGAGCCCAAGCGCTGAAGGCCGTAACCGGCTTGACGGAGCCCTACACCCGGACTATAGTTACAATTAGTTCGAGTGTCAACTTATTTCGTTGACCACCGCCACTCCACCTCCCCGCCGGCCGTGCCGGCGCCCCGTCAAGGGGTTCGACGCTCAAGAACTCGACACCGAGAAGCCGCGCGCTGCGTCGCCCGCCGACAGAGAGGCCCTGGAAGATGCCGGACTCCCCGCTACTCACCGCCACCGCCCTGAGCCATGCGTTCGGTCCGGTGGAGGTACTGCACGGGGTCGACATCGACTTCCAGCCCGGTGAGGTCCACGCCCTGGTGGGCGAGAACGGCGCCGGCAAGTCGACGCTCATGAAGTGCCTCAGCGGCTACCTTCAACCGACTTCCGGCGACATCCGGTTACAGGGCCAGGAGGTGCGCTTCCGCGGCAGCGGAGAGGCCGAAGCCCTCGGGCTGGTACTGATCCACCAGGAGTTCAACCTCGCAGGCGACCTGACCGTCGAGGAGAACGTCTTCCTCGGACGCGAACTCACGCGCGGCCCGTTCCTGGACAAGGCCGCCATGCGCGCTCGCACCGCGGAGCTCCTGACACAACTGGAGACGACCGTCGACCCCAGAACCCGCGTGGACGATCTTTCCGTGTCGGATAAGCAGATGGTCGAGATCGCCAAGGCCGTTTCACGCGAGGTGCGCGTGCTCTTCATGGACGAACCGACCGACGTGCTCACGGGGGCCGAGACCGAGGTGCTGTTCGGCCTCATCCGCCGCCTAGCGGCCGAGGGGGTCGCGGTGGTTTACGTGTCCCACAAGCTCGACGAGGTCATGGCGATCGCCGATCGCGTGACCATCCTGCGCGACGGCAACCACATCGCGACCAAGGCCATCGGCGACACTTCCGAGCACGACATGGCGCGCCTGATGGTCGGGCGCGACCTTGCCGACATGTACCCCGAGAAGCAGGTCCGCCTCGACGCCCCAGTAATGCTCGAGGTTCGCGACTTCCATGTTCCCGGCGCGGTGACGTCGGCGTCCTTCGACCTTCACGCGGGCGAGGTGCTGGCGTTCTCCGGCCTGGTCGGGGCCGGGCGCACCGAGTTGTTCGAGGGACTCCTGGGACTGCGACCTGGCCAAGGGAGCGTGCGCGTTCGGGGCGAGGCCGTCCACCTGCACAACCCGGAGGCCGCGAAGCGCGCGGGCATCGCCTACCTCACCGAAGATCGCAAGGGCAAGGGCTTGATGAGCGACATGCGCCTAAGGCCCAACCTGACGTTGCAGGCACTCGAGCGCTTCGCCCGCCCGTTCTTGGACGAGAGGGCAGAGCGCGGTGCCCTGGAGCAGGCGCAGCGCGAGTTCGACATCCGCGCCGCGCACCTCGACGTGCTCGCCGGGACCCTCTCCGGTGGGAACCAGCAGAAGCTGGTGCTCGCCAAGATCATGCTCACCCAACCCGACATCGTGATCCTCGACGAGCCCACCCGTGGCATCGACGTAGGCACCAAGCGCGAGATCTACTTCTACATCGCCGAACTCGCGCGCTTGGGTAAGGCCGTCGTGGTGATCTCGTCGGAGATGAGCGAGGTGATCGGGCTGGCGCACCGCGTCGTCGTGATGCGCTCCGGCCGCATCACGGGCGTCTTGAGCGAGACGCGGATCACGGAGGAGGAGATCGTGCAGTTCGCCACCGGGCTCAAGGACGAAGGGAGCGGGTATGGACACCCCCGCCACGACGCGGTCGCCTAACGCCGCGGTGCGCCTCCTACGGCGCATCGACTGGCAGACGTTCACGCCACTGCTCGGCCTGGCCGCGTTGTTCGTGCTGGGCGCTCTGATCAACCCGGTGTTCCTATCGTCCAACAACCTGCTCAACGTGCTCACGCGCTCGTCGTTCATCGGCATCATCGCCGTGGGCGCGACGTTCGTGATCATCGCCGGCGGCATCGACCTGTCGGTCGGCTCCATGGCGGCGTTCATCGCCGGCGCCATGATCCTCGCGATGAACCGCCTGAACGATTCCATAAGCTCCAACGTCACGGTCATCCTGCTTGGCGTCGCCCTGGCACTGGCCCTGGGGCTGGTGGCGGGCTTCCTCAACGGGTTCACCATCACCAAGGGGCGGATAGAGCCGTTCATCGTCACTCTGGGCACGCTCGGCATCTACCGCGCGCTCGTGACCTACCTGGCCAACGGCGGCACGATCTCGTTGGAGCTGGGCCTGCGCGGCACGTACCGGCCGGCGTTCTACGGCAACGTGCTCGGCGTCCCGTGGCCCGTAATCATCTTCGCGCTGGTGGCCATCGCCGGCAGCGTCCTGCTCCACCGCACCCGCTTCGGTCGCTACGTTCAGGCCATCGGCTCCAACCCCGACGTCGCCCGCTACTCGGCCATCCGCGTCAACCGCGTCAAGACCCTCACCTACGTGATCGCGGGCGTGTGCGTGGCCATCGCCGTCGTCATCTACGTTCCGAGGCTCGGCTCGGCTTCCGGGTCCACCGGCTTGCTGTGGGAACTCGAGGCCATCGCCGCCGTGATCATCGGTGGCACCGCCCTCAAGGGCGGGTCGGGCCACGTGTGGGGCACGATCGTCGGCGCGCTGCTCCTCACGACCATCGGCAACGTACTCAACCTCACCGACGTCATCAGTCAGTACCTCAACCAGGCAGTCCAAGGCCTCATCATCATCGGCGCCGTGCTGCTCCAGCGTGGCCGCCGTGGTTGAAAGAAGGGAGGTTCCGCGGCCCCCTCGGGCGCCCAGATACGCGCGTTCCACCAACCGCGTGCCGACAGTTCGTCACGCACCCCAACAGTAGGAGGACCGAATGTTCCGCAGAATCGCACTGCTCGTCGCCCTCGCCGCCCTAGTCGGCATCGGCTTCGCCCAAGACAAGTACGTCATCGGGGTCTCTATCCCGTCCGCTACTCACGGCTGGACCGGTGGCATCAACTACTGGGCCGCCCAGGGCGAGAAGATCCTCGAGGCCCGCTTCCCTAACCTCGACTTCATCATCACCACCGCCGGCAGCTCCGAGAAGCAGGCCAACGACCTGGAGGACCTGGTGGCGGTCAACAAGATCGACGCCCTCATCATCCTGCCGTTCGAGTCCGACCCGCTCACGGCGCCCGTTGCCCAGGTCAAGGCTCAGGGCGTGTTCATCACCGTGGTCGACCGCGGCCTGATCGAACCCGGAATCGACGACATCTACGTCGCCGGCGACAACCCCGGGATGGGCCGCGTGAGCTGCGAGTACATCGCCGAACGCTTGGGCGGTAAGGGCCAGATCGTCATCCTGCGTGGCATCCCGACGGTCATCGACGACCAGCGGTTCAACGCCTGCATGGAAGTACTCGACAAGACCGACATCAAGGTCCTCGACAACGCTTACGCCAACTGGAACCGCGACGACGGCTTCGAAGTAATGCAGGACTTCCTGGCCCGCTTCCCCAAGATCGACGCAGTCTGGGCCCAAGACGACGACATCACAGTCGGCGTCATCGAGGCGCTGCGCCAGGCCGGCCGCGAGAACGAGATGTTCGTAGTCGGCGGCGCCGGCATGAAGGAGATGATCAAGCGCGTGCTCGACGGCGACAGGCTAGTACCCGTCGACGTCCTCTACCCGCCGGCCATGATCTACACCGCGATGGAAGTCACGGCCCTGCACTTCATGTCCGACGCCCCCATGCTGGGCAACTACATCCTCGACGCCACCCTCATCACGCCCGAGAACGCGGCGCGCTACTACTTCCCCGACTCGCCGTTCTGAGCGCCTGAACCGAAGCGGCAAGGGGGCGGCACGTTGGCCGCCCCAGGCCGCACCGCACAAGCAAAAGGAAGGAGCAACAAATGGCAAGACCGGTCACCCTTTTCACCGGTCAATGGGCCGACATGCCCCTAGCCGAGCTCGCCCCCCTGGCGAAGGAGATGGGCTACGACGGCCTCGAGCTCGCCTGCTGGGGCGATCACCTCGACGTCCGCCGCGCCGTCACGGAACCCGACTACGCTCATGAGCGCCGTCAGCTGCTGGCCGACCACGGCCTCGCGCTATACGCCATCGGCAACCACCTGGTGGGCCAGGCCGTATGCGACCCGATCGACGAACGCCACAAGGCCGTGGTTCCAGAACACGTCTGGGGTGACGGGGAGCCCGAGGGGGTACGCCAACGGGCGGCCCAGGAGCTGGCGGACACCGCCCGCGCTGCGAAGGCGCTGGGCGTCGGTGTGGTCACCGGCTTCACCGGCAGCTCGATCTGGCATTCGCTGTACGCGTTCCCGCCCACGAGCCAGGAGTACTGGGAGCGCGGCTTCGAGGATTTCGGACGCCGGTTCCTCCCCATCCTCGGGGCCTTCGACGAGGCCGACGTGAACTTCGCGCTCGAGGTGCACCCCACCGAGATAGCGTTCGACATCGCCAGTGCCGAGCGCGCCCTGAAAGCCGTGGGCGGACATGCCCGCTTCGGCTTCAACTACGATCCGTCACACCTCGCCTACCAGGGGGTCGACTACGTCGGGTTCATCCGGCGCTTCTCCGCGCGCATCTTTCACGCTCACGTCAAGGACGTCTGGTGGGGGCGTGGCGACGGCACCGCCGGCGTCTTCGGCGGCCACACGTCGTTCGGCGACCCCGGCCGCTACTGGGACTTCCGCAGCGTGGGGCGCGGCGACGTCGACTTCGAGGAGATCATCGTTGCCCTCAACGACATCGGCTACGCCGGGCCGCTGTCGGTCGAGTGGGAAGACAGCCGCATGGACCGCGTGCACGGCGCCACCGAGAGCGCCGCGTTCGTCCGTGCGCTCGACTTCGAGCCGCCCGCCGGCGCGTTCGACGCGGCGTTCGGACGGGAGGACGGCGATGCGTGAGCCCAGAAGACCGCTGAAGCTCGGCATGGTCGGCGGCGGCTCGGGCGCCTTCATAGGCGCGGTGCACCGCATGGCGGCCCGCCTCGACGGCGCCTGGGAGATCACGGCCGGTGCGCTCTCGAGCACGCCGGAACGGGCGCTGGAGAGCGGCCGCGCGATCGGCCTGGCGCGCCCGTACCCGACGTGGGAGGAGATGCTCGAACGCGAACTGGCCCTGCCCGTGGGTGAGCGCATCGACGCCGTCTCCGTCGTGACGCCCAACCACCTGCACTATCCCGTGGCGAAGGCCTTCACGGAGGCCGGCTTCCACGTCTTGTGCGACAAGCCGATGGTGCTCGACTCCGAACAGGCCGCCGACCTGGTGCGGGCGGTGGAGGCCGCCGGCACCGTCTTCGCCGTCACCTACAACTACACCGGCTACCCGCTGGTGAAGGAGGCGCGCCGCCTGGTTGAAGAGGGCGCGATCGGCGAGATCCGCAAGGTGATCGTCGAGTACAACCAGGGCTGGCTCGCCACCAAGCTCGAGGACACCGGCGCCAAACAGGCGGTCTGGCGCGCCGACCCGGCGCGATCCGGGATCGGCGGGGCCATCGGCGACATCGGCAGCCACGCCGAGAACCTGGTTGCCACCGTCACGGGGCTCGAGCTGAGCGCGCTTTGCGCCGACCTGACCAGCTTCGTGCCCGGCCGGCGCCTAGACGACGACGCCAACCTGCTGCTGCGTTTCCATGGCGGCGCCAAGGGCGTGATGATCACCAGCCAGATCGAGGTGGGCGAGGAGAACGACCTGCGCATCCGCGTCTACGGCACCACCGGCGGACTCCTCTGGCGCCAGGAAGAGCCGAACAAGCTGATCCACAAGACGCTCGAGGGGCCGACGCGCATCCTGACCCGCAACGGGGGCGGCTACCTGGGCGCGGCCGCGCAGGCCAACACGCGGCTGCCCTCGGGGCACCCCGAGGCGTTCATCGAAGCGTTCGCCAACGTCTACACCAACGTCGCCGCCGCCATCGCGGCGCGCCAGGGCGCGGGCCCGGGCGGCGGAGCGTCGGCCGGCAGCCTCGGCGCCGGCTCCGCGGCGGGCGCGGTAGCCCCCGACTTCCCAACGGTGCTCGACGGCGCGCGCGGCGTGGCCTTCATCGAGGCGGCAGTCGCTTCGTCCGCGTCCACCACGAAATGGACGCCCTTCGTCGACCCCGCGGGCGGCGCTTTCGACTCTGGAGGTTGACGATGGACCTTTCACCAAGGCCCGAGCACCGGTTCAGTTTCGGACTCTGGACCGTGGGCAACGTCGGGCGCGACCCGTTCGGTGCGCCCACCCGCCTGCCACTGGACCCCGTGTACAGCGTGGGCAAGCTGGCCGCGCTGGGAGCGTGGGGCGTCAACTTCCACGACGACGACCTGGTCCCACCCGGCAGCAATGCCCACCAGCGCGACCGTATCGTGCGCGAGTTCGGCCAGGCACTGGCGGAGCATGGCATGGTCGTGCCCATGGCGACCACCAACCTATTCAGCGACCCGGTGTTCAAGGACGGCGCGTTCACCAGTGCCGACGCGCGCGTGCGCGCATACGCGCTGCAGAAGACGATGCGCGCGATGGACTTGGGCGTCGAACTGGGCGCGCGGACGTACGTGTTCTGGGGTGGTCGCGAGGGCAGCGAGGTCGACGGGGCAGGTAAGCTGCTCGACTCCCTCGCGTGGTACCGCGACGCCATCGACTTCCTGTGCGAGTACGCCGTCGACCAGGGCTACGAACTGCGCTTCGCCCTCGAGCCCAAGCCGAACGAGCCGCGGGGCGACGCCTTCTTGCCCAGCGTCGGTGCCGCCCTCGGTTTCATCGCCACGCTGGCGAAGCCGGAGATGGTGGGCGTGAACCCCGAGTTCGCTCACGAGACCATGGCGGGCCTCAACTTCCCCCACGCCCTGGCCCAGGCCATCGACGCCGGCAAGCTTTTCCACGTGGACCTGAACGACCAGAAGATGGGCCGCTTCGACCAGGACCTCCGCTTCGGCGCCGAGAGCCTCAAGACGGCGCTGTTCACGGTCATGCTGCTGGAGGAGCACTACGACGGACCACGGCACTTCGACGCGCACGCGCTGCGCACCGAGGACGAGGAGGGGGTGTGGGAGTTCGCGCGCGGCTGCATGCGCAGTTATCTGATCTTGAAACACAAGGCGGAGGCGCTGCGAGAGGACGAGGAGTTCCAGTCCCTGCTTGCCGGCTACCGCGTCGAGGACGCGGCCCTGCCGAAGCTCGCGCCCTACGAGCGCACCGCGGCCACCGCCTTGAAGGAGCGCGAGTTCGACCTTCATCAGATGCGCCGGCGCGGCCCGCAGCTCGAGCGCATCGACCAGGTCGTCTTCGATCACCTGACCGGCGCGCGCGACTAGGCCGCCACCAGGCCGCCACCAGGAGGTTCTCGATGCATGCAGCCGCGGACGACCGCACCGTCATAGGCCTCGACATCGGCACCAGCGGCGCCAAGGCGACGGCGGTGAACGGCCGCGGCGAGGTGCTGGCGGAACATGGGTCCGGTTACCCGTTACTCGTCCCCCGACCGGGCTGGACGGAGCAGTCGGCCGACGCATGGTGGGCGGCGGCGGCAGCGGTGCTGACCGAGGTCGCGAGGCGGTCGCCCCGGCCGCCTGAGGCCATAGCGCTGACCGGGCAGATGCACGGGCTGGTTCCGCTCGACGCGGATGGCGCGGTGGTGCGCAACCCCATCTTGTGGAACGACCAGCGCACCGACGACGCCGTCGCCGAGATAGAACTGGCGGTGCCGCGTAGCACACTCGTCGAGCGTGGCGGCAACCCCGCGATCACCGGCTTCCAGCTCGCCAAGCTAGTGTGGCTGAGGCGCCACGAACCGGCGGCGTTCGCGCGCACGCGCACGGTGTTGTTCCCGAAGGACTACCTCACGTTCCGACTGACGGGAGAGCGCAAGGCGGAGCCGACCGACGCTTCTGGCTCGAACGCCTTCGACCTGCGGTCCGGCCGCTGGGACGAGGGGATCCTCTCGGCGCTGGGCTTGGACGCCGGTCTGTACCCGCCGTTGATCGCGTCAGACACCGTCGTCGGGCGCGTGAGCGGTGCCGCGGCCCGTGCGACGGGCGTTCCTGCCGGCACGCCGGTGGTGGCCGGCGCGGGCGACAACGCCGCCGCGGCGACGGGCCTGGGCATCTCGCGGCATGACCTGGGCCGCGGCAGCGTGTCGCTCGGCACCTCCGGCGTGCTGCAGGCGCCGCTCGAGCGGCCGACGCCGGCGCCCGGTGGCAGGGCACACCTGTTCGCCCATGCCGATGGCGGCTTCCTGCTGATGGGCGTCACGCTCTCGGCGGCCGGAAGCCTGCGCTGGGTGCAGGAGACCCTCTTCCCAACGTTGGATGCCGCCTCGCTCGCGGAACTCGCCGCCACCAGCCCCACCGGAGCGGGAGGCGTTACCTTCCACCCCTACCTCGCCGGCGAACGCTCCCCGTACCTCGACCCCGACCTGCGGGGCGCTTGGCGTGGCCTGAGCCTGGCGACATCGTCCGCCGACCTGGTGCGAGCCGTGTTGGAGGGGGTGGCGTTCAGCCTCGCTCATGCCTTCGAGATCATGCGCCCGCTGAGCGACCTGAAGGAGCTGGTGGCCACGGGCGGCGGCAGCCGCTCCCGCCTCTGGGTGCAACTGCTGGCCGACGCCCTCCACCTCCCCGTGACACGACTGGCCGAGGAGAACGGTGCGGCCTACGGGGCGGCGCTCTTGGGGTGGCGGGGGCTGGGGGCGGACGTGCGGCCGCGCATCAGCGTTGCCGACACCCTCGAGCCGCGGCAAGTCCCGGCCCTCGTAGAGGCGTACGAGCGCTACCGCGAACGCGCGCCCGACATGCTTTAGGGGGCCGCGACCGAGCGGCCGGCGCCGGCAGTGTGCGGTTCCGACGGAACGGACCGGGGCCCATCAGTCGCCCTAATCACTCCTATCGGCCCAGTTCGTGCTTATGATGGCCCATCTTGAAACTAGCTGAAGTAATCCAGGGCGGCATGGGGGTAGCGGTCTCCAATTGGAGGCTTGCGCGGGCAGTCTCGTCTTTCGGGCAACTCGGCGTCGTCTCGGCGACCGGCATCGACACCGTCATGGTGAGGCGTTTGCAGGACGGCGACGCCGGAGGTCTGGTCCGCCGGGCACTAGCGGCGTTCCCGCTCCCGGATATCGCGAAGGCGGCCCTCGAACGGTACTTCCTCCCGGAAGGACGCAAGCCCGGTAAGCCGTACCGGCGTGCTCCCATGTTCAGCGCGGGCGGAGACAACCACGAGCAGAACGGCCTGGGGATGCTCGCGTCCTTCGTCGAGGTCTTCCTCGCCAAGGAGGGCCATAGCGGCAAGGTAGGTGTCAACCTACTCACCAAGATCCAATTGCCCAACCTGCCATCGCTGTACGGCTCCATGTTGGCGGGCGTCGACTACGTGCTTATGGGTGCGGGCATCCCCCGCGAGATCCCGGAGGCACTCGACCGCCTGTCGCTTCACGAGCCGGCCGCGGTGAGGTTGGAAGTTACCGAGTCGCCGGACCTGCCGGAGTTCCGCCGCGACGGCGAACTGCTGGTCTTCGACCCGCGCGACTACGGCGCCGAGGGCCATAGCAACCTCAAGCGACCCGCGTTCCTACCGATCGTCTCCTCGCACTCGCTCGCGAGCATGCTGCAGAAGAAGGCGACCGGTTCCATAGAAGGCTTCGTCGTGGAAGGTCCGACCGCCGGCGGCCACAACGCGCCGCCGCGGGTCAAGAACGTATTCGATGACGAAGGTCAGCCCGTCTACGGTGACCGCGACGTGGCCGACCTGGAGAAGATGCGCGATCTGGGCCTGCCGTTCTGGCTCGCTGGCGGCTTCGGCTCGCCCGAGGGGCTGGAGAAAGCACAAGCGCACGGCGCCGCGGGAGTGCAGGTGGGCACGCTGTTTGCCTACTGCCGCGAGTCCGGCATCGCCCAAGGAATCAAGCGCTCTGTGCTCGAACTCATCGCTGCCGGCAAGGCGCACGTCAAGACCGACGCGCGCGCTTCTCCCACGGGCTTCCCGTTCAAAGTGGTCGAGATTCCGGGCACTCTCTCCCAGGAGGAGGAGTATGGCGCGCGCCGGCGCGTCTGCGACCTAGGCTACCTCCGGGAGGCCTACCGCACCGACGACGGTGGGATCGGCCACCGCTGCCCCGCCGAACCCGTCGCCGATTACGTCAGGAAGGGCGGCGATGCGGCCGACACGGTGGGCCGCAAGTGCCTCTGCAACGCCCTCATGGCCGACGTCGGCCTGGCTCAGGCCCGCAAGCGCGAGACGGAGGAACTGCCGTTGGTCACGAGCGGTGACGACCTGAAGGCCATCTTGCCCTTGATGGCCGAAGACATGTCGTACGGGGCCGCCGACGTGCTCGGTTACCTGCTCGAACGTGCGGCAAGCAAGCGCACCAACAGTCTCATAGCTGTCTAGCGTCGGCCGCTCCAGCGGACCGCCGAGCATGAACCAGCGCGCCACCGGGGCCTCCCCCGGTAGCGCGCTGGTCGTGACGTGGCCCTCGCGGCCGGCTTACAACCCGTACTGCTCTCGCGCAAAGCCTCCAAGGCCCGCCTCGTCGAGCCTCCACAAGGGTGCCAGGAACGTGACGCGGACCACTCCCGGATTGCGACCGATCTCTATGGCGCCGGTGACCGTGGCGCGGTTGCGCACCTCGGCCTCGCTCATCCCCAGCAGCCGCGCTGCGCGCGCCAAGCCGTTGTCGGTGGCCACGTTCAGGTTGGGTCCGCTGCCGATGACCGAGATCGGCGCCGAGTCTTCCAGCTCGCCCACGCCGTACGCGTCGGCGAGACGCTGGGCGCGGGCGCGCTCCTCGGCGGTGAACGGCTTGGCGGAGGGCGGCAGGTCGTCTATGAGCGGGAAGATCACGGGGCCCTCCAGCGCGCGACCCTTGACCACCTCTACCTGCAGCGTCACCACCCCGGCCACGTCGAGGGTGTGGCCGGCAATCTCGCCGTTGCCCTGGTTGAAGTGCATGTCGCCCATGTAGACCCCCGCGCCCGCGACCTTGACGGGCACGACCACGATGGCACCGGCGCGGACCGAGTTGACGTCCATGTGGCCGTCGGTGCGGTGCTCCTCTAGCTCGTCGGCGGTGATGGCGGAGCCGTGTGGGGCGCCGATCAGGGCGGAACCGAAGTCGCCGGCATTGTGCGAGTCGGGCATCCGGATCGACGGCGTGCTGCCCAGTTGACCCAGGAAGGGGCGGGCGCGCAGCATGACGCCGGGCATGTCGGACGGGGCGTAGACGAGGATTGGGTGTTGGATGGAGGCATCCGGCAGCGCCGCGTACTCCTCGGGGCTTTCGGCGAAGCGGCGCGCCACCTGCGCAGGGACGGTGACGCCGAGTTGCCGCTCGTCATCGAAGACCGCCGTGTAGCCGTGGACGAACTGGAACGGGGTGACGGGGTTGCCGCACGTGGCGCACACGACCGCCTTGGGGCCGATGCCCTCCACGCGCGTGGCGGGGTTCACGACGTCGCAGACGGGGCAGCGCGCCGCGACGTACGGGTCGCCGAGGAAGTGCCCTTCGGGTGAGGTGTCGTGGCCGGAGGCGGTGGCCAGTGAGGTGATGGTGATGCCCTGGACGCGGATCGCGACGGCGTCGCCCACTTCGGCCCCCTCCACGAAGACGGGCTTGGTCACCTCGTGACCGCCGAGCAACTCCGGGGTGATCATGGGGCCCCAGCAACCGGGTGCGGTGCTCGCGATGATGGTGCCGCCATCGGCGACGGGGCCTAGCATGGGCACGGCCGGGTCGAGCTGGCCATCGGTGAAGCTCTGGACCATGACGATCCGTTTCGCGCGGGTGCGTTCTGCCGTCAGCGTCATTCCGTTACCTCCGAGCGTCGGACTTGGGGTGGGCGGGTGGTTGATCGAATCATAGGCGGCGTGCGTCGGCCGGGCGGTAGCGCGCAGGCCACGTGGCCGGCGTTACGGACTTGCCATCACCATGCGACCCCACACGGCGTAGTGGTCCGACAGGTCGAGGCTCCCCGCGCGCAGAGGGACCACCCGATTCCACGCCGCCTCGGGAATGGCGTGATCTGCGGCGTAGAGGACGTAGTCGAGCCACTGGCTCGGGCCGGTCGCCAGCCCGTTGTTCTCCGGGTCCCAGGTAAACCGGTGTGGGCCCCGCGTCACGGGGCGCACTGCGTTCAGGGTGCGCAGCACCGAAGCGAGTTCCCGAGTGTAGGCGTCGACGTTGAAGTCTCCCGCGAGCACCACCGGGTCGCCAGGCGAGATCTTCTGGTCCACCATGAAAGCGCGCCACATCTCGAATTGCCGGTGGCGTACCCCTACCACTCCGAAACCGTACTCCGACTGCGCGTGGGTGGCGAAGACGTGGTAGCGGAACCTCCCCTTGTTCACTTCGGCATAAGCCACCCCCTTGTCGGCCAAGCAGTCGGTGCCGCTGCACGCGCCACCGAACGTCAAGGACGCCTGCCGGCTGATAGGCCACCGGCTCAGGATGATGATGCCGCCGTCTTGCCGGAACGGGTTACCGCCGGCGCCGGCCTTGCCGACCACGTCCGACCTGTACGGGTACCAGGCGGCAAGCTGGGTGAGCAGGGACTCGCGCCAACCGTTCACGAAGAGTTCCTGTAGAACCAGCACGTCATAACCGAGCAGGTGGGGTGCCATGACCGCCACACGTTCTGCTTGGCGTGTAGGCGCCACGACCGCGGGAAGCAGGGCAGCGTTGAAGGTCAGCACGTCGAGGACGTGGTCGCGCGCTACCGCCTCCGCGGCGCCGCTGTCGAACTGCCCGGACTGCGTTGCGCCGGCCGACGTCCACGACGACGCGGCCGGACTGCAACCCGTAAGAAGGCCAAGCATCAGCGCCGTGGCCACGGCCTTGCGGCAACCCCGCACGCCCGGAAACGCCTCCGGCAACGCCATATCCAATACTACGGCGTTGCTGGAGGCGCTCGAGTGCTGGTCCCGGCAGGAGCGCGATCACACCCTCAGCGGGCCAGACCTACATGGCGCGAGCCGCAGCTCACTTGCTGATATCGAAGGTTCCCTCGTCCCCTTTGCAGAGGCCGGTGGTGACCTCGTAGGTGCCGGTCATCTGGTTGGCGGTGACGTTGGAAGCGCTGTACTGGACGGTATCGCCGGCGTTGACTACCCCGAACGTGACCTGCGAGCCGCTGATGGTGCCCGTCACGGTGCCGGAGTGGATGCAGACCGAGCCGGTAATGGTCACCGTTCCGCCAAGGCTACTGCCCGACTGTTGCAGGTCGGCAACCACGCCGCCGTCACCGTCGGTGGTGCTGTCCCAGGTCCCGGTCCAGGTGCCGGTCACGTCGACGGTCGGGGGCCCCGACGGAGGCCCCTTCGGTGGCCCCTTGGGAGCCGCGGTGGCGCACCCCGCGAGGAGGACGACCGGGAGCAGCAGGGCGGCGAGCGCCATCGGCAGCGCCCTCAGCCGCGGGCGGCGAACTCGCGTCGTAACGACTTTTTTGGGTAGCCGGCATCAAAGGGTTAGCCTTCATGATCCAAGACCTCCCGAGCTGGTCGCGCCGTCGGTCGCGGCCAGCAGCCTCCCGGTGCTTCCCGATGGCCCGGCCCAGCAGATCCTCCTAGTTTCTAGGTGGCCGCTGCGGCACCACAAGCCTGAACCTCGGTCTGGCGGTGCGCGGTGACGCTTGATGCAACGGCCCGCCACGTGGGGTCGGCGGGTCGCCACGTATCTCGCCCGGCTACTTGCGCGGCCGGCTACCTATCCCGTCACCGCTTCGTCTGGTGCCTGATCACGGCAGCTTCAAGGCCTCCCTCAGGCCGTGAACTTCTTGAGGCGTGAGCTCTGTGGCGCGCGCTTCCTGGAAGTCGTCGGCGGTGTATGGCTGCTGCCCGCTTGGGAACGCGTCTCCCCACGAGGTGCTCACGTAGTCGATGACGGCGGCCAATTCGGCGTCGCTCAGGTGAGCCCACGAAGGCATGGTGCCGTTGTAGGTCTTGCCGTCGACGGTGATCGGCCCCTGCAACCCGTAGAGCAAGACGTGCACAACATAATCTCGCCCGCCCTGCGCGGCGAGGAGTTGTGGGACGTGGCCGGCCAGCGGCGGGAAGGCGCCGGGAAGGCCGGTTCCCTGTGGCTGGTGACACGCGGCGCAGTTCTGGTAGACGGTAGCTCCGTCCACTGCGGCGGCCGTCGGGGCCGCGGTTGCCGAGGCGGCGGTTGCCGAGGCTGCGGCCGGCGTTGTGGCGCTCGCCGTGAGCAAGGGGTTCGGCCCCGGGGTCACCCCGAAACCGAAGGCCGCCGCCCAGGCCATGACAGTCAGGGCCGCGCCGACGACCCAGCCGATGCTCCTGGCGAACTGATACCCCGCGAAGGTCGTCAGCCCGCTCAGCACGATGAAAACCCCGTGGTCGAGGGCATGGACGAACGGATGAGCCTCGAGGTACTCGTAGGTGGAGGGCCACATGAGGAACATCGCCGCCAGGGGCGCGATAATCGCCAGCACCAGCCAGGCGCTTCGGCTCCGGCGCGGCTCGGCCCCTCCGGCAGGCATCAAACTGCCGGCCAGGGCGAGGCCCCAGAGGCCGCCGCCAAGAATGAAGAACGCGTGCTGGATGTGGTGGTTCTTGATGCTGAGGTCGGGGTCCGGCAGGCCAAGGTGCAGCTCTGCCACCACGACGGCCACTAGCCCAAGCGCCACGAGGGTGTAGGTGGTGGTGCGAGACGGCCGGGTCATGCTTGCCTCCGCCTGAGCTCGGCCTGCGCCACAGTCGGCGCCACCGTCGGGGCCGCTCCCGGCACTCGCGGGGGATCGGCGGGTACGGGCACCCCGGCGGAGCGGCCGGCGAGCCACAGCCGCGTACCCTCGATCAAGCACACCAGTAGTCCGGTGAGCAGTACTATCGCGCCGACCGAGCCCCAGGTCGCGAGGGCGGCCCCCGGGTCGGGTTCGACCGAGTAGCGGCGCGGCACGCCGTCGGCACCGGCCACGTAGAACGAAAGAAGGAACAGCAGGGTGCCGCCGAAGACCATCACGCCTATCAGCCATTGGAGGGCCAGCGGCGTGTGTCTGCCGCTACGCTCCTCCAGGTTCTGGAAGATCCACCCCAGGGCGAAGTAGAGCGAGGCGCCCAGCAGGTAGTTGTGGAAGTGCGCCGGGACCCACAACGTGTTGTGGAGCCTGACGTTGAACGGGACGCTCGCGTCAAGGAGCGCTCCCGCGCCGCCGACCACCCAGCCGCCCATGCCCACGTACATGAAGAGCGACCCGAGCCGCCACCGCATGTCGGAGCGCCAGACCAGCAGCAGGCCCCCGTAGACCGTGACCACCGTTACGGGTATGGCGGAAAGGTACGAGGCGATCTCGCCTACGTACTGCAGGGACTGCGGCTGCGCGAAGTCGAGGTAGAGGTGGTGGAAGTAGGCGATCAGCAGGAACACCATCGTGCTCCACCAGCCGACCGCGAAGACCGCCGAGGTCTTCCACTTCCGGTTCGTGTAGCGGGGCAACCCGACGTACACGAACGCGAGCAGCATGTAGATGATGAAGTTCGCGATGCTGTGGCCGAAGAAGTAGGTGACGTTCTTGGCCCACAGCGGGTCGAGGCCGACCGACGGGTCGATCCAGTGCACCAGCAGCGCGACGCCCAGGAGCATGCCGGCCGAGGCCAGGAACAGGCCGTCGAGTGAGATCACCAGCGCGGGCAGCATCTGCGCCGGCGGGGCCTGGCGCCCGGACTCCTTGAAGGCCTTGGGGTGAAAGACGAGGTCCCAGGCGAGAGCGCCGCGCAGGCCTCCTCCGGCGCGCAGAACCGCCTCGAACACCTGCAACGACCAGACCGTCCAACCGACCGTGATCAGCGTCAGGCCTATCAGGAAGAAACCGGTCGCCCAAGAGGGCCAGGTGGGGTTCACGAAGGGCAGGGGGTAGAGGAACGTCCAGGCCGTGGCGAACTTCCCGAAGACGGTAGCGATCAGGACCAGGACCACGCCCGCGAGGATGAGGGCGTAAGTCGCGTAACCGAGCCGCACGTCCATCTTCACTTCACGCCGCACCAGATACCAGAGCCCGCCCATGCCGCAAAGCACGAAAGACGTGACCATGCCCGCGCCGTGGAGCGTGAGCAGCGAGTAGAAGTTGGCGGGGTTCAGGGTCAGCCAACCGGCCTGAGCCATGCGCATGAAGAGCCCCACGATCATGAGCGATCCCGCCACCGTCAGGCCAGTGAACAGGTAGATGTTCATGATGCGCCGGGCTTCGGGGAACTCTCTAGAGACGGTCATAAGTCATCACCTGACCTCGAAGCTCCCCTGCATCAGGGGATGACCCAGTCCGCAGTACTCGAGGCAGCGGACGGTGTAGTCGCCGGGCTCAGTGAACGTCATCGGCAACTCGTTGACGTAGCCGGGCATCGCCTGCACTTGGCCGACTATCCGGTCCTGTGGGTCGTAGATCGCGAACCCGTGGGTGACGTCGGCGGCCGTCACGTCGAACACGACCGGTTGGCCCAGCGGAACGCTTTGCGGCAGGTTGCCGAACGTGTATTGCCGGGCGATGACCGGGTAGTGGGTCGCCTCGCCGGCGGCCTGCGCCCCACCGTAAGGAAAGAAGGGTATGGACACCGCGAAGGCCGTCAGGAGCGAGGCCGTGAGGATCCAGAACCACCAGCGCCTGATGGCGTAGCCTCGAACCTGGACGGTGGCCTGCGTCTGCGCCGGCCCGCGAGATTTGACCGCCACGGTGATGAAGATAGAGATCACACCGAGCGCCAAGACGCCGTAACTGATGAGGATTCTGCCTTGAAGATCCAAGATGACCTCCGATTGGGACTAGCCTGAGGTTGAGCGCGCCGACTTGCTGGAATGGCCCATCACATGGCTCTACCCGCCAGAATCCGTCTCCACGGACGTGGCCCTGGCTGCCCCGATGGCAGCAGAAGCCCGCCTACGGTTGCGACGTTGCGTAGCATAGCGCTACACGCACAACATGCGAAGTACGACTAACCATCATGTTAGGGACAATCGGGCACTAGTGTTATTGCCCACTCTCATCGGTTGTGGGCCTACCGAGGCTGGCACGTGGACCCAATGAACGCAGGCCAGGTTGGCTATCTGGTTGGGCCGCGGGTTTGCCCGACCCTACTCCGGGGACGCCTGCACGTTGCTGTCCTCGGCCGCCAACAAGGTGGTGCGGATGCGCACCTCGGAGGTCAGCGTCCTATGCACGGGGCAGCGGTCGGCGATCTCCACGAGCCTGGCCCGCTGCGCTTCGTCGAGGGGACCCTCGATGCGGATCTGCCGCTCGAACACGTCGATCCGGGCCGAGGGCTGCTCGCAGGTCGTGCAGTCCTCTACGTGAACCTTCTGGTGGTTCACCTCGACCGTCACGGCCTCCAAGGGCCACTTCTTACGGTCGGCGTAGAGCCTCAAAGTCATCGAGGTGCAACCGGCCATGGCCGTGGCGAGCAGGTCGTACGGGCTGGGGCCGGTGGCGGTACCGCCCACGGAGATCGGTTCGTCGAGCACCATGCCGAACCCGTTGGTCATCGCCTCGCTGCGGAGTAGGGCCTCGGTGCGGACGATGGTGCGGTTGTCATGGATGTCCTGCTGCCACGCTGGTCTTTCTGGGCGGCCAAGGTAGCGCGAGGACCAGCTGGCGATGACTTCCCCCGCGTACCGCGCGTCGCTCGCGCGCGTGAGGAGGTGGTCCGCGTCGTCCAGCGAGACGAAGCTCTTGGGGTGCAAGGCGGCGGCGAAGAGCAGCCCGGCGTTATCGATGCCGACGACGGAATCGATGGGGGAGTGCAGGATCAGCAGCGGCCGGCGCAGGCCGCGCAGGGTCTCGCGCACCTTCGTTTCGGCGAGGTCATCGAAGAACTCTCGGCGCAGTTGGAAGCTGCGGCCCGCAATGGTGATGTCGACCTCCCCGCCGGCCATGGCAGCGTCGCGCGCACCTCCGAGGAGGCTCGAGATGTGGTTCGGGTCGTAGGGCGCGGCGATGGTGGCCACCGCCCTGACCTCGGGAAGGAGGGTGGCCGCTTGAATGACGGCAGCGCCCCCGAAAGAGTGCCCCACGAGCAACTTCGGTGCCTCGTAGCGCTGCTCCAGGAACGCCGCGGCGTCTTGCAGGTCGCCAACGTTGTGCGACAAGCTGGTGTCGGCGAAGTCGCCCTCGCTGGCGCCGAGGCCGGTGAAGTCGAAGCGCAGCGTGGCAATGCCCGCCCGTCCGAGCGTTCTCGATATCTCTCGCACCGCTTTGAGGTCCTTGGAGCAGGTGAAGCAGTGAGCGAAGAGCGCGTAAGCGACCGGGGCGCCGTCGACGGGTAGCTCCAGCCGGCCCGTAAGTTCCTTGCCATGCCGGTTGGCGAACCTCAGGGTCTCGCTGCTCATCGCGTTCCTCCATAACTCACGGGTGCGGCCCAAGGCCCAAAGGTTACCGCGGGCCGCCGTCCCAGCCCGGGGGTAACTTCCCGTCCCGGCCGATTGTGCCGGGAGGCCGTTTCACGGCGGGTCCGGCGGCAACTTAGTGGCCTAGAGTTGTATAGACGGCCGCGCCACTACCGGCCGCGAGATGGAGGCGGGCATCATAGACACCCTGGAACGGATGCAAGGGGCCGGGCACGAGCAGGTCACGTACTTCTACGACGAGGCCACCGGCCTAAGGGCCATCGTGGCTATCCATAGCACGCACTTAGGGCCGGCGTTGGGCGGCTGCCGGATGTGGCCCTACGAGAGCGAGGCTGCCGCGCTAGAGGACGTGCTGCGCTTGAGCCGCGGCATGACCTACAAGAACGCCGCCATGGGCCTGCCACTGGGCGGCGGTAAGGCCGTCATAATCGGCGACTCGCGTACCGACAAGACGCCCGAGCTGTTCCGGGCGTTCGGCCGCGCCGTGGAACGCCTCGGTGGACGCTACGTGACGGCCGAAGACGTCGGCACCGAGCCGGAGGACATGGTCGCCGTGCGCAGCCAGACCGAGCACGTCGTCGGCCTCCCCACGACCAGCGGCGATCCCTCGCCCGCCACGGCATTCGGCGTCTTTAGCGGCATCAGGGCGGCGCTCGAGCACGCTTTCGGCGACAGCGATCTGCGCGGCCGCCGCGTAGCCGTGCAGGGGTTGGGGGCGGTCGGGATCCACCTCTGCAAGTACCTGCACGAGGAAGGCGCCGAGCTTGTCGTCACCGACATCGCCCAAGAACGCATGGACGAGGCCGCGGCGGCGGTGGGGGCCAAGACGGTGGCTCCCGGCGAGATCTACGACGTGGAGTGCGACGTGTTCGCCCCCTGTGCCCTCGGGGCCGTGGTGAACGACGGCACCCTGCCGCGCTTCAAGGCGCGCATAATCGCGGGCTCCGCCAACAACCAGTTGGCCGAGGCGCGCCACGGGGAGGCGCTTCAAGCGCGGGGTATCCTCTACGCGCCCGACTTCATAATCAACGGCGGCGGCGTCATCAACGTGGCCGACGAGCTTAAGCCCGGCGGCTACGACCGCACCCGCGCCTACGCCCTGATCGCACGGATCGGCGAGAAGGTCGCCCGCGCGCTGAGGCTAGCTGACGAGTTGGGCATCTCGAGCGCGGCGGCCGCCGAGATGATGGCGGACGAGCGGCTCAAGGGGTCGGCGGCCAACTAGTCCGCCGGCTCTGCGCCCTACCTGAATTTGGGCCTGTGACTCAGGGTAGAAACGGTTGCACCATTCGCGTAGGAGGTGTGACCATGATGTTCGGATACTCGCACATGCTGCACGCGTACGCGGAGGAGAGAACGGCCAGGCTGCAACGAGCGGTGGCCATGGAGCGGATGGTGACGAGGCTCAGGCGGGCAGTTCGGTGGCTCAAGAAGTGACGCCGGGCCGGGAGTGTGCAGGGCCACGGTCCGACCGAAAGCCGACGGCGAGGGCGTAGGCAGCGCGAGCGCGGCGCTGCCTCCCACCACACCATCATGTACACTAAACATGTACGGGAGGCTGGTGATGCGCAGAGTCAACGTAAGCGAAACGCGCGAGAACCTAGCTGAGCTGCTAACAGCGGTAGAAGCGGGCGAGGAAATCATCATCATGCGCCGAGACCGCCCCGTCGCCAAACTCGTAGCCCTCACCAAGCCCACGAGCCCCTTCCTCGACCGCAGTCAACTCCGCAGCGAGATTCCGCCGATGCGGACCACGGCGGCACAAACCATCCGCGAACTCCGCGAAGAAGAACGCTACTAGGAGTGCTGTACCTCGACACCAGCGCCCTGCTGCCGTACTACCGACAGGAGGCGCACAGCGACGCGATACAACAACTCCTCCAACGACAATCCAGCCCCATCCTCATCAGCGACCTCACCAGACTCGAGTTCGCTAGCGCGCTTTCCCGCTGGGTACGCATGCGTGAGATCGAAGAATCACACGCTCAACGCCTTGGCCGCGCACTCGACGAAGACATCAAGGCGCGCCGTTACACCGTCCGCCACAACACCGATGAACACATCGAGCTCGCGCGGCACTGGCTCCTGGCCCGCAACACCTCGCTACGTACCCTCGACGCCCTCCACCTAGCCTGCGCGGCTGCCGAGAACGCAACGCTCGTGACACTCGACGACGCCCTGGGCTTTGCAGCCACACAGCTCGGCATCAAGACGCACGAACTCTAGGCAACCCGAAGAAGCGAGAAATGCTGCTGCCAGGCTCGGGCCTTCGGCGTAGCGGCAGTCCGGACACCGGCCTCACTTGACGAGCAGGACGTGGCAGGCCGCCAGCAGGCCCACACGGTGGCTTATGGTGCCCCACCCCTTGGCCGGTTCGCCCGGATCGATGCGGTGCGACTGCAGCACGATCAGGTCGAAACCGCGTTCTTCGGCTATCCGCAAGACTTCCTTGACGCGCGAACCGAACACCACCTCGACGTCGACGCTTACGGCCGCATCGTGATGGGGTGCTCGTAGCTCCTCCATCTCGGCGAGGGCGAGATCGGCCAGCGAGTCATAGAAGTCCCGGAACTCGTCGTAGGTCGTGTCCTTGATGATCTCGACCACGTGGAGCAACGTCACACGCCCCTGTGAGGCGGCGGCGATGTGGACGGCAGCGTCCACCGCGGAGCGCGCGCGTTGGGAGCGGTCGACGGGAACGAGGATGGTCCGGTACATGGCGCCTCCTAAGTGGCACCTCCGCGATGGCCGAGCGGGCAGGCACGGCTGAGCCCAGGCTGCTTCCAGTATGGCGCATGGAGCGCCGGCCGGCGCCGCGCTCCGCTCGTAAACCCGCATCGGACCAATTCGGTGTTGCTCTCAGGCCGCACGCACAAGCGCGGCTCGCTAGCGCGGCCACCTGCGCCACGCCAACGAGCCGTGCAGCCCCGTGCCGCCGCGCAACCCGGGCGGCCGGGCAGGCCTCCTACTGCGCCGAGAGGACCTGGTTCAGCGCCGTCAGGTGGATATCGAGCAACCACACGGCCTGGCGGTTGCTATAGCGGAGGTCTTCGAAAGACAGGGTGGAGACGTCGCTCCGGCATACGGCAGCTTCGATGCCCTCGATCTCGGCGGGTTGCATGCCCGTCAGGTCCATGATGACGGGGATGGCCTTCGCCAAGGCGCCCGTCTTGGTGAGCACCTGGGCAACGTCATTGACGCTGTCGCAGAGGAGCACGTGAACCGCCATCACCTCAGCGCGTACCTGTTCAGGGGCGGCGTCGCCGGGCAGCTTGTCGGGTAGGGGCATCTTCGGGGCCTGCGCGAAGGCGGCACTTGCCAGAAGACCGATGACCAGCAACGAACCTAGCGTGCGTTTCAACATCGGAATCACTTGTCCTTTCGAGGTGCAGCATAGGGTTGGAGCGGAAAGGGCTTCCCGGACTTTTGTCGGTTGTTGCCCTTTCACGCTCTGGTCGGCGTTAGGCGTGTGAGAGGTGCGAGGGCTTACGCCGGCGCACTCTCCGCTCCCGTGCCCGCGTGCACCTGGGGCAGGTACTGCTGCGCCTGGAAGAGGTTGATCCCGCTCTTGAGCAGGTCGACCAGCTTGCCCATCGTGGCCTCTTCTTCCACCTGTTCGTTGATGAACCACTGCAGGAACTGCAGGCCACGGTAGTCCTGGTGCTCCGTAGCGATGGCCGCCATGTCGTTGAACTGCTTGGTGACGTTGCGCTCGGACTCGAGAGCGGAGGTCACGGCCGTCAGGGCGTCCGGGAAGTCGGTGCGGGCCTCCGGAACTGCCGGCAGGCTTACCTCCGCGGCATTGTCGATCAAGTACGTCAGGATCTTCATGCCGTGCATCCGTTCCTCTTCGGACTGCCTGAAGAAGAATGAAGCCCAGTCGTCGAGGCTCTGCTTGGCGAAGTAGGTGGCGATGGCGAGGTAGTGATTGCTGGCGGAGAACTCCGAGCCGATCTGCTGGTTCAAGGCCTGTGCCAATTTCTTGCTCAACATGATGTGCTCCTTTTCAGTAGCGCGGTCGTAACCGCGCTGGTCGGGTGATCGAGGTTCAGGACATGCTTGGTGTCCGAAGCGGCGACCCACGCGGCGGTCGCCGGAACAGTGGCAAGGGTACGGCGGCCGCACCGGACCAATCGTCGACTTTTGTCGGAGTGAGCGTTCCCGTGTTCGTATCCGCGCCGCGTTCTAGCCGGGGTGCGTCCTCGCGCTACTACCCGGCGCGCGTGTTACTGCCCGGCGCGCGTTCTCGCTTTACTACCCGGCGCGCGTTCTCGCTTCCAACCCAGCGGGGTCGAGGATGAGGATCTGCTGCCGCTCGACCTCGATGAGCCCCGCCTCGCTCAGGTTGCGCAACACCCGGTGGAGAACGTCGGGCACCGTGCCCAGGCGGGCGGCCAGCTCGGCCTGGGTGGCCCACCGCCTGCGCTCCAGCACGGCGTCCTCGGAGTGCTCCAGGAGGAACTTGGCGACCCTGGCCTCCAGCGGGAAGAGTGACAGGTCCTCTACCAGGCCGACGACGTAATGGAGCCGTCGCGCCAAAGCCTGCGTCAACGGCCATAAGAAGCTTGGCTGTTCGGCCGCAAGCACGAGGATGGCCTGGCGAGGGACGAGCCAGACGTGCGAGGGCTCGAGGGCCGTAAGTGTGGCTGGGTTGGTGGTCTCCACGAAGAGGCTTACCTCGTTGACGGCCTCGCCTTCGCCGAAGTAGCGCAAGACCTGCTCGCGGCCCGACTCGGCCAGCTTGCTTCCCTTGAGCCAGCCGTCCTCGACGATGTATAGGCCCTCGGACGTAGCTCCCTCCGAGAAGACGACCTCGTTGGCGTCGTATGCCCGCCGCGCCGCGCCGCGAGTCAGGACCTCGAGCGCAGTCGGCTCGAGGTCGCTGAAGAGGGCCACCTGCCTCAAGAAATCGCGGCTCGAGGGCATGGGATAAGTGTAAGACCACGCCCAAGGCGGCGGCGGCGGCAGGTAGCCCCGGCGTCCAGCGGCGAACGTGGTAGCCGGGTGTAGGTCGCCGAACGCTGTTGTCGGGCGTCCGACCCCGAGCGTTGTAGCCGGGCGCATATCGCTTAGCGCGGTAATAAGGCGCCACGCGCAGAACGTGTTAACCAGGCGTCAGTCGCTTCCTAGCGACAACCGCAGCCCCTGCGCCAGTTGGTCACGCTCCGCGTCGGTGAGGCGCGCCGTCGGGTGGACCCAGGTGTAGGGCGGCTGCGGCAGCGGGTCGTCCTCGGCGTAATGCATGGGTTCGTAGACCTTCTCGGCGGCCTCCTCGCCGCTCTCCTGCTTGCGCCCAGGCACTCCCCACTCGGAGAAGTTGAGCTTGGCGCGGCCGTTCTCGACGTGGCTTTCGATGAGGTTCCGCGCCACGGGCAGCCTGCTCGAGATGGGCCAGATCGTTTCGTTGCTGTGACAGTCGAAGCAGGCGCGTTGCGCCAGCTCACGGGTGGCGAGACTGTCCCAAGCGGGCTCCGCCACCACCGGCGGGTTCGTGTGCCTGGGGCCGGTGATCACCAGAACCACCAGCAGGGCCACGATGGCGGCCAGGCCTATCAGGAGTCGACTCCAGAGCTTCATGTTCGTACCTCCGCACCTGCGCGAGAAGCGAGCGGGCCCCAGCCGGCCAAAGGTGCATGTGGGGCCTTGCTCGAATGTTGTGCCTCGTCGCTGCTCCCGACAAGGGCCGGATGTCTTGCGCGCCGATCGCTTCGTGCGTGGCGCGCCGCGAGCGGCTACGAACTAGAACGAATAGGCCAGTGACACCCGCAACTGGGAGTTGTCGCGCCAGTCGCCGAACTCGCTGCCGTCGCCGCCGTAGAAGACGTAGGCCGTGGCCTCGCCCTTCACGCCGTCCGCGAACGAGTAGCTGACGCCCGGCATGACGAGACCGCTGCCGTCGAGGCTCTGGATCCAGCCGAGGTCGAGCTGCGTGCGCGCGTCCGGCTGGTACGTCATGGCCACCATGGCCTTGTAGTCCGTCTTGGGGTCTTGGCCGGCGTCCGGCGCGGTGTAGTCGAAGATCGCCTGCACGACCGTCCGCGGTCCGCCCGGGATGAGGTACTCACCACCGAGCACCGCCTGCAGGGAGTGGTTGCCCACCGTAGGATCGGTGCCGTCAGGGTCGCCGGTGATCTGGTAGGCGGCCTCGCCGCGCAGCACCACGTCGCCTACGGTGCCGGAGAAGTCGATGCCGAGCAGGTCCATGCGGTCGTAGTCGAGCACGGGTTGCAGCCTCACCTGCCCCGGGGTGCCGGTGGGTTCGATGCGCGCGCTCTGCGTCGGCTGCGAGCGGAAGCCGTGGAAGTAGGTGGCGCTGACGTCGAACTGCCCCAGGTCGAGAGTGCCGCGCGCGCCGAACTGCACGTTGCCCAACTCAGCAGCAGGCCGGTTGTCCTCGGGCGGCAACACGCCCACCAGCGTCATGCCCGGGGGAAGTTGCGGCGTCACGGCCGGGCGCCAGGCGGCGCCGGGCAAGTGTGCCGGCGTGAAGACGGGCACCACGGCGAACTCGACGCTCACGTCGTCGGCGTACACGCTGCCATGCAGCATGGGCACCGCGAGCTTCTCGGAATCGGGCGGGAAGGTGAGGTCGCGGGGGTTGAGCACGTCAACCGGGTTCACGCCGTCCGTGGAGCCCCAGAAGCGCCGGACCTTGCCCGCCGTGAGCTCGAGCTGGCCCAGGTAGACGGTGGCGTAGGCCTCGTCCAGCTCCAAGCGGGTGTCGCCCGTGGCGGCGTCGTAACCGGCCACCACGGTGGCCTTGTAGGCGGCATCGGGGAAGTAGCCCGAGCCCACCTCCCCCTGGAGCGTCAGGTAGAGATCGGCGGTGGCCACCGGCAGAGTGCCGTCCACTGCCACCCCGAAGGTGGCCTCGGCGCGGCCGCTCAGGTCGACCTTCTGGGCGAAGCCGAGCCCGAGCGTGAGTGAGGCGAGCAGGATCGTCAGGCGGGTAGCGTGGCGGAACGTCAGGGTCCTCACGTCAACGCCTCAGGAACCGTTCGGTGAAGAGCTCGTCGGGCAGGTCCTGGTCGAGTTTCACGTCCGTCTGCGTGATGACGGTGAAGGTGCTCACCTTGCCGTCGGCCATCGTCTCCATGCGGCGCGTGGTGGCGATGGTGTAACCATCCACCTCGGTCAGGCCGCTGACGGTGAGGACCTTGGCCAGCGCGCCGTCACGGTAGTACTCGACATGCGTGGGCACCAGCGTCTCCTCGGGCACCTCTATGACGAGGCGATCGTAGACGGAGCCGCTCTCGGGGGTGGGCACGGCCTCGACCACGTACGTGGGGCCGTCCTTCACCTCGAGCAGCTTGTGCGTGTAGTCGTCGGGGTCTATGCCCGTGATGTCTTCGTACGAGAAGTCGGAGCCGAAGAAGGCGTCGCCCTGCTGGCCGCCGGCTATGCGCCTGACGCGGTCGAGGGCGGGCAGGTACACGAGCTTCTCCTCGGACCCGTCCGGCTGAGTGATGGTGAGGAAGCCGGAGCCCGCGATGTCGGCGGGGGCGGTGAACTTGATGAGCCGCTTGTCGTCGCCGGAACCCCACATCTGCAGCGTGCGGGTCAGGGTCTGACCGCCCGCGGTCGTGATGGTCATCGTCAGGGTGGCCTCGGTGGTCTTGGGCTCCGGGCGGGCGTCGATGGCGTCCATCAGTTCGTCCGCGGTGGAGTACTTCTGGGCCGCGGCCACGCTCACTAGGGCGAGGATGACGACCAGCAAGGGACTCGAAAGCTTACGCATCATGGGTCAACTCCTTTGGCATCTGTATGCGCGAGTGTGGGTTGCGCAAGAAGGTGAGGCTGGCGGCGGGCAGCAGCGTGAGCGTAGCGATGCCCACCAGGCCGACGGTCAGGAGCATGAGTGCCCCGAGGGTGGCCACTGGAACGAATTTCGCGAAGGCGAGCGCGCCGAAGCCGGCACCGAGGGTGAGGGCCGTGAAGAGGATCTGGCGCCCCGAGCTGAACAGCGACCGTTGGATGGCGTCCTCGGGCCCGTGCCCGTGGCGCCGCTCCTCCATGTAGCGCACGGTCAGGTGGATGGCGTAGTCGCCCACCCCGATGGCGAGCGCGCCCATCAGCATGGTGGCGAGGTTGAGCGGCAGGTTGAACCAACCCAGCAGGCCGTACTGCAGGGCGACCGTGGACAGGAGCACGAGGATGGTGACGGCCGCGGCGCGGAACGAGCGCACGAAGCTGTCGATGACGATCACGAGGAAGATGGCCAGCGTGAGGCTGATCAGGAAGTCGTGGCGCATGGCCTGCTCGATCTCGCGCTCCAGCAGCGGGTTGCCGGTGAACCGTGCCGTGGCCATGCCGCCGAAGTCCTTCTCGGCCAACTGCTGCATCTGGTGTTCGAGCTCGCCCACCCGCTCCGTCGACATCGACTTGGCGACGAAATTGATGATGCCCTGCTGGTAGTCGAGCGTCGTGAAGCGCGTCAGGTCGCTCACGCTCCCCGAGGACTGGTAGAGGAGCAGTTCCTGCGCCACGGCCTGGCTGCTGGTGGGAAGGGCGTCCTCACCGGTGAGGGTGAGGTTGAGGGCGTGGACCACGTTGGCGATCGACTGGCCCTTACCCATCCCCTCAAGTTGTGAGACCTGGTCCTGGTAGTCGAGCATGGCGTTCAGGAGCTTCGGGTCCGTCAGGTCGCCCTCCAACCAGACGGTGATGGTGGACGAGCCGCCCAGCACCTGCTCCACCGTGGCCACGCTGGTGCGGGTGGCGCCACCCTCGGGGAAGAAGGCAAGGATCGAGGTGTCGGGCACGATCTTGGTGGCGCCCCAAGCGGCCAGCACCACGACGAGCGCGGCGGTCGCGAGGATGGCCCGACGCCGGGCCACCACGACGTGGCCGAGCCGGGTGAGCATCCGGCCGATGCCCCCCGGGTTCTCGGGGTCGTCCACCCGCCTGGGCGCGGGCAGAACGTTGAGGAGCGCGGGCAGCAGCAGCATGGACGCGAGCAGGGACGCGAGCACGCCCAGCATCGCCACTAGCCCCAAGCCACGCACCATCTGCAGGCTCGAGAGGGTGAAGGTGCTCATGGCGGCGGAGATGGCCAGGCCCGAGATGACAACGCCCAGGCCGGTCTCGCCGAGCATGCGGTCGATGGCCAGGCGTTTGTCGGCGCCGTGCGACAGCTCGTAGTAGTAGCGGCCCAGCATGTTGATCACGAAGGAACTCGCCACGGCCATCACCGCTATCGGGCCGATCACCGTGAGCGCCATCAGCTTGTAACCGAGGAGGTGGAAGATACCCATGCCCCAGATCACCCCGAGCAGGATCTGGACGAGGGGTAGGAACGTGCCCTGCAGCGTGTGGAAGTTGAGGAAGAGCATGATGACGATGGCTGCCAGCGCGAGGGCGCCGAGCACCGGCAGGTCGCGGCCGATGATCGACTGCAGCTCCATGCTGGTATATGCCCGGCCGGCCAGGGAGTAGGGCCCGTTCCAGTTCTCCTCCACGGTCGTCACCACGGACTTCGCGAATGCGTTGGCGTCGAGCCCCTCGTCCATCTCGATGATGAGGCTGGCGTGGCGGCCGTCCTTGCCGACGAGCGTCACGTTCTCGTACATGGGGGACGTCTCGAGGTAATGCTTGATGTCGGCGATGGTGCTTGCGTCCGGATCGGGGCCAGGCAGTAGGTCGTCGACGAGCAGGAACCCGTCGTCGTCCTCCATCCGTTTCGCGGTGGCCACCGAGGTCACGTCGGCGACGCCTGGGAGGCGCTTCAGGGCGGCGGTCAGTTGCCGCACGCCGGTCAGCGCCTCGCTGCTGTAGATGTCCCCCTCGACCACCAGCAGGAGCCGGTCGTGCTGCGAGAAGGTGGTCTGGAGGTCCTTGGCGAGGGCGTCGATCTTCGAGTCGTCCGGGTAGAGCGACTGGGTGTCGTTGTCGGTCTGGATGCGGCTGGCGCTGACGGCGAGCGCGATGGTGATGACGAGGAAGAGCCCTATCACCAGGCGGCTGTGGTTCAGGGCGAAGCGGGCGAGGTACTTCATGCGGGGTTCGTTCGGGGGTCGGGTGACGGCGTGGTGGTCAAGGTGAGCTCCTGATTCGGTGATTAAGCACTTACTCAATTACGTGAGGACGAGTGGGCGGTGTGGGCGTGGGCGGGGTGCGATTTCCTCCCTCAGGTGGGCGGCGGCATCAGCCGCCGGCGTGTTCGGGGTTGGCCAGCGCCCCCCTGAACCAGGCGTCGAGCATCTCGGTCGTGAACTCGGTGGCACGTTCGTGCCACTCGGTGGGGTTCAGGTTGCGGTTGGTCAGGAAGAACATCATGAGTGACGAGAAGAAGACCATGGCCGAAGTCCTGACGGGCAGGTCCTGCCGCAACTCGCCGGCAGCCACGCGCGCCGCGAGGTAGCCCGTCATGGCGGTGACCATCTGAGCCACTACGCCGCGGAACACCGTGGCGAGCTCGGGGTTGTTCTGCGACTCGACCAGCAACATCGTCACCAGGTCGGACTGGCGCTGGATGGCCTCGACCCAACCCAGCACTATCCCGCCGAGCACGTCGCGCGCGGGCCTGCCGTCGGCCTGCTCCAGCAGCGCGGTGACCTCACCCATGAAGGTGCGGCGCTCAGTGGCGACGGCCATGAGAAGCTCGCCCTTGTTCTTGAAGTAGTGGAATATCAGTCCCTCGGTGACGCCCACCTCCTGCGCGATGCGCTTGGTAGAGGTGGCCGCGAAGCCGTGCTGCGCGAAGAGGTTGAGGGCCGCCTCCACGATCTGCTGCTTGCGGGCCTCCGCCTGTTCGCGGCGGGTGAGGCGCTTCTCCTTCGGGCTGCTGGGCACGTCACGACCTTTCGCTGAGTGGTTACTCAATGTCGGCAACTCTACGCGCCACCGGGCGCGACGTCAAGGGGGCACCCAACTCGAAACCACCCCACACATGCACGATTGATTAAGAAATCGTCTGTTAGGGTGCTCTGTCCGCCTCCGGGTGTCGGCCTGGTCGTATGACCACTCTCGCGCACTCGCGCTGTCATCTCGCCGACATCCAGAAACGCGCCCGCCGGATCGCCCTTGACGCCCTGCGATACGCATCCGCGTCGCCGTCCGGCCTTCATGGCGCGCCGTCCAGGAGCGAAGGCACTTCTTGCCGCTCCGACAGCCAACCACAGAGGAGACCCCGTGACGAGGCCGAGCATCGCTACTCACGAAGAACCGTTGAGCGTTGCCGCCGCCGTGCGCGCCGAGCCGATGGTCAGGTTCGAGAAAGTCCGTAAGGCCTACGGCGACCAGGTAGTGCTCGACGACCTCGACTTCGAGGCCGCCGAGAACGAGAAGGTGGCCATCATCGGCCCCAGCGGGTCGGGCAAGACCACCATCTTGCGCATCCTGATGACGTTGGTGAAGCCCGACTCCGGGCGCGTGTTCGTGGACGGGCGCCCGCTATGGCACCGCGAGGTGGCTGGTCGTGACCTACCCGCCAACGAGAAGCACCTGCGCGATGTCAGGAGCGACATTGGCATGGTCTTCCAGCACTTCAACCTGTTTCCCAACATGAGCGTCTTGCGCAACGTGACCGAGGCGCCAGTCCACGTGCGCGGCATGTCGAAGGCCGACGCCAACGAGCGCGGGCTCGAGCTGCTCGACATGGTGGGGCTGGCCGACAAGGTCGACCAGTTCCCGGCCCAGCTCTCGGGCGGCCAGAAGCAGCGGGTCGCCATCGCCCGCGCGCTCGCCATGGAACCCAAGGTGATGCTCTTCGACGAGGTAACTAGCGCCTTGGATCCGGAACTGGTCGGCGAGGTGCTCAACATCCTGAGGCGGCTCGCGCACGACACGCAGATGACGATGCTCATCGTCACTCACGAGATGGGCTTCGCCCGCGACGTCGCCGATCGGGTCGTGTTCTTCGACGGCGGCCGTGTCGAAGAGCAAGGACCCCCGTCCAAGATCTTCAGCGAACCGGAGAACCCCCGCACGCAGGAGTTCCTCAGCGCGGTCCTGGCTCACTGAGGCGCTATTGCCCGGGAGCGGCCCAAGAACGCCCGGAAGCGACCCAAGAACAGAACGCCCGGGAACGACCCAAGAACGGTGTTCGGCCCTGGGCCCAGCAATTAAGACCGGAAGGAAGGAACGGATGAGACGACAGACCCCCGCCGCGGGCCGGAGAACGCCCGGCCACGCCACCGGAACGTCTCCACCGAGACGCGCCGCGTGAGCAGAACGCGCAGCGATCGGCGCTGCGTTTCGCCCAACTCAGGAAGGTAACCGTATGAAGATTCTTCGCACCCCACTTCTGATCGTCGGCATGCTGGCCATGCTCGGCTTCGGCTTCGCCCAGTCCACGGTCGACGACTACAAAGCCAACGGCATCACCATCGCCACCGCCAACGAGATCCCTTACGGCTGGGTAGCCGACGGCAAGGCCCAAGGCATCGCTCCCGACGTAGCTACCGCCGTCCTCGACAGCATGGGCATCACGAACATCAAGTGGACCGTCACCGACTTCGGTTCGCTGATCCCCGGTCTCCTGGCCGGCCGTTTCGACCTGGTCGCTGCCAGCCAGGCCGTGCTGCCCGCGCGCTGTGAGCAGGTGGCGTTCTCCAAGATCAACTCGAGCTACGGCGAGGGCTTTCTCGTTGCGGCTGGTAACCCCAAGAACATCCACTCCTACGACGACTTCGTGAAAGACTCTAGCCTCAAGCTCGGCATCGTCTCGGGCGCCGATCAGCTCGAGTTCGCCCAGGCCTACGGGCTCAAGGAGAACCAGATCGTCCCGCTCAACGCGAACGCCGACGCCCCCTCGGCGCTGACGGCCGGGCGCATCGACGCCTACGCGGCCACCGGCCTCACAGTCGCGGGGCTCGCTGACGGCAACGACCGCGTGGAGGCCGCCGCCGACTTCGTCGACCCCGTCGTTGACGGCGAAGAGGTGCGCTCGTTCGGCGCGTTCACGTTCAGCAAGAAGAACCAGGATTTCCTGGACGCCTTCAACGAAGCGCTCGCCGCTTACCAGAAGACCCCCGAGTACCGCACCACGCTCGAGAGCTACGGCTTGACCGACCACGACGTCGATGCTGCCCTGGCCGCCTCGACCCAAGACCTCTGCGCCGGCAACTGAGTCAGCGCCACCGGGCCCGGTTCGAACCGGGCCCACCCCTATCTTCTGAACCGATCTGACCCGGCCTAGGAGGCCACATGCAGGACCTACAAGAGTTGCTTGCGCCATTGCTGAGGGGCACGGTCGTGACGGTGCAGCTGGCGCTGATCTCCACCGTTTTCGGCGCCATCCTCTCCTTCGCGGCCGGCATCGGCAAGCTGTCGCGCAACTGGTTGGTGCGAGGCATAGCGGTCATCTACATCGAGGTCTTCCGCGGGACGTCGTTGTTGGTGCAGATGTTCTGGCTCTTCTTCGCGCTACCGCTTATCGGCATCAGCCTGCCGCCCTACGTGGCAGGCATCGTCGCGCTGTCGCTCAACATCGGCGCGTACGGTGCCGAGGTGGTCAGGGGCGCCATCAAGACGGTGCCCATCGGCCAGTACGAGGCGGCGAAGGCCCTCAACTTCAGCAGCCGTTACACGCTCTGGAACGTGGCGCTGCCGCAGGCATTGGTGGAGATGATGCCGCCCTTCGGCAACCTCGTCGTGCAGAACCTCAAAGACACGGCGCTGGTCTCACTGATCACGCTCACCGACCTGACGTTCGCCGCGCAGACGATCCGGAACCTCACGCACGAGTCCATCCCGGCCTTCACGGCGACGCTCATCATCTACTTCGTGTTGGCCATGGTCTTCATCGGCGGCATGCGTCTCCTCGAGCGGTTCATCGCCCGCCGGGTCGGCGTGACGCAGGCAAGGACGCGTGGCTGATGCTCTTCGGGATCCAGTGGGACACCAGCTCCGAGCTCAGCTTCGCCGTTTCCATCCTGCCCATCCTCCTGCGCGGCCTCTGGGTAACGGTCCAGGCCACGGCCCTCGGCTTCGTGATCGCCATCGTGCTGGGCCTGGTTCTGGCGCTGTTGCGCATGGTGCCGCTCAAGATCGTCTCGTGGCCCGTGGGCTTCTTCCTCGAGTTCGTGCGCAACACGCCGCTCCTGGTGCAGCTCTATTTCCTCTACTTCGTGCTGCCCGACTTCGGCATCGTCCTGCCGGCCTTCGTGGCGGGCGCTACGGCGCTCGGGCTGCAGTATTGCGGCTACACGGCGGAGGTCTACCGCGCGGGCATAGAGGCGGTACCGCGCGGCCAGTGGGAAGCCGCCCGAGCCCTGAACATGCCGGCGCTCCGGACCATGCGCGACATCATCGTGCCGCAGGCAATCCCGCGCATCGTGCCCGCCCTGGGCAACTACCTGGTGTCGATGCTCAAGGACACCGCCATCCTGTCGGCGGTGACGGTGATGGAGATGCTCAACGTGGCCACCATCATCGGCGATAGGACGTTCCGGTACTTCGTGCCGCTCACGATGGTGGGCGGGCTCTACCTGGTGGTCACTCTCCTCTCGTCTTCCCTGATCAGGTTCTTGGAGCAGCGCTTGCCCAAGGCCGGGCTTCGGCTAAGGTGAGTGACCGCCCGAACGAGCCCGCTGTCGGGTCCTGGGTGCTGGAGGAAGATCTCGATGCAACGTCCGAGGCACTTGATGTCGCTGCAACGTCCGAGGCACGTGGGTAGTGGTCCAAAGGCGGCACGCAGTGGCCTGCTGTTGGCCTATCTGTTGTGGTCCATGGCAGCGCTGGCCGGCGAACCGCCGCCGGCGGCGCTGCCTGAATGCATGGCGGCGAACGGCGCCGGCACCCTCGAGGTGGGCGCCGACTGGCGCGTAGTAGTCGACCGGCAGGCGGGCTTCGGCGTCCTGCTGCCACCCAGCCACCTGCTGAGCGGTGCGGGAGACGTCTGGTACGCGTACGAAACGCTCGACGGCGAGCCGTTGGTCCCCGATGTAACGATCGCGCTTCACCGTGGCCTGGTAGTGGAACATGTGGCAGGCGAGTTGTTCGGCGAACGGGTGACGCTCGAGCCGGTGCGGTTGGGTCCGGCCACCTCCGGGTACCGCGCAACCCTTCCCGGCCGAACCGACTCCGAGGGCTACCTAGCCGTTGGCGAGTTGGGCACCTACTCGGTGGTTCGCTACGAGGACTTCGACTGGGACGGCTTCGGGCCTCTCGGGTGCAGCTTCCACTTCGTCGAGTTCGTTGGGGGTGCCGATTAGCGCGGCACGGCCGCGGTAAAGGCGTGCAAACCCCCCGAACCGGTCAGTTGCGCCGTTGCGATTACCCACCAGCGCAAGGTTCACTCCAGGGCGAGGTTCAAGAACCAGGGTCGGAGGCGTCCAAGGGCAACGTTGGCCCGGCACGACGCCAGTTGCCTCGCCTACCGCTTGCCGAGGTCGCTCAGAGCGCTCTCGCCATGCCCTTGGACGCGGCCGTCACGGTTCCAGTCCGTCTTTCCCTGCCGGATCAGCCAGAGTTCGAGGATCTGCGTTTCCACCTTCACGCCGCAGAGGGTAACTCGGATGACCGATCCGTCTTCGGCGTCGATCGAGGGTTCACGCCTCTACGCCGGGGAAATGTTAGCCTCCGTTCAAGGCTCAACCTGGTAAAGACTCCTCACCTTCCCAAACCGTGTACCTGCGCAAGCTCAAGCGTCACTGAGCGGTCCAGGGGAGATGCGGGCGTCCTTACCCACAAGTAACCGCACTATGGAGGTGCCATGAGGAAATTCGCACTGCTAGCCGCACTGCTTCTGACGCTCGGAATGGTCAGCGCCCAAACGCTGATCTACGGAGCGTCGGGCTACCCGTCCTCGCTCGACGGCGTCGACACCACCGACGGGAACTCACTCGTCGTCAGCTCGCAGATCTCCGAGCGGCTGATAGATTTCGCCCCCGGCTCTACCGACCTGGTGCCCGCTCTTGCCCTGTCTTGGGGTTCGAACGCGGACGCCACGGTCTGGGAGTTCGTGCTCAGGCAAGGTGTCAAGTTCCACGACGGAACCCCGTTCAACGCGGAGGCCGTGAAGTTCAACATCGACCGCCTGAACGACGCCGATAGCCCTTACGGCAACCGCGCGGAAGGCAAGACCTACGTGATGTGGGACGACACTTTCGGCGGCACCGTCCAGAGCGGCGACAACCTCGTGGCCAGCGTAGAGGCGGTCGACGAGTACACGGTCCGGATGACGCTCACGAAGCCGGCGCCCTTCCTGCCGGCGCTATGGGCGGCCGTCTACTTCCAGTTCGGCAGCCCGGACGCCATCAAGGCAGCCGGAGTCAACTACGGCGGGCCACAGGCCGGCACCGTCGGCACTGGCCCCTTCAAGTTCGTCGAGTGGATCGAAGGCGAGCGCGTAGTGCTGGAGCGCAACGACGACTACTGGGGCGGCCCGGCGGGCGTACAAGGCGTCGTCTTCCGCGGAATCCAAGAGCCCACCGCCCGGCTCGCGGAGCTGCAGGCCGGCACCATCGACGTCGCCGTTCTCCTCACCTCGGACGATTATGCGGTCGTGAAGAACGATCCGAACCTCGTCGTCCAGGTCCCGGAATCCGAGCTGAACATCGGTTACGTCGCTATCCACCTCGGCCATCCGCCCCTCGATAACGTGCTCGTTCGCCGCGCGATCATGTACGCGGTCGACCGTGACGCCATCGTCGAGGCCTTCTACGAGGGTTTGGGCGTTACGGCCAACGATCTCCTGCCGCCCACGCTCTTCGGTCACGGCGAGCCGTGGCCCTACGAGTACAACCCGGAGCGCGCCAAGGAGCTGCTGGCCGAGGCCGGCTTCCCGAACGGCTTCGACACCGAGTTCTGGTACATGCCCGTCAGCCGGCCGTACTTCCCGGCCCCGCAGCCCATCGCCGAGGCGATCGCTTCGTACCTCGCCGACGTCGGCATAAACGCCGTGCTGAAGACGGAAGACTGGGCCATCTACGGCGGCGACTACCGCGCCGGCAAGTTCGCCATGTACATGATCGGCTGGAACGCCGACTACGCTGACCCCGACAACTTCCTGCTCACCTTCTTCGGTCCCGCGGCCGTGGGGCGCAGCGGTTGGGATAACGCCGAGGTGCATGACATGCTCCTCGAGGCGCGCCAGATCGCCGATCCGGCCGAACGCGCCGCCCTTTACGCCAAGGTCAACGACATGATCGCCGACCAGGCCGTGGCCATGCCCGTGGCTCACAACCGTTCGTTGAACGCCACGCGCGCCAACATCCACGGTTGGGTCCCCAGCCCGCTCGGGTTCAGCTCCGTGAACCTGCACCCGATCACCAAGACCGAGTAGGCCGGCGCCACGCCACCGACCGTTGGGAGCGTCCGCTTCAGGACGCTCCCACCTTCCGGTCGGGCGTGCCGCTTGGTGCCGTATTGGCGGGCCTTCGGGGCGGCCGCGACCGTGCCGCGGGTCTACGCCCAAGGATCCGTTACCGCAATTAGGAGTCAGGCTTGACCGGGTACATTCTCCGCCGTTTGCTGGGCCTCATCCCAGTGCTTCTAGGCGTGACCCTACTTATCTTCCTGCTAACGCGCGTCATCCCTGGCGACCCCGCAACGGCGATGCTGGGCGAGAGGGCGGCGCCGAAACTCATCGAGCGCCTCCGAAGCGAACTCGGGCTCGACCGACCTCTGTTCATCAACGTGGACGAGTTCCGCGAGACCGGCGCCATCGGCGACCTGTTCGACTCGCAATATTTCGACTACATGAGTGGTCTCGTGAGGGGCGACCTTGGACGCTCCATCTTGTCGCTGGTGCCTATAACGCAGAGTATCCTGCACCGTTTTCCCGCTACCTTCGAGTTGGCGCTTTCCGCCATGCTCATCGCCGTGCTGATAGGTATCCCGGCCGGGATGTGGGCGGCGCTGCGCCGGGGGACCCTGGTAGACACCGGGATCATGCTTCTTGCCATAGCGGGAGTATCGTTTCCGGTCTTCTGGTTGGGGATCATCCTCATCTACTTCTTCGGCGTGGTGCTGGGTTGGCTGCCGCCATCGGGCCGCCTCTCCATCGCCACCACCATCCAGCCCATCACCGGCTTCTACGTGCTCGACGGGCTGCTCACGGGCAACTTCAAGGGTGCCCTGGACGCCGCCCGCCACCTGGTGCTGCCTGCCGTGGCGCTCGGCACCATCCCGCTGGCCGTCGTCGTGCGGATGACGCGTTCGGCCATGCTCGAGGTGCTCGGGCAGGACTACGTGCGCACGGCGCGCGCCAAGGGCCTGTCGAACAAGAAGGTAGTACGCAAGCACAGCCTGCGCAACGCCCTGCTGCCCGTGATCACCGTCATCGGCCTCAGCTTCGGGTCGCTGCTCTCGGGCGCCATCCTCACGGAGACCGTGTTCAGTTGGCCGGGCATCGGCAGGTGGGTGTACGACGGCATCGCGGCTCGCGACTACCCGATCATCCAGGGCGGAGTGATCTTCGTGGCCATGGTCTTCGTGCTGGTGAACCTGCTGGTAGACATCTCCTATACGCTCATCGATCCTCGGGTCCAGTACGCATGATGGCGCCGGCGATGGCGAACACCGTACGGGTGCCGCCGGCTGAATCAGTGCCGGGCGCGGCGGCCCGCTGATGGCCCCCGAAGCGGCCATTCTCGAGGCGGCGAACGCGCCCTTGGGGCGTGGCAACAGCCGGTTGAAGCGCTTCTTCCGTCACCCCACGGGAGTGCTCGGCCTCATCATCGTCGTGTTCCTGATCGTGGTGTCGTTGCTTGCGCCCGTCATCAAGCCGTACGACGCCAAGCGCGACCGCGACTTGCGGGCGCGGCTCAGCCCGCCCAGCGCGGAGCGGTGGTTCGGCGCCGACGAGCTGGGCCGCGACAACTTCACGCGCGTGCTGCATGGCGGCCGGATTAGCCTCCGGGCGGGGCTGATAGCCGTCGCTTTCGCGTCGGTGGTGGGCACGCTGCTCGGGCTGCTGGCCGGTTACACGGGCGGCCGCGTAGACCTGATCGTGGTGTGGGTGATGGACATCCTCCTCGCGTTCCCCGGCATCTTGCTGGCCATCGCCATCGTCGCCACCCTGGGTCCGAACCTGACGAACGCGCTCATCGCCATCGCCATCACGCAAGTGCCGATCTACACGCGGATAGTGCGCTCGGTGGTCATGCAGGTGCGCCAGAACGAGTACGTGCAGGCCGCCCGCGCGCTGGGGTCCGGCGGCTTCAGGGTCGTGTTCAAGCACGTGTTTCCGAACTCGCTCGCCCCCCTCATCGTGCAACTCACTTTGTCGATCGGCACGGCCATCCTCGACGTGGCGGCGCTCGGCTTCCTCGGGCTGGGCGCGCAGCCCCCCGCACCGGAGTGGGGCCTCATGATCCGGGACGGCTTCTCACAGTTCCTGAGGGCGCCGTGGATGTCGATCTTCCCGGGCCTCGCCATCTTCCTTGCGGTCGTAGGCTTCAACCTCTTGGGGGACGCCGTCCGCGACGTGCTCGACCCGCGGTTGCGCAACGTTTGAGTCCGGTTACGTGCGCTCCAACAGCTGCTTTACGCCGCCCGAGCGACGCACCTGACCGCGCCCAGCACTACTCACTTGCTCGTCACGTTGGGCTGATCTATGACCCAGCGCCACGAGCCGTCCGCTTGCCGCCGGGCGACTTCGGCCGTTACGCGTCCATCGGATAGCCGGGTCGAAGTCAGGGCGAGATCTCCGCAGTACAAGACGGGCTGCAACTGGCCTTCGGATCCACCCGGTGGGCGTTCGGCAAGCACCCGCCGGAACACCTCGGCGATAGCGTGATTCCCGCGCGTCACTTCGCCCGCCGGCAGGGCGAGGATCGCGCCTGGCTCATAGAGCGTCGCGAGCCCACCGTAATCGTCCGCCGCGACGAACTTCCGGAACAACCGTGGGATGTCCTCCGGGGTTGCCGCTTTCTCTCGCTCCGCGTCTGCTGCCATGATGTCCTCCTGAACGACCGAGCGCTCTCATTATGGCCCCGTCGAGCGGCATAGACCTAGGCAAGGCCGAGATGCCACGTACGCCGGCCACCACATAGTCGCTCGAGCCGCCGGACATGCCCCGTCGACAGCGGGATGAACACCGGCCATGGGGCCGTTCGATCGACCGAACCGTCCGTTCAGCGCGAGCAAGCGAGAACATCGAAAACACTCCCGTATGGTTGCGGTCCGGTGAACCCTAGGAGCATCATCTGGACATGGCCAAGTACCTCATCTCCTTCCCTAGCGAGGCCATGGTGCTCCCCGGCGAGGAGCTAGGAACCGTGTCCGCCGCAGCCCACGCCGTGATCGACGAGGCGAAAGCTGCCGGCGTCTACGTGTTCGGCGGCGGGATCGCGGAGGACGTCGATCCGGTACTCGTCTCCGCCGACGGGTCGGTGAGCACCGAGATCTACCCGGGCAGTGAGCTCAGGGGCGGGTTCACCGTGCTGGAGCTGCCGACGCGCGAGGAGGCGGTCGAGTGGGCCAGGAAGATCGCGGTGGCGTGCCGTTGCTCGCAGGAGCTGCGCGAGTTCATGTACGACCCGCACAGCTAGGGTGAGACGGTAGTGACCGGCTAACGAAGTGAAGAACTATGTCGCTGCCCGCGTTCGACCCTTGAGACCATCAGGGTAACGCGCTGCATAGACGTACCAGGGGGTCGGTCCGCTAGCCTCTCTTCCTGGGGCTCGGCCGAAGGGCGCCAGTGGCCGACGGTTTTGCTTTACCGCTTGGAGGGTTGACGTGAGAGAGTCCAGGGCTTGGCCCCGAGGTGTAACTGCGGCAGTGATGGCGACTGCCCTGCTGTTCGCGACCGGGTGCAGGGTCGTTGGGGCGCCCGGCTCACCGGACCACGCCTCACCTACCGACCCTCCGATTCATACCGAGAACATCACGAAAGTGGACGAGAGGGTGATCACCCGAGGGGCGGACTCTTGGACCGCCCTACTCTACCGCAACGATGCCCTTCACTGTGGTCGACCCGGCAACTTCACCTTCGCGATCATAGAGCCGAAGGGTGATCCTTTAGGAGAAGCGCCGCTCTGGGTGTACCTGCATGGCGGCGGCATCGGCTACTACAACGACGAGACCCCGACGAGGTACATAGGGATCGAGTCCGAGAACGACGAGGAATCGCTGGACGATCTACTCCGAGTCACCGGTATCCGTTCCGGCAGGGACACGCTCATAGCCCGGCGCCTGAACGAGGGATGGAGGGTGCTCGTACCCTCGATGTGCGATCACGACCTGCACGCCGGGGAGGGCACCACCTACCCGAACAACCCGAACTACGGTGCCGCGGGCGATACGGTCGATGGCCTGCTGGCGAACGAAGCCGCCCTGACGTGGGTCACCGAACACCGCGAGACCACCTGGGTCGTGATCCACGGCACCAGTGCGGGCTCCGTGGGGGCCTTCGCGTTGAGCTACGCGCTTCACGAGCAGGGGATCGACGTGAACGCGGCCATCCTCGACGCCTACCTCATCACGCCGCGGCTCCTTCCCTACATGCGTGCCGGCGTGACCCCGCAGGTGCGTAAGAACGCCGACTTCGACTACCACCAGGTCATCGCCAAGGTCGGCCGTTTCGCGGACGTCGGCGACGCTGGTGTCATCCCCGAGCGCGTCATCGCCGAGAACGACTTCAGGGCCGTGCCGTTGCTCGATGTCGTCGGCGACCAGGATCAGCACTGCGCCGGAGAGATAGCGCCCTTCCCCGAAACGAACGGCGCGAACAACTGCGTTTACGTGCACGCAGGATTTGCCGCCGCGGTCGACGCGCAAACCGATAGCCCGCACGCGCACCTGGTGGTGCCGGGTGGGGGCCACACCACGACCAAGAAATCCGGGACCGTACACGACCAAGTGGACGCCTGGCTTGAGAAGATCCTGACGCCGGACGCCCCGCAGCCGTTCGGGTGAGCTGAGGGAATCGGGTGGAAGAACCCGTTCCTGACCACCGCTACTCGACGGCGTGAACTGCCGCGCGATTCGCGTCCACCGGTACATAACAGTTGCTCGAACCCCACCAGCCTGAAACGGGCCCTGCGCTTCTCGCCTTGCCGCTGACCGTTCTCGACCGCTACGTGAACGGGGCCGCGCCCGGCGGCGACGATGGCGTCGTACACACGTTCCGGTTATTCGGCGATGCGATTCAAATCGCAGAGCCACCACTCTCCTCCGAAGATCACGTACTCGCGCGTGGGGAAACCCGCATGGTGCTGAGAGTCCCCGACGCAGGCGGCCGTGATCGATTCCTTGTGAGCATCCAATCCAACAATGACAGTGCTACGGTGTTCCAGGCTGTCCTCCGTGTGAGGAAACCGACCTTGGGCGTAGCACTAGCTCGCTCGTGCGGCTCGCCCAACCTGTCCCCAAGGGGTTCCGTAATGGTCTACGACGATGGCCAGCAGATTTTCACGAACCAGAACTCGCCGGATACTTTCGCGAACCTGCACCGAGATCCGCGCAGCGAAATCAACTGCGTGGACGTATTCCGGCGTCGCGGCTACCGCTTCAAGGGCAAGGCGTGGCCTCTACCGCCCAACGATCTTGCCGCTTTCAAGTGAGTCCGCCATGACGATTCCACAGACCATGCGCGCAGCGTTCATCCGCGGAACGGGCGGCGTCGAGCAGATCGAGGTGGGGGAGTTGCCGGTTCCGCGACCGGGCCCGACCGACGTACTCGTGCGAATGGAGGCGAGCGCGGTCAACCATGTGGACCTGTTCGTTCGTTCCGGAGCCTACAGGACGCACACGCCGTTTCCATTCGTGATCGGCCGCGATCTCGTCGGTACCGTGATCGAAACAGGACCAGGTGTGGCGTCATTCGACGTTGGCGAGCGGGTGTGGTGCAACAGCTTGGGACACCATGGTCGTCAAGGTGCGTTCGCGGAATATGCGGTCGTTGCCGAAGATCGCCTGTATCCATTGCCTGTAGGCGTGGAACTGAAAGAGGTGGTCTCGGTGCTGCATACGGCAGCGACTGCTCATATCGGTCTGGTTCGCGAAGCCGGGCTCGAGGCCGGTGAGACCGTCTTCGTCGAGGGCGGCGGTGGCGGTGTGGGCAGCGCCGTTGTGCAGCTGGCGAGAGCCGCCGGTGCGCAGGTCATCGCAACGGCAGCGCCCGAAGACCAGGCTTGGGTCGATGAGCTGGGCGTGCAAGCGGTATTCGATTATCACCTGAAGGATGTGTACGCGCGGGTCCGCGAGGCTGCCCACGACGGCATCGACGTGTGGTGGGATACCAGCGGACACAACGACTTTGCACAGTGCTTGCCACTGCTTGCGATGGGTGGGCGAGCGGTCATCATGGCGGGTCTGCAAGGCCAGAATCCGTCGCTTCCGGTGGGAGACATGTATACGCGTGATGTCACCTTGTGCGGATTTGCCATCAGCAACGCGTCGACCGCTGATCTTGCGCGCGCGGCCGCCAGCATCAACCGGTTGTTGACGTCCAGGAAGCTGAAGACCCGCGTGGGTGCCACCTTTCACCTGGCTGACGCGGCGAAAGCCCACATGGCGATGGCCTCCGGCAGCGTGAAAGGTCGGATCGTGGTAGTGCCTTGAAGCGCGATCGGCCGCTTGTCTATGACATCTTCGCTTGCACGCACATGGAGCCATCGAGGTTTTGCCGAGTTGCCCATCTGTGACCAAGCGGATAGCGACAGCGTATACCCGGCCAGGAAGCCGGTTCGATCCGTGATCTCGCCGTCCGCTTCACGCAAGGCCTTGCCGGCCTTGGCGCTGGCGCGCACGTTGGTCAGCGGCGTCGAACCCTTGTCGGCGACGAGTACTGCATCCGAGCCTTCGCCATTGGCGAGCACTTCGCCCTTGATGTCGACCGCGAGCACCTTGCCGCCTTCGACCGCGTACGTCGTGACCTTGGCACCGTGCGTGACCAGGCTGCCGCCGACACCGAGTTTCTCGACCACGCCTCCGGGCTTCACGCTGAAGGCTTCGGCCGGCAGCAACACGGTCACGCCCTTGACCAGCGTGTTGCCGATCGAACCGTGGGTCGTCACGTCCTCGTCAACCGTGATCGTGCCCACGGGCTTGCTGACCTGGATGCCGATGGAGCCATCGCCGAAGGTCTCGATGGATTTGAAGCGAGCGCTGCGCACGGTACCGTCGTACTGGTTGAAGCCGCGCGCACCCAACCCGTAGGTAACGATCTCGGCTTCCGCATGGAACTCGTCCACGGTGCCGAAATTCACGAAACCGATCCCGCTCGGGCCGTACGACACCACCGGCGCGTGCGCGATCCACGTATCCACCGTTCCCCAGGTGTCCAGCACCATGTCGTTGACCCCGTAGGTGACGATGTCGCCAAAGTGTTCGACGCGTTTTGCATGAACACCATAGGCGATGAACACGCCGCCCGTGATCATGTCGGCCGTGCCGTAAGGCAGCATGCCGGTGGAGTGGACCTGCTCGCAGGCGTGCTGGCGCCGACGGCCGGCGAGATAGAGGTGCTCGGCCACAACACCAGGACCGGCAATCCCGCCTTCGGGTGACCGATGGCCCAGCATTCTTCAGGGGCCGGTCATCACCGAGTCCGACCCAATGTATGTGCTACGATCATGCACATGTCGCGCATTCATGTGCTCATCGATGCCGCGGAACGCGAGGCGTTCAGGGCGCAGGCTCAGCGGGAGGGGCGGTCGCTGAGCGAGTGGTTACGTGAGGCTGGCCGCGCGCGCCTGGAGAGCGCTCGAGGCAGGGTCCTGAGGTCGCCGTCCGACCTTCCGGCGTTCTTCGCAGCGCTCGATGCCCGCCGCGGTGACGAGCGTCGAGAGGAGGACTGGGAGGCGGTCAAACAGCGTATCGCGACGTCGCGCACGCCGCGTCTCGACCAGTGACCTACGTCGACACGAACGTCATCATGTACGCCGTCGGCAGGCCCCACCCTCTGCGCGACGAGGTGCGGGAACGCCTGGCGACGAACTCGTCGCCACTGCTCGCGTCCGCCGAAGTGCTCCAAGAACTCCTGCACGCGTACCTGCCAGTCAAGCGTTACGCAGAACTCGATGCCGCGTTCGTGCTCGTCACCGACCTCACGACCGTTCTCGACACCACGCTCGCCAACGTACGCATGGCACGAGAGCTGGCGCGCACGGTCCCGTCCCTGGCAGCCAGGGGCCTGATTCATCTTGCGCTTGCCCTCGAACACGGCGTCGAGACGCTCTGGACCTACGACGCCGCGCTCGCCGACGCGTTCAGGCGCAACAGCAGGTAACGCGCAACAGCAGGTAACGCGCAACAACCGAGCGCCGTGTAGCAAGAGCTCCGGCTCCCCATGGCTTGGTCGTCCGGCTGTACTCGATCTACGGCCCGAGGCGGAAACGGTTCGGCGCGCCGGCAGCGAGCCTCCCACAGTGCCCCCGCTCCGGGCCTAACCTTGATCAGCTCGGCGGCGAGGCGCAGAAAGGAAGCACACGAGACCACAACAACTCGGCTGCCTGCTCGTCGTATTCCGATTCGAGCGAACGGTCTGTGAACAGGTGACCGGCGCCGGGGTAGTCAAACACCGCGACGTGTGCGCCGGCATCTCGTATCTGTTTGACGAGGGCGTCGATCCCGACCTGGTTCCGGAAGGGATCGTCGACGGTGTAGTGGATCTGCGCTGGCACACCAGCAGGCCACGCCTCGACCCCGAGCATGGCGAGATCCAATGCGCCGGACAGCATCAAGACGCCACCGACGTGTCGCTGAGTCGCGACGTACTCGGCCATGCCTCCCCCGTTGGAGAACCCGGCCGCGATGAACCCGTCATCGAGCTCGGTCACGGCATCGAGGGCGAGGCGCATGAGCGATGGGTAGCCGATCGATCTCGCGAACGCACCCGCTTTGTCGTAGTCGTCGAAGACACGACCGTCGTACTGGTCCACGACGGTGACGTCGTGGCCATGAGCACGGAGTCGATCGGCTGCGTCGTGAATGCCTGGTCGGACGCCGAGGACGGAATGAAACAACGCTATCTCGGCCATAGCGTCAGTCTGCACTCGATGCGCGCGGGTCGGTGACACCGTCCGGGCTGGCGTACCTGGCGATGTCCCAACCCGCCAACCGCGCGCCGGCCTGGTACGCGGACTCGTAGAAGTCCAGCACTGCCTGGTGGGGGTCCGGCATCTCCTGCAGGTCACGGTAATGCAGGATCGCCAGGTGGCTCCCGCGCTGCTCGACCCAGCCGGCCGATGGCGGAGCCAGCGGCTCAGACGCGAGCCCGTCGGGTTCCGGGGCGGTGTAGGAGTAGAACGCCGGCTCGCGGAAGTTCTCATCGCCGAACCAGAAGCCGAAGCTGATCACTTCGCGGGAGTACGCCTCGCGCGTGACCGAGTCGGCACCAGCCGATTGCTCGACATGCTTGTCAGCGAACCGCGTCATCGCGATGTCGAAGGTGTGCCAGAAGTGCTGCACGGGGCTGGTCTTGCCCGAGAATCCGCTCGCGAACGCCTCGAGCAGAAGGTTCACCTGAGACAAAACCTGCCAGTACCGGGTCACGGCGGCCGTGTCATAGCTGGCGTGCTCCGTGTCGGCGCTGAAGGGGCGGTCCGCATCGGGCAGGTCGAACGGGTACGGCCTGTCGATCTGCGCCCTCACGCCCAACGTCGCCAAGCCGTGTTGGAGCCGCTCGTAGAACGCGGCGACCGACAGCCCGGGCAGCGAGAACGAGTAGCGCTGGCCAGCCGTGGTGGTCAGGTCCAAGCGGTGGTCAAGGAAGTCGAAGTCGATACAGAAGATCGGGTCCCGGCCCATCGGGCGGCTCGTGAGTCCGCGGCCGGTCAGGCGTAGCGGGACGTTCCACCAGTGGTTGTGTCTGGGACTGGCGGCCAGCCGAACCTTGCCGACGACCTGCGCGAAGCGGTGGATCGTTTGCAACGTGCCGCGCCACGACTCGTAGTCCATGTCCGGAAAGGCCGCTATCGGCTCGGTGGGCGTACTCATCGACCGCATCGTGGTGCCTCCCTGCATCTCGACCGACCTCAGTGAAGGCTGCCATCGGACCCCGCGCGTTCCCAGCTGGCCAGGCACCTAGGACCCGCGACAGCACGTGTCGCCGGCAACAACGGACCTTTCGCGCGTGTTCAGTATACGCTCGGCGCCTCGACCTCATCCAAACCTTGCGGCTCGCGCTCTGCGTCTCAGTGACTCTGGCACAATCGATTCCGTGTAATCGATTTGGAACGGAACACCGCCGTTGTAAACGTTCTGGCACGGCTATAATCGAACTGGAATGGACGGCCGCCGTGAGGATCGATACCAGCAGCCCATAGGGCAATCATGGCTACACCGTGAACTCGGGTTGGCCGTTCCGGAGCCGGCGGTGATGAGCTTCACAGTATCCGGCGCCAGACGAACCGAGGTTCATGACAATCGAACTTACGAGTTCTACCCTCAGCAGTACGCAGTCGAACCGACTCCCATCGAGAACGTGCGCTTCGCTCTCCGTCATGAGCCGTTCGACCTTGGCGTCATGATCGCGGCCATGAGAGCCATCGGCCCAACTGGATTCGAGCAGTGGGGGCGCCGGGAGCCGACCGGAAGTCATAGCCGCCGAGCATGGTTCTTCTATGAAAGGCTGTTGGGCGAGAAGCTCGATTTGCCCGACGTCAAGCGGGGCAACTACGTACATGCCCTCAATCCGAGGCAACACGTGGGTCTCCAGACACGGCGCAACAGCAAACGACACCGGGTCATCGACAATCTCCTGGGAGGGCCGAAGCTCTGCCCGGTGGTCCGGCAAACGGAGCGTCTCAGGACTGCGCGGGAGGCGCGCCTAGACGAGGAGGCGCGGAAGCTCCTCGCGCGGTATGACAGAACCGTCCTGATGTGGGCTGTTAACTACCTGTTCACGAAAGAGACCCGGTCGACGTTTGCGATCGAAGGGGAGAGGCCGTCGGCCGATCGTGCCACCCGCTTCGTCGATGTCCTCAGGAGGGCCGCCAGCATCGATGTTGCCGACTCTGCCGGCCTCGTGGCACTGCAGGGGGCGATTGTCGACCCCCGCTACGCTGCGGCCGGATGGCGGGACTTCCAGAACTTCGTTGGGCAAACGATCTCCGGCTACCGGGAGGAGGTTCACTTCATCAGCCCCAAGCCGGCCGACGTTGCCGACCTGATGGCTGGCTGGCGCGACCTCTACCGACGCCTCATCGATGACGATATCGACCCCGTCCTAGCGGCGGCGGTCGTAGCGTTCTCATTCGTCTTCATCCACCCGTTCCAGGCTGGCAACGGTCGGATCCACCGATTCCTGATCCATCATGTCCTGGCTCGGCGAGGCTATAGCCCCAGTAAGACGATCTTTCCGGTGTCGGCTGCGATCGTCAGGCAGCAGCAACAGTACGACGAAGCGTTGGAGGCCTTTTCCAGGCCTCTGTTCGAGCACATCGAGTGGGACTGGTCGCAGGACGGGGATCTTGTCGTCCAGAATGACACCCACCACCTATACCGTTACTTCGACGCAACCCGTTTCGTCGAGTTCCTCTACGACCGGATCGCCGACACCATACGGATCGACCTCGAAGAGGAACTCGGCTTCATGACCGTTTTCGATAGCGCCTTGCAGGGCGTACGTGAAATCGTCGACATGCCCGACAGGCGTGCCTCTTTGCTTGTCCGATCGATCATGCAGAACGGCGGCGAGCTCTCAGGTCGTAAGCGCGAGCAGTTCATTGAACTCAGTGATGAGGAGATCTCTCGACTGGAGGACGCTGTCAGCCGCGCGATGGCCTTGGCAGGGGCGGATGCCCTCTAGCATCGCATCCGGCCAGTGTGGCCTGACTCTTGAGCGCGCCGACGGTGGGGCGGCGAGGGTGACGTTGGCGACGATGGGGCTCCACGTGAGGCGGCATGGTTTTTCGCGTGATCCTCGACCTCAAATGCTCCCTAAGGAGGTTGCGTGGCAGCCCTCGATATCCTGGCAAGTTCTCCGCTTCTGACCATCTTTCTCGTCGTTGCCCTCGGGACCGCGTTCGGCGCGATACCGTTCGGGCCACTGCGGTTCGGATCCGCGGGGGCCCTGTTCGTCGGATTGGGCCTCGGGGCCCTGGATCACAGGCTCGGTGAGGGGCTGGCGCTCGTCCAGACCCTGGGGCTAGCCCTCTTCGTCTACACGGTGGGCCTCGCAGCTGGCGATACGTTCTTCCGGGATCTGCGCCGCCAACTGCCGTTGATGACAGGAGCCGTCCTCACCAGCGTCGTGGCGGCGGGAGCCGCGGTCGGACTGGGGAAGCTCCTCGGCCTCGGCGGGGCGCTCACGGCGGGCACCTTCGCCGGGGCCTTGACGTCGACTCCCGCCCTCGCCGCGGCGACGGCGGCGGCCGGCACCTCGGAGCCCGCGGTCGGGTACTCGCTCGGGTACCCGATCGGAGTAGCGGTTGCGATCCTGGCCGTGGCGGCGGTGGTGAACCGGACCTGGCCCGGGCGCCGCGACCCGCCTTCGGCGGCGAGCCTAGGGCTGGATGCTTGCACCGCACTCGTCAAGACTCGGACACGGTTCGAGGACGTGCCCGGCTTCGCCGACCAGAGCGTGCTGATCTCGTACCTCGCCCGCGAGGGCCGCACTCGCGTGGCCACTCCGGGTGAGGAGCTCCTCCCCGGAGACCGGGTCGTGGTCGTGGGTCCCCTGGAGCGGGTCAACGAGGCAGTAGCCCACTTGGGCGAGCGTGTAAGCGAGCACCTCGCCGACGATCGCACATCGGTCGACTATCGACGGTTCGTCGTGTCGAGCCGGAGAGTGGCCGGACGCAGCATCTCAGACCTGGATATCCCGAGGCGGTTCGGAGGCGTGATCACGCGCGTCCGGCGTGGCGACCTGGACCTCCTAGCGCGCGACGACCTGACCCTCGACCTCGGCGACCGGGTCCTCGCCGTCGTACCGGCCGAAGAACTCACGGCCGTCTCGGAGTTCCTCGGAGACTCCGAGCGGAAGGTCTCCGAGATCGACGCGCTCACCGTCGGGATCGGGATGGCGCTTGGGTTGGGGTTGGGGCTGATCACGATTCCGCTCCCCGGAGGCGCGAGCTTCTCGCTGGGGCCGGCCGCGGGGCCGCTCCTGGTAGGGATGGTCCTGGGCGGGCTCGAACGGACCGGGCCGGTCGTGTGGGGGATGCCGGGAGCGGCGAACCGGACTGTCCGGCAGTTGGGCCTGCTTCTGTTCCTTGCGGCCGTCGGGTTGACCTCCGGACAGGACTTCGCCTCACAAGCGTTCACTCTGACCGGGCTCAAGGTGGTGCTCGCGGCAGTTCTGACCGTCATCGTTGCGGCGACCGTTCTCCTACTCATCGCCAGGTGGATCGGGGTGAGTGCGCCAAGGGCAGCCGGGGCCTTCGCGGGCCTCATCGGCCAGCCCGCGATACTCGCCTATGCCGACTCACGAGTCGTCGACGAGAGGGTCGAGGCGGGCTACGCGGCGATCTTCGCGCTGGGGATCGTCGTGAAGATCCTGCTGGCGCAGCTGATCGTCGCCCTGTGACCTCCTCGCGGCGGGCCCGCTCCACGTCGACGGCGCACGTCAAGATGCAGCGGCTGCGCTCGCGGGAGCCTGGCCGCGGCCTTCTTGTTCCACGCCCTGATGAACAACCCTATCTGGCCGCAGGCTCAGCTATGAGACATGTGACTGCAACACCCGAGCGAACGACGGTTCAAGAGGGTGCTGGCATCTCCCTAGCCAACCCGGTGGTTCACGCTCCCGAAACTCAGATCCGTGGCTTTCGCAACGACTCAAGAGTCCCGAGCCGAGCTACGAGATCGATTTCGAGTGCTTCAGCAAGACAAGGTAGGCTCGAGCATGACGACCTCAACCGATACGAGCGGGCCCAACGGCCCCGAGCAGTCAGCACCGAACCCGCACCCCTACAGCCCGGCCTTCGCGGTGGGCGGCTTCGTGTTCGTTTCCGGAGCCCTGTCGATCGACACCAAGGGCAAAGCCGTCTCCGGCAGGGAGGAAGCGCTCGACGCGGCGATGGACCGCATGGCCGAACGCCTCGCCACGGCGGGCGGGCGGTTAGAGAACGTCGTGAAGCTGACCTACTTCGTCACCGACGTGACGTTGCGGGAGGAAGCGAACCGCCAGTTCGAACGCGTCTTCTCCGAGCCCCGGCCGGCGCGGACTTTCATGGAAGTCAGCCGGCTCCCGTACGAGGCCACCGTCGAGATCGACTGCATCGCGCACCTAGGGGTCGGCCGGTAGCGGGCCCTGCTGTCGACTGTGGCACCTAGCAGCAGAGTTACGACGGCAGCGGCGCTGACCCCAGCGTCGGTGTCGCTCGCATGAAGCCGTTCGTCGCCTGGCAGGCGGCCCTTAGTGGCCAAGCGATTACCTGAGCCTCGTCGAGCCGCTGCCCGGACCGCAGGATCGGGCTCGGATGATGGTCCTTGGGGCTCGTGTGAGATTCGAGTGCAAGGCCGCATGAACTCCATGCGCTCACTCCTTGGGCAGCACCGTAGCCACTATCGACGCGTCCAGCTCCTCATACGCCGCCAGACCAAGGGTTTCGTAGAGCTCCGCTCGCGTCTGCATGCGCCCCAGCATGCCGGAGGCGCTCCCGTCGCGCGCTATCGCGCTGTATAGCTCCTCCTGGGCCTTGTTCGCCACTCTGAGGGAACTTACCGGCCAGATGACTATCTTGTAACCCAGCTCCTCGAACTGCTCCGCGCTTAGCTGCGGCGTGCGGCCGAACTCCGTCATGTTCGCCAGCAGCGGGATGCCCGGCAGGGCCTCCGCGAAGTCTCGGAACATGTCGACGCTGGTGAGGGCCTCGGGGAAGATGACGTCGGCGCCGGCCTCCGCGTAGCGCTCGGCGCGCGCGACGGCCCCGGCGAGCCCCTCGCTGGCCGCGGCGTCCGTGCGCGCCACGATCACGAGGTGTCGACGTGCCTTCACGGCCGCGGCGACCTTCAAGGCCATGTCGTGCGGGTCGGCCAGCCGCTTGTCGTTCAGATGCCCGCACTTCTTGGGCAGGAGCTGGTCCTCGATGTGCACCGCGCCCGCGCCGGCCTCCTCGAATGACCGAACCATGTTCATGACGTTCAGGGCCTCGCCGTAGCCCGTGTCACCGTCCACCAGCACTGGCAGGCCGCTGGCGCGGCTTACTTGACGCACGAAGGAGGCGACTTCGTCGACGGTGATGATGCCTAAGTCGGGGAGGCCCATCGACGCGCTCATCGCCGCGCCCGAGAGGTACAGCGCCTCGAAGCCCGCACGCTTGGCCTGCAGTGCCGCCATGCCGTTGTGCGCGCCGGGCAGGCGGAGGATGCCGGGCCTTGCGAGTAGTTCACGGAAGCGCTCGCCGGCGCTACGCTCCGGAGCGTCCGACGCGACCAGGTAGGGCATCAGACGGGGGCGGCGGGCCCGCGGAGGCGCCGCACGGTTCCAAGAGTTGAAGTTGCGTTGGGCATGACCAGTCGGCCTCCTCGATGAGCGGCGCGCACTAGAAGATCCCGGCCGGCACGGGTGCGCCGAGGTGCTCCCGTCCCACCACCACGTTCAAAGCAGCAACCTCGTGTGAGTCGAGGTGCTCGATGCGAGCCGTCAGGCCTAAGAACCGCTCCTGCTCGTCCTCCTCGACTATCCCGGCGGCCAACTCGCGGAACTTCTGGACGTACTGTTCGCGGCCGAACGGGCGCGCCCCGCGCGGATGGGCGTCGGCCACGTCGATCTCGTCCGTTATGACGGTGCCGTCGTTCAGCGTGACGACCACGCGGCCACCGAACGCCTTCTGCGCAGGATCCGTAGCGTGGTAGCGGCGCGTCCACTCCGGGTCTTCCTCGGTCCGCACCTTCTGCCACAACGAGACGGTGTCGGGCCGGGTCGCGCGCGCTGGAGCGTAGCTCGTCTCGTGGTGCCAGGCCCGGTCCTGGAGCGCCACGGCGAAGATGTACATGATCGAGTGATCGAGGGTCTCGCGCGAGGCGTGGGGGTCCATCTTCTGCGGGTCGTTCGCGCCGGTGCCGATGACGTAGTGCGTGTGGTGACTCGTGTGGATGACGATGGAAGACACGTTGGCGAGATCGCCTAACTTGGGGGCCAGGCGCCGGGCGAGGTCGATGAGCGCTTGGCTCTGATACTCGGCGGAGTGCTCCTTGGTGTAGCTCTCGAGGATCGCGCGCTTGGCCTCGCCCGGCTCGGGCAGCGGCACTAGGTAGCGCGCTTCGGGACCACCGAGCAGCCAGGCGATGAAACCGTCCTCGCCCTCGTAGGCGGGTGAGGGCGCCCCTTCGCCGCGCATGGCTCGGTCGACCGCTTCGACAGCCATCTTGCCCGCGAACGCGGGTGCGTAGGCCTTCCAGCTCGAGATGGCGCCTTTGCGAGACTGCCGCGTGGTGGTCGTCACGTGCAGGGCTTGTTGGATGGCCTGGTAGGTGACCTCGGTGCTCAGGCCAAGCAGCGCACTGATACCGCCCGCCGCGGAGGGCCCGAGGTGCGCGATGTGGTCGATCTTGTGCTCGTGCAAGCAGATGCCCTTCACGAGGTCGATCTGCAGCTCGTAGCCGGCTGCAACGCCCCGCACGAGTTCGGCCCCGCTCAGGCCCTTCGATTGCGCCACCGCCAAGATGGGCGGGATGTTGTCGCCGGGGTGGCTGTAATCGGCGGCTAGGAAGGTGTCGTGAAAGTCGAGCTCGCGGACGGCGACGCCGTTCGCCCAGGCGGCCCACTCTGCCGAGATGCGTTTTTGGTGGGGCAGGCCGAACACCGCAGCTCCGGGCGTCCGCGTGTGTGCCACCGCCTGAGCCCTCGCTGTGCGGACCGGCTGTCTCGCCAGCGCCGCCACGGCCACCGCCGCATTGTCGATGAAGCGGTTGCCGATCATGGCAGCCACCTCAGGTTCGACGGGGACCGGGTCGGTGGCAACGGCGGCGAGCTTCCACGCCAGTTCGTCTTCTTTCGGTAAAGCCTCGCTCGACTTGTGGGTACGCACCTCGTGGATCTTCATGTCCGCACTCTTTCCTGTTGCGGCGGCAGGGCCCAAGTGCCGCAGCGTTGATTGGCTCAGAAGTTGCCGCTTCCAGAGGCAACCACACAAGTCAGGCGAGGGCAGCAAATGCCCGCCACCAAGTGCGCGCGCCTCTAAGGCACCATCATGAGGCCTGACTGGTGAGGGGATGGCCGCGTCGGTCCATTCACGTTGACCCCCTTAATGCGGCGGGCATATCATTGGCGGCGACCGCGCATTCAATCCCCCCGGTTCCTATCCTGCTCATCCAGGAGGAGGCAAACTCCGTGAAAAGACTCAAGTTCGTTCTGATCGCTCTCGCCGCGTTCGGCATGACGGCCGCGTTCGCGCAGAAGCCGTCCGGTGTTCAGTGCATCGCCCCGTCCGACCCGGGCGGCGGCTGGGACTTCACCTGCCGCACCATCGCCCCCGTCTTGACGGAGCTGGGCCTGATCGACGGCCAAGTCCGCTCGCAGAACATGGCCGGCGCCGGTGGCGGCATCGCGTACGCGTACGTCGTGGGTCAGCAAGGTAAGAACGAGAACCTGCTGGTCGCGGCCTCCACCGCCACCACCACTCGCCTGGCCCAAGGGCAGTTCCAGGGCTTCACCGCTGACGACGTTCGCTGGGTAGCCGCCGTGGGCGCAGACTACGGTGTCATCGGCGTTGCGCCGGATAGCCCGTACGACTCGCTTAAGGACCTCATGGACTTGTGGGCCAACGACACTTCTGCGCTCACGGTAGTGGGCGGCTCGGCGGTGGGAGGTTGGGATCACCTCAAGGTCCTCCTGGCGGCGCAGGAAGCCGGGGTCAAGAACCCTGAGAAGATCCAGTACGTTTCGTTCAGCAGCGGTGGCGCGGCGATAATCGAGATCGTCGGCGGCCGCGCGGACGTGTTCACGGGTGATGTTTCCGAGGCGCTACCGCAGATCGAAGCCGGAAACCTCAAGGTGCTCGCCGTGCTCTCTGACGAGCGCATCAGCAGCTTGCCGGACGTCCCCACGGCGAAGGAGCAGGGCATCGACGTGATCGGCGCCAACTGGCGCGGCTTCTACGTGCCCAAGGGCATAAGTGACGAGCGTTACGACTACTGGGTCGATGCCTTCAGGCAGCTCGAGGCCTCTGACGCGTACGTCGCCATCCGCGAAGCGAACGGCTTGGCCCCCTTCGCGCGCTTCGGCGCCGAGATGGAAGCGTTCGTGGCCGATCAGGTGGCAGACGTCAAGGACCTGTCCTCCCGCATCGGGGAGTGATGATCGCAACAACCTCGTTAGCCGGAAAGGGGCAGGGGCGCTTAGTGCGCTCCTGCCCCGCTGTCAGGGCCGGCGGTTCTCGCGGCAACATCAGCGAGAATAGGTTGGGTGGACACGAAGCACCATGAGCGACCGCGTCACGGCTAGCGTTCTCATCGCCGTCTCCGCGGCCTTCATCGCCATGGCTTTCGCCATCAAACCCAGCTTCTTCAGCGATCCACTCGGCCCGAAGTTCGTTCCCATAGTCGTTGGAGTCTTCCTGATCGGGGCCTGTATCGCCCTGTTGGTGCGCCCGCTCTCGCGCGCAGACTGGCCGAACGCGACCGCCTGGGGACGTCTGGCCGTCTGCCTCCTCGGCTTCGTCGGGTACGCCCTCCTGATGAACCCCCTCGGTTTCATCGCCTCGACCACCCTCGCCTTCACGCTCTTCGCACTGCTGTTCCACGGCAAGCCCGTCAAGTCCGTGCTGGCCGGCGCCGGCTTCGCGGTCGCTTCATATCTGGTCTTCTCGGTGGCGCTTGGCCTATACCTCCCAACCGGACGGCTGTTCGAGGGGCTTTTCTAGATGGACGCGCTCACTTCATTACTAGGCGGTTTTCAGACCGCCTTAACCGCACAGAACCTCTTGTTCTGCTTCTTCGGCGTGCTCATCGGCACCATCATCGGCATGCTGCCAGGCATTGGGCCTATCAACGGCATCGCCATCCTCATCCCCATCACTTTTGCGCTGCACATCAACCCGACGACCATGATGATCATGTTCGCCGGCATCTATTACGGCTCCCAATACGGCAACTCGATCAGCGCGATCCTCCTTAACGTGCCCGGCACCGCCTCGTCCGTGGCCACCACGTTGGACGGCTACCAGATGGCGAAGCAGGGCCGGGCGGGGCCGGCGCTGGCCATGTCGGCGGTGGCTTCTTTCGTAGGGGGGACGCTATCTATCTTCGGCCTGGCGTTCCTCGCACCCCTCCTGGCGCAATGGGCCATCCGCTTCGGGCCTGCCGAGTACTTCGTGCTGATCGTTTTCACCTTCACGACTATTTCCGCACTGACCGGCAAGTACTTCGTCAAGGGCCTGGTCGCTACGGGTGTCGGGTTGATGCTGGCGATCATCGGCCTGGACCCCGGCACTGGCGTGCCGCGCTTCACCTTCGGGCTCATGCCGCTATTCGATGGTATCGATTTCGTTTCCGCCACCATCGGTCTGTTCGCCGTGGCGGAAGTGTTCTTGTTGCTGGAATCCACGCGCGCCGGGCAGGAAGTGACGACCAAGGTCGGCCGCGCCATGCTCAGCGCGAAGGAGTTCACCGAGAGCTTCTGGGTCATGATCCGCAGCTCGATAAGCGGTTTCCTCGTTGGTGTCTTACCGGGCGCCGGCGCCACCATCGCCTCGTTCCTTGCTTACAGCAGCGAACAACGCTGGGTAGACAAGAAGGGCACCTTCGGCAAGGGCGATATCCGTGGGGTTGCCGCGCCCGAGGCGGCCAACAACTCCGCCGTCAGCGGTGCGCTCATCCCGCTGCTCACGCTGGGAGTGCCCGGAAGTGGCACTACGGCCGTCATCCTCGCCGCGTTGTTGGCGCTGAACCTGAACCCCGGCCCGCTCTTCATCAGCCAGCAACCGGAGCTGTTCTGGGGCTTGGTTGCCTCCATGTACATCGGCAACGTCATGCTGTTGATCCTTAACCTGCCCCTCGTGGGCGTGTTCATCCGCATTCTGCTCGTACCGCGCTGGGTGCTGGTGCCTTCCGTTGCGGTGATCGGCTACGTGGCCGTTTACTCCGTTAGTGGCTCCGTGTTCGATCTCATGGTGATGACGGCGCTGGGCGTGCTGGGCTACCTGATGCGCAAGATGAACTTCCCGGTTGCGCCCGTCATCCTCGCGTTGGTGCTCGGACCGTTGATGGAGACCAACCTGCGGCGCGCGTTGGCGCTGGCCCAGGGCAACTGGACGGTGTTGTTCAGCACGCCGCTGACGATCGGTTTATGGGTCATGGTTCTGGGCTCGATCCTGCTACCGCTACTTACGCGCAGGACACCAGTGGCCGAACTCGGGCCGGCCGCCGCCACTCGCGAGGACGAGGACGCTCCGCCCCTGAACGACTGACTTGCTTGCCCTTCTGATAACCTCCCTGCCATGGGTTTCGCATTGCTGCGCGTCGCGCTGCTCTTCGGCGCCGCCGCCGTCACCGCCGCCTTAGTCAGTCTGGCCGCCGGTGTCGGTTTCTCTCTGGCGCTAACCCCACAACTGTCCGCGCTTTACTTCATTCCGGTCAACGTGTTGTGCCTCTGGCTCTTACGCCGAACCCTGCACGAGCGCGGCGGCGGCCTTCGCCGGCTCGCCGATTACGACCGCGCCCGGCTTGGCAGGGACGTGCTCAGGGGCCTGCTCTGGCTCGTGGTGCTGTTCGTGCCGTTCATCATCGCTATCAACCTCACGATGCTGGTGCTCTTCGGTCCCGCCGGCATGCTGGCCGCCTACGAGACCGTGTTCGCCCCCGACCCTGCTGTAAGCGTGGCCTTCGCGCCTTGGTTCGCGTGGACGTCGGCCATCCTCGTGGCCCTGGTGTTTCCCTTGACGAACGCACCCACGGAGGAACTGGTCTACCGCGGCCACGCGCAAGCCGGGTTGCTGCGGGCTGGTCGGCCCGCAGCCGTGGCCGTGCTGCTTCCAGCGGCCGCGTTCGGGTTGCAACACGTTCTCCTCGCCCCATCGGCGGCCGGGATGCTCGTGTACGCAGTAGGGTTCTTCAGTTGGGGTGCGGTGGCTGGACTCATCTACCTGCGGTCGGGCCGCCTTATGCCGCTCATCTTGGCTCACCTGATCACGAACGCCCTCACGTCCTTGGCGCCACTGGCGTTCCTCCTGGCTGGGGTGAGCACCACCTGACTTGGATTGGCGAAGACACTGCTCCACCCACTTTGGCGCAAGCGGAGTGGGTGTCAGCAGAGTGCTCGAACGCGCGTAGGCGCGCGGAGGATGCGCGCAGTCTCCGCGCGCAGTCTCAGTGATTCCTGAGGCGGCAGTCTTTAAGGGCTGTCGCAGAATGCCCTAGGCGATCAACGAACCATTAGCACGCATAGCAACGTAAGGAACGGTGCAATGACCAACAGCTGGCACGGCAATCCGAGTTGGTACGAACTGACGACGAGCAAGGGCGAACTTCGGGCGGCCGAAGAGTTCTACGGCAGGATCCTCGGTTGGACATTCATGGATACCGGGATGGTCGGCTCCGAATACCACCTTGCCAGCCGCGATGGTGACGCGGTTGCGGGCTTTTCAGCCATGCCCGGGACCGCAGCGGACAAGTCACCCTCTTGGTTGATCTACTTCGCGGTGGCTGACGCTGACAAGTCCGCGGCCGACGCCGCGGCCGCCCGGGCCACTATCCATCGAGCCCCGAGCGACGTTCCGGGTACTGGTCGCTTCGCTATCCTGAGCGACCCACAAGGCGCACGGTTCGGTTTGCTGCAACCGGACATGAGCGGCATGTCAGACGTTGACGTGGCCAAGGCGGAGGCTGGCGCCGGGGCGTTCGATCAAGCCAAGCCCGGTCACGGCAACTGGCACGAGTTGATGTCGTTCGATCCCGCGGCGGCTTTCGAGTTCTACGCTCCACTGTTCGGCTGGAGCAAGGGTGAACCCGTTGACATGGGCGCCCTGGGCACTTATCAGCTGTTCGGCCGGGCCGGGGCTGATATCGGCGGCATGATGGGGCTGGGCGACGCCCCCACCCCTAATTGGCTACCGTATTTCGGCGTGGACGGCAGCGTGTCCGACAAGATGGCGTCGATCGAAGCCGCTGGTGGCAGCGTGCATATGGGGCCCATGGAGGTGCCGGGCGGTGCGTTCACTGCGGTGGCGCAAGACCCCCAGGGCGCCTGGTTCGCCGTCGTTGGTGCCGAGAAGTAACGGCGAGCTCCCGATGATCACCTCTGATGCCCCACAGCAAGGCCCGGCCTGAAGGGGCAAGTCGGATTGTTCTAGATCGGACGGATGTCCGGACTACTGCGTCTCCGACACCACAGACAACGTCTCGCGGGTGATCACGTCTCTGACGTGCTCGTCGCTAACCTGAAGTTCCGGTTGGTGGGCGTGTAGTTCTCCCGTCCTGCACGCGAAGTGCTGGCTTCTCGAGGTGCGGCGGGATGTCTACACGCTGATGTTGGCCAGTAGATCCAGCGCCTTCTGCTGGGTGGCGTTGGGGCGGGTGGTCATCGGGAAGCTCACGCCGGTGCCGGGATGCTTGCAGGTGTTCAGGGTGATGGTGCTCATGTGCTCCAGCAGGCCCTTGAAGCTGCGGGCGGGACTGCCGTCGGCCAGGGTGTTCGTCTGCGCCTTCTTCGCGGCGGCGGTCGACCTCTTCGCGGCCGCCACGGGATCGCGCTCCTGGTTCGTTTCCTCGTCGCGGAACGTGAGGCTGGCCCAGGCGCGCTCCATGTGCCACCGCACGTAGTAAGCCAACATGCAGATGAACAGGTGCGCCTTCACCCGGTCTGGTAGGTGATGGTGGATGGGCCTGACCTGCAGGTCGATGCTCTTCTTCGTGCGGAACGCCTTCTCAACCTCGGCCAGGCGCTTGTACGCCCTCACCGCGTCCGGCGCACTCAAGTCTATCTGGAGCACGCTGGTGCGGATGACGTAGATGCCGTCCATCGCCGCTTCGGCGGCGACGCTGTCCTGGTCCACCTCGAAGCTGAGCTTGTCGTCCTGGATGTCGAGCTTGAGATGCTTGCCCATGCGGTACTTCGCCAGCTTCTCACCCACCCTGAGGCCGATCCTTGCCTTGCCCTTGAGCCTGCCGGCCCGCACGCTCTGCTGAACTTTCGTTAGCGCCTCGATGGTGGCCGTCAGCAGCTCCTGACGCTTATGCGCCCGCTGCCGACCCAGCACCGGATTGCGGCAGGCGATGAGGCGCTCGCCGGGATAGTCGGCGTGCGTCACCTCCGCCAGGTTCTCCTCCTCGAACAGGCTGGGCTGGATGACGCCATCCACCACCAGCTTCCTTAGCGATTGGCTCTTCAGGGCGGTGACCCAGTCAACACCGGCGGCTCTCAAGGCGGGCAGGTGCTTGCCGGTGATCATGCCCCTATCACCCACTAGCGTGAAGACATTGAGCCCGTACTGCTCCTTGAGCTTCGCCACCTGCGGCATGAGCGTGCTCGGGTCACCCGTGTTACCGGGGAACACCGACAGGGCGATGGGCCGGCCGGCCGCGTCGGTCAGCAGTCCGAAGTTGATCTGCTTCTTGCCGCGCTTCTTGTCCCGGTCGTAACCGAACGCCGCCAGGTCGCACTTCTCGCCCTCCACGTACGTCGAGCTCAGGTCGAACAACACGCGTGATCCTTCGCTCAGGTGCCGGGCAGCGAGCTTGCCCTCGATGCGCGCCTGCCGCGACACCAGCCAGTCCATGGCGTGATACACCGCGTGCTCATCAGCGTCCTGAACACCCAACTCGGCGGCCAGGGTCGTATCAAGCCACGCTCTGGTCGTCGCCAGCTTGCTCTTCGGCGATAGCACCCGGAACGCCACCAACGCCGCTATCAGCGACCGCTCCTTGCTGGGCCTGGACGCCAGCAGCCTCTCGACCCCCAAGCGCTTCAGCGCCAGCAGCACCGCCTGAACGTGCCCGTGCGGCAGCGAGCGCGTGATCTCGAAGGCGTCCGCCGGCGCGACTAGCGCCTCGCCCTTCAGTACCCGCCGGAGCAGCAGGGCCTGCTCCTCGTCGATCACGCCCGTGAGGTTGGCGACGGTGCGCTTACGGACCCTCCCATCCTCACGCCACGCCTCCCGCAACAAGATGGCGGGTCTGGAGGTGCGGTTCGGAACGATGTCAACGTGCATGGGCCACAATACCACGGACCGCCGCTCATGCACAGCCCCAACGCACCACCTTACATGGGAACACAATGCACACCAAATGATTGATGCGCCCACATGCACCATCGTCAGGCACGCAAGACTGCATCTACTGGGCTGCTACGGCCGCCTGGAACTTCCGGCTAACGGTGGCGCTCCCGTCACCTGGCTGTTCGCCATAGTTGCCGAAACCGGCGTGGTTGGCGCCGTCTATCTCGACGAACCCGGCATTGACGGGCAACAGGTGCGCCGCACCTTCGACCTTCTGCGGCGTGCTCAGGCCGTCCTCGCTCCCGCTGATGCTCAACACCTTCAGGTCTAGTTGCGACAGGTCGTTCGCGCAGTAACTTCCGAAGAGTATTAGCCCCTCGATCTGCGGTTGGGTAGCGTACTGACACGCCCTTACCCCGCCTAACGAATGGCCGCCCACGAACCAGATAGTGACCGCCGGGGCTTCGCCCGTGAACCTGCTCAGCGGCCTGAGATCGAAGAAGGCGAGGTTCAGGATCGGCTTGGTGATGACGACCGTCAGGCCACCCTCCTTGACTGCCATCGACAGCTTGTAGAGGTAAGCGGCGGGCGCGACCTTCGCACCCGGGATGAAAACCAACCCCACCCCGGACGCGCGCCCCGTTGGTGCCATGACGATGGCGGCGCCGTCCTCGCTCACCGATATGCCCGGGTCGGACATCACTTCTGCTACGAGTTGGTCGTCGGCCTGCATTACTCCCGTTTGGGCCCAGGCCACGAACCCGAGCACGCCGATGAGCACGAGGCTCGCAATGCCCATCAGGACCGCCCGGGTTACGCGCCGCGCGCGCGGCGAACCAGGTTCGCGCCGTTGCCGTTGGGAGGAGGTCATGCCTCCAGTATTCTCTCGTCGGCCAGAGCTGCGCGGGTCCTGGCGCCGTCAGCCGGCGCTCGCTGGGTCGGCTCGGGACGCCTGCTGCTCCGGGGCTCGCGCCGTGGAGGCGCAAAGTGGCGAGGAACCCCAGCACGAGGAATCCGGCTGCGGCGAAGGCGGAGTAGCCCGTGCCTTGGCTGAAGGCGTCACGTGCAGCGTTGCCGATCTGTGAGTTCTGTTCCACCAACCCTGGTATGGCGCCGCCCGCGCTGACGACGACGGCTTCGACGATCTGGCTGCGTGCCTCGACGGCTAGGAGCGGAGCCCGCTCGGCGAGTTTGGCGTCGAGCGATCCTCCGACAGACGTGAACAGGATGGTTCCAAGTATGGCGATGCCGAGCGCCGAGCCGATCTGGCGGGCGGTGCTCGCGGTGCCGGAGCCCTGGCCGCTCTTGTCGACCGGTACGTCCCTGAGGACGACGCCGGTAAGTTGTGCGGTGGCCAAACCAACGCCGATCCCGTAAACGAATAGCAGCGGCACTATGGAGAGCCAGGTGGCGTCGGCCGTTATGACGAGGCCGAGCCCGGCCACGCCGATGATCTCGGCCACGATCCCCATCCTTACTATCGTGACGGGCGTGACCCTCTGGCCGAACACGCCAGAAACCCCGCTGGCGACGAATGAGCCCAGCGCAAGAGCCAGCAATACCAGGCCGGTTTGCAGCGCGTCGTAGCCGATCACGTTCTGTAGCCAGAGCGGCAGCGACAAGATGATCCCGAACTCGCCCAACGACACGATCATGGCCGCGATGTTCCCGTTGCGAAACGACGGGATCTTGAACAGCGAGAGTGCCAGGAGCGTTGTCTTGCCCGATCGTTCTCGGTGGATACCCCACCAGACGAACGCGACGGCCGAAAGCAGGGTCAAGGCGAAGATCGCAGGGATAGGGGAGAGCTCGAAGGGCCACGTCCAGGAGCCGATCTTCGGGATCCTGCCGGCGTTAGCTTGCCACCAGCCGTAGGTGCGCCCCTCGATGAGCCCGAATACCAGGGTGGCGCTCGCGATAACCGAGAGGATCGCGCCGGCGGCGTCTATGCGACTTGGCGCCGCAGCGTCCTTCGACTCCGAAACGAAGGCGAGCACGCCGGCGACGATGATCAGGCCAAGGGGTACGTTGATTCCGAAGGCCCAGCGCCACGAGTAGTAGGTGGTCAGCCACCCGCCAAGTAGTGGCCCGAGCGCGACCATGCCGCCGATCGTCGAACCCCACACCGCGAACGCGATGCCGCGCTCCTTACCGCGGAAAGTGGCGTTGATCAAAGACAGCGTCGTCGGCAATACCATCGCGCCGCCCACGCCCTGCAGCAACCGAGAGCCGATCAGCAGTTCACCCGACGGTGCCAGTGCGGCCAGTACAGAGGCGGCAGCGAACACGCCGACGCCCGTCAACAATAGAAGCCGGCGCCCGTAGCGGTCGGCAAGCGTTCCAAAGACCAGAAGGAGGGCGGCGAATACGAGCGTGTAGCTTTCCTGCACCCACTGGACCTGCGTCGACGTGACGCTCAGGTCAGCCACTATGGCTGGAATCGCGACGTTGACTATCGTCGAGTCGACGATTATGAGCGCAACGGCCACGCTTATGAATACGAGTCCGGCCCAGCGGCCGCGCGCGGTGGTCATGCGCTCACGCCTACCGGTTTGCCTGGCCGGCTAGCGGGTACTGCCGTTAAATGGGGGTTCAGGTCCTTCATGGGGTTGCACCCTTCCAGGTGGGCTGCGATCGAGAGGGTGGATTCGCCCGGGGGCCGCGTTCGGCGCGGGGCGCCACGCTATGGCGGGTGGCCGGTCCAGAAACACCGGCCACCTGCTACCTAGAAGGCGCGGTCCTTACTCGGTGGGGGGAAGGAGCACCGCGTCGATGACGTGGACGACACCGTTGTCGGCCAGAAGGTCAGCGGCTGTGACCGTGGCGACACCGTTCAGCATGACCATGCCGTCGACCACGGTAACGGTGATGTCGGCGCCATTGACGGTCTTGGCCGTGAACGTGCCGCCTCCGGCTTCCACGGCCGCGAGTACGTCGGCTGCCAGAACCTTGCCGGGGACCACGTGGTAGGTGAGGATGGCGCCGAGGTCGGGGCTCGCGAGGAGTTCTTCCGCTGTGATGCCGAGGGCCGCGAGGGCCTCGCCGAAGGCTTCGTCGGTGGGCGCGAAGACGGTGAACGGACCTTCGCTGGACAGCGTGTCGACCAGGTCGGCCTTCGTTACGGCTGCCACGAGGGTCGAGAAGTCGGGGTTGCTGGCCGCGATGTCTACTACGGTCTTCGGCACGGCGCCCTGGGCGCTGGCCATAAGGGGGAGGACGGCTAGGGTGATGATCGCGAGGAACTTCTTCATGGGTGACACCTTTCCTTGCTGGGGTGGACTCGTAACCTTGGACAAGGCTACTACAAGCCCGTGACGAAGATGATACACAACCTGGACAACGACACTGGGTGCTGGATCACAATTGCGCTTCGCCCACTGCCGTACGCTCCTTCTGGGGCCTGTACAAGGCTTGAAGAATGCTTTGGAGGATGCGATGTCCGGCAAGTACACGGTGGCTGAGGTCGAGGCGCGGTCCGGCGTTCCGGCCAGTTCGTTGCGGCAGTGGGAGCGGCGCTACGGGTTCCCCAAGCCGCGGCGCTCCAGTTCCGGCTACCGTCTTTACGACGACGAGGACCTGCGGCAGATCGAGATCATGCGCAAGCTCATCGCCGACGGTGTGCTGGCCTCCCGTGCGGCCGCCATGGTCAGTGAGCAGGCCGGCGCCAGGGCCGGTCCTCGGCCCCTGACCGAGTTGACGAACGAGTTGGTGGAGGCGTTGGTCGCGCTGGAAGATGCGCGTGCCGGGCGAGTGCTCAGTGAAGCGTTCGCCCTGCACGACGTCGAGAACGTACTGCTGGACCTCGTCACTCCGGCGATGGCCAAGATTGGAGACCTCTGGCACTCCGGAGAGATCCTGGTGGCGACCGAGCATTTCGCCACCAATCTGATGCAAGGGCGGCTGCACGGACTCCTTTCGCTCATGCCCGGTGCTGGGCGGTCGCAGCCGGCGTTGGTCACGTGCGCGCCCAAGGAACGCCACGAACTGGGCGCACTCATCTTGGCGGTGCTGCTGAACCGCGCCGGCTTCGACGCCGTCTACCTGGGGGCCGACACCCCCGTGCACGACGTGGTGGAGATGGCGCGTTTGCTGCGGCCCACTGCCGTGTTCATCTCCGCTCGGATGGATGCAGCGGTCGCCCAGCTTAGGGCGCACGGCGCCGAACTGCGCGCACTCGAGCCGTTGCTGGTCTTCGGGGGTCATGCGTTCGGGGCCGCTCCAGCGCTTGCCGAGGAGCTGGGTGGGCTCTTCCTGGGGAACGAGATCCACGAGGTCATTCCAGAGGTGGAGAGGCTGCTGGGGGCCCGCGTCGCCTGAAGTTATCGGAGTTTGTCGACCCTTGAGACGGGGCGAGACTAGAGCTGCTCGTTGGCGTTAGATGGCTCGCTGTCCTAGTGCGGCAAAGGACCAGACGTCAGCGCGCTCGATGCGGTCGGATCGCTTGGGTCAAGCTCACGGTCCCAGCATAGTGATCGGCACGACCTTGACCCCGTCCGGCCTGCTGTACGCGTAATCGCCCGTAGTGAACACCACCAGGGCAGCGGGCTCCGGCGTTCGCTTGCGTTCCAGCTTGGTGGTGAAAGCGAGTAGCGAGGCCGCAGCGGCATCTATCTGGTTCGTGCCCAGTTTGACCTCGGCCGCGATCCACCTCCCGTCCGGTGTCGACACGATCTGATCGACCTCGGTGCCCGCGCTGTCGCGGTAATGCATCAGGCGGGCCTCGAGGCTCTGGCCGTAGATGCGTATGTCGCGTGCGATGGAGGTGAGAGTGCGTCGCACACGTTCGTGGTTTCGTCGCGATCCGTCCTCGAGCTTCGGTAGATCGATCCTTACGATGTCTTCGAGGTATGAGCGCAGCAGGGTCTGGGCCTGTGCCGCGGTCAGTTTGGGCATGGCGGGCCAACCGCCATGGCACACGATCTCGGCGACCGCCGCCACAGACGGGCTCGAAGGGTTCCGTCTTGGTTCGAGGAGGGCGCCGTTCATTAGGTCTTCCAGTGACACCTGCGCAGATGAGTGCCCGGACTCACTCAAGGACAACGTCCGCATACGGAGTCGCAGGATGCGCGCTGCGCCCGAGTGCTTCAATTGACGGTCGCTTGGTGTCGCCGAGCTCGTAAGGATGAATTGTCCTTTGGCGCGCCTGTCGTCGACCGTCCTACGGACATGGTTCCATAAGCGAGGTTCCAGCTGCCACTCGTCGATAAGCCTTGGTACTTCACCCTCCAGCACGGCCGTCGGGTCGATGCCCGCCAACATCAATGCGTTCTCATCGGTGTCGAGAAGGACCTCGCCGGCCGCGTGGTGTCGACCAGTCTCGGTCTTGCCGTAGCCGCGGGGGCCCTCGATGAGTACAGCGCCGGTGATGCGAAGAGCGGACCCGAGTTCCGCGTCGACGATCCGTGGCAGGTAGGTTTCCATGCATGGCTATAACGAATAACCGGTGAATTGAGGAACTTCCAACCGGTGATGTATGGAGCCTACGGCCGGTGAATTGTGGAAGTTCTAACCGGTGGATTGTGGATGTGCCAACCGGTGAAATGTGGAAGGTCCAACCGAGTTCTTCGAGCCCTCGGTCCGACGGCCTCGAGAACGATACTGGCGAGGCCATACAACTGGGCCGTCATCAGGTCTTGGCCGCACGGCAATTGGAGGAGGCAGCATTACCACCTCCAAGTCGTGGTGATCGACGTCGCTAATGCGTAGCCTGAGGACATGAACGAAGATGCCAGCGTAGACCCGACCGGGACAGCAACCCCAATGAAGGTCTTCGGCGAGCACGAGGAGAACATGCTAGAGCAACTGAGGGACGTGGCCTCCCGCGCCGTCCGCGTGGCGCTCATGGCCGACGGGCACCTGGGGTACGTCATGCCGATCGGTGGGGTCGCCGCCTACCGTAACCAGGTGAGCGTGACGGGGGTGGGGTTCGACATCGCCTGCGGGAACGCCGCCATACTCACCGATCTGACTCTGTCGGCCGACCTTGACCTAGAGGCCCTCGCAGACGAGATCTGGGATTCGTTCGCCTTCGGCGTCGGCCAGTCGAACAAGGCCGACGACGCTCCCGTCGACCACCCGCTGTTCGACTCGCCGGCCTGGGAGCACGTCCCGGCCGAGCACCGCGAGCAGCTGCGCGAGCGCGCTCGCTCGCAGCTTGGCTCCATCGGTTCCGGTAATCACTACATCGACGTGTTCGCGGATGAGCAGGAACGCCTCTGGGTGGGAGTCCACTTCGGCTCGCGCGGGCTCGGCCACACGGTGGCGAGCGGCTACCTGGCCCTGGCCCAAGGCAAGAAGTGGGGCGCTCGAGCGCCCGAGGTGGAGGCCCTGCTGTCACTCGATTCGGAGTTGGGCGCCTCGTATTGGGAAGCCATGAACCTAGCCGGCAAGTACGCCTACGCGGGCCGCGAATGGGTGGCGCGCAAGGTAGTGAGCATCATGGGCGGCCGTGAGCTCGAGCTGGTTCACAACAACCACAACTTCGCCTGGCGCGAGGAGCACTTCGGCGAGGAGTTGATCGTGGTGCGCAAGGGCGCCACGCCCGCGTTCCCCGGTCAGCGGGGCTTCGTGGGCGGCTCCATGGGTGACGACTCGGTGATCCTCATGGGCTCGCTGGAGGGTTCAGTGGAGCAGCAGGAGGCGCTCTTCTCCACCGTCCACGGTGCCGGCCGCGTCATGAGCCGCACCGAAGCGGCCGGCACGCGCGGCCGCAGGCGGCGCGGGAAGAACATCCGGGGCAGCATCTCCCGCGGGATGATGAACGAGTGGCTGGAGCGCAAGGATGTGATCTTGCGTGGGGGAGGGCGCGACGAGGCGCCGCAGGCCTACAGGCGTCTGGCAGAAGTGATCGAGGCGCAAGGCGACACCATCGAGCTGTTGCACGCGTTGCGGCCTCTCATAGTCGCGATGGCCGCGCCGGATCGTTGGTAAGGATTGGGGGCACCTGGTAGGCCGGCGGCGCGGGTGCTTGTAGGCACCAGAGCCTGGTCCCGGGGAACAGCCCGCTGTGAACCCACACCGTGTCGCGAGACAGGCGCTTTATGCAGTTTGGCGACAAGGGCAGTGCCAGCGCCACGGCCGGGCCTATGGAGGAGCCGGGATTGCGCCACTGCGGCCCGACGCGGGCCTGCGCCACTCCGAGGGCGAGTATGGTCGTTGCTAGCACGGTCCCGCAAACGAGTCTGCCGCGAGTTACAAACATCACGTCCTCCTCCTAGGGGTCCCGAGTTGTCGGTACCTTGCGAGAGAGGGTAGTAGGTGCCGGCTAAACGCTGCCTCAACAGAGCTGGACGCCGACCAAACACGGGGGATTTGAGCCAAGCCCCTCAGCGACCCGGCCCGGCTTCTGCCGGCGCGTTTGTCGGGCCAGGGCCGAAGTACCCCAGCGCGAATAGGAACGATATGCCGAGCAGCACGGCCATCAAGAAGGTGATGCTGAGGCCGAGCAACGTCGCCATGCTAAGAGTGAGCCCCAACACGCCGAGGGTCGCCGCGGCGGCCGCGGCTAGGCCTAGCGCCCAAGACAGCACCCTTACGCTCAGCGGAAAGGAGGGGGCGCGCGCCATGAGCACCGGGACCAGCACTCCCACTGCGGCCAGGGCCAGTAGCAGTGCGACCTTCGTGAGCCCGGAGGTGAAGACGAGCCACGTGTTGCCGTCGCCAAGCCCAGTGCCGAGCCGCTCTAGGGCCAACTGGATCCTCAGCAGCGCCCAGAGGCCCGCCGCGCCGCCCATGACGGCCAGCAGCGCACCAAGCAAGCCGTTCCACCGAGTCGGGGTCGCCCAAGTAGCCAGGCCGGCGGCTGCCAGCACGGCAGCGAGTAGCCCTACCCAGCCGAGTGCCAGGTAGGTCAGCGCTCGCGCACGGGGCAGCCCGGGTGCGGTAGCCAACGTGAGCGCGACGACCTCTCCCGGGGCGGCGGTGTCGAAGCCGCAAGACCGCAAGGCGCAGGCCAGGTCGACCTCGTCCTGGGCCAGGCCGAGGGCCAGTGCCGTGGGCATGCCCGCGGCGCCAGTGACCCCCGCGTCTTCGGGCACCGAACTCTCCACGGCGCCGGTCGCGAGCGCCAGCAGTACCCCCAGCAGCAGCGCGGCACGCCCGAACCAGCGCGAAGCCGCCGCCCCGGGCGACCGGGCGCGCGAGTCGGCTGGAGCCAGCAGCGACCAGAGCAGCGAGCGGAGCACCAGGAAGCCAACCGAGGCGGCGACGAAGACCACGCCCCACAGCAGCGCCCCCTGCAAGCCTGGCCAGCCCCTCAGGGGCAGGCCCAGAATCATCAGCGCCGCCCCGAGGAGCAGGAGCAGGCTCGACCAGTAAGTGCTGAGCAGGTGCCAGAAGGTCCTGGGGATGGCGGCATCGACGAGCGTGGAGCCCACCAGGGAAGTGAAGCCCAGGGAGTTGCGCACGACGCCCGGCAGGTTGGCTTCGGTGCTGAGGGTGTCCGACAGGCTGCCCATGACACGGACTACCCGCGACAAGTCCTTGGCGGCGTCGCGGGGGTCCAGTTCGAGCCCCCGGGTCCGCGACTGAAGGAAGCGGACCGTGTTGGCGCGTGTGCGCGCAACGTCGATGGCAGAGCCGTTCGCGCCGCCTGCCTCGCGCGCTTCCAGCTTCCTCAACTCAGCGCCGTCGGCCGGGAACTCCTCTTTCAAGATGGCCAGGTGCGCTTCCGTTATCAGCCGGTCGCGCGTCTCCGGCCGGGCGTTGCCGAGGAGCGTGGTTATCAGCCGCTCGGCGCCGTCGAGCCGCCCCCACAAGATGTCGTGCTCGCGCCAGCGACGGTCGAGGAAGGCGCCGAACGAGGCGAACCTCGTGCCCTTCAGCTTGTCGTCGCCGAACGCACTTCCGTAGTGCCGAACGTCGGCCGGGCTGAAGCGGTGGACCTCGACTGGGGAGAGTTCGTCGCCAACCCGCGTGGCCTCGATGAGGGGGAACTGCACCATGTCGAACTGCTCGTAGTCGTCGCGGTAAGTGCGGATGAGCTCGCGAACCTCGGCTGAGAGCGCGTTCGGCGTGGTGAGGGTATCGAGGTCGCTCAGCGCGACTTCGGCGCTGGCGATCCGCCTGGCGATGTCGCCCTCGAGCTTGGCGGCAACGTCCAGGACTGCCGCCTTGCGGGCGCGGTAGAAGCGCTCGGCCGCCCGCTCGCTCGCCTCCTCGCTGGGTTGACCGAGGATCGAGAGCAGCTCGTCTCTGACTTCTCGGCGGAGCTCGCCGCCCTCGCCCAGGAACGTGCCCGACAGCGCGGTGCGCACTTCCGGGCCGGGGGCTGCGCGGGTTGGGAGGGCTCCCTCCTGTGCGGTCGGGTCGGCAACGGCGTCGGCCGTTCCCACGTGCCCGGGCGGGCCGGTTAGGGCCAGCATTGCAAGCTGCGCCTGCACCTTGGCGGAGCGCAGTAACTCATGCTGCTCTTCCCAAGCGCCCGTTGCCCGCTGCTCGTCAGCCCGGAAACCGGCGACCAGGTCCGCCATCTCGCTCGAGCCGGGCCCGACGTTTCTGAGCTCATCGGCGGTCTGGGAGTCGAGAACGAAGAGCTCGTTCAGCTTGGCCAGTAGGAAGCGCGCGCGGCGGCGGTGGAACTGCAGGTCGAAGCGGCGCAGGAACGCCGACTCCGGTTCGAAGGCGCCGGAGCGGTCACGGCGGAAGTGGTCCTCGCGCCACGCGCGGACCACGAAGCGTAGGGCGCGGCGGACATCGCTCTCGGCGGGCACCTGAGCATGATCGGCGAGGGCGTTGGCGAGGGCGTCGGTGGTGGTGCCGACCCGAAGCCGGTGGTAGCCCCCGTACGCGGGACCGTGCTTGATCACGAGGGTGGCGAGGTCGGGGTCGCTCGGTTCCGCCGGGCGCACCCGCTCGGGCCCTCCTCCCGCGGCGGCTTCGCGCGCCCTCAAGTCCTCCAGGACGCCCGCGTCGAGGGTCCTGATGCGGTCGATCAGGCGGTTGCGCTCGCTCAGGCGCTGGATGTCGGCGCGGATGGTCTCGTAGCGCGCCAGCGAGAAGACCTGCAGGGTGTTCTCGAGTGCGCTGGGTACGCCCTTGGGCGCCGCGTCGGGGTCGAGCAGCTCCGGTTGCGGTTCGAGGTAGTAGAGCTTGCGCGAGACGGGGGCGCTGCTGGAGGACGCGGCCAGCAGGTCGATGGCGTGGCCGAACGGCTTGTTGTCGAGGTAGCCGCCGTCGGCGAACGCACGTTGCGCGAGATCGGCGTCGTCACCTTGCAGCGAGCCGAACAGCTTGCGCCAGTCGGTTACGTCGCGGTAGCGCCTCCCGGCGAGCGTCCTCGTCGCAGCGGCCACGGCCGGTTCGAAGACGGCGGGCAGGCTGCTGGTGGCGCGCGCGGCGAAGGCGAGCAGTGGGTCATGGGCCGCCGTGAACTCGTCCGTTGGCCCCTCGCCGAGCCTGAACCGGAAGGCGTGCTTGTGGGAGTGCTCCCGGGCAACGCCGTCGGCCAGCTTGATGTCGATGGGCTCGCCCGCAAGGTCCGTGCCCGTGACCGCGAGGTGGAGCGAGCCGACCAGCGGTTTCCGTGCCTCGTCGGCGGGGTTTAGGCGTTCGAAGGCCTTCAGGAGCTCGACGTACATGCGGTCGCTGTTGAACAGCGACCTGACGGGCCGGCGATACGGGGCGCGGCTCGTGCCGCTGCCGCGGTCGTTGATCAGGCTGCCCAGTGCTCCCTGTTCGAGCCAGAGTTCCTTGAGTGGGGCGAGGTCGGCGTTGCGCGCCAACGCCTTCGCCAGCATGACGGCGTTGATGCCGCCGGCGCTCGTGCCGGAGAGGATGTCGATGATGAACTTGACGGGCGGCGGCGTGCCCAGCAGTTCGTCACCTATCTCCTCGAGCCGCGTGCCTCCCAACGAGTGTGCCAGCTTGCGGTAGACGCGCGCCGTGCTTGCCAGTGCTTCGGAGGGGTCGGCAGTTCGGCTGGTCGCGCGCACGAGCTGCAGGAACTCCTGCGCGATGCCGTTCATGTAGATGGCCAGGCTGGTCCCGCCGTACATGACGATGGCGATGCGGACCTCGCGCTCCGCGTCCTTGTTACCCAAGAGGCTCAACCCCCGTCTGCGATTGTCGTTGCCCTCGATGATACGCGAGGGACGGGGGCGCCTAGTGAGCCAGCGTCAGGTCCGGGATGTCGCTGAAGTCCCCCTCGTTCAGCGTCCACAGCGCCGCTTCATGCGAGATGGCGCAAGCGGCGATGGCGAGATCCAACTCGCGACCGCGTGGTCTAGCGACACGCCGGTACAGTTCCGCAGCGATCCGCGCTTCCCCCGGTCCGAACGAGAGGGCGTCCTTAGCCGGCAATAGTGCTTCTTGGGCGGCTAGTTCCTCCTCCAGGCGCGGCCCGCGCCACCACTCGTAAAGGACCAGTGCCGGCAGGACGATGCGCTCTTTTCTGTCGATGAAGGACCGTAGCGTCGACGCTGAGCGTTTGGGGCCGCTCAGGCTGTCGATCAGCGCCGAGGTATCGATCAGTATCACTGGTCGACGCCGCTCGGGCTCCTACCGCCGTGCCTGCGCGCTTGCCGCAGCGCCGATAGCTCACGGTCCACCTCGCTTGCCGGGCGCTCCGGAATCTCGGGGACCAGTCGATCGAAGGCTTCGAGTTGCCGCTCCCGCTCGTCATCGGTAAGGCGCCCGACGCGCTCGGAGTAGTCGCGTATCGCCTCGCGCACGACCATGCTCTTGGGCTTCCGTAGCGTGTCCGCGACCCTCTCGAGGCGGTCAGCCGTTTCCTCGTCGAGGCTGAACGTCATCTTCACTGCCATAGAACCATACTACCGTAAGCCTGTAAGGCCCTGGCGGGCGAGGGCGGCGCCGCTACGCCCTAGCGTCGAGGCCATGCCAGACTAAGGCCATGGCGTTCGTGCGCGTCGGCGGGGGTGATGAGAGCCCCGAACCGGCGAAACCAGTGCTCCTCTTCGACGGCGTGTGCAACCTCTGTAACTCCGCCGTGCGGTTCGTCGTGGCGCGTGACCCCGCAGGCAAGGTGCGCTTCGCGTCGCTCCAATCGGATGCTGGGAAGGCGCTGCTTCGGCGCTACACGTCGCAGTTGGACCCGAACGTGCGCATAGGGGTGGACGACTCTCCTCCGACCGTTCTATTCGTCGAAGGCGGGCGCATCTACGACCGCTCGACGGCCGCGCTAACCCGGATTATGCATGAGGCATGAGAAGAGAAGGCCTTCATTATGGTAGAAAGTGTGTGTGGCACAAGCTTTCTACCAGGTGGAGGCCTTCTTGTGAGAGAGAATATCACTTCGCAGACTGTGCTGTTCGAGGGTGGCTTCGTGAAGCCGGTCGTGGCGGCGTTCGATCAGCCGGCGAGCAGTTCCGATGGCGGGGCGTTGCTGCTGAAGTTGGCGGATGACCGTCTTCGTTTGACGGCGGCGGTGGCGGGCGCGCTGCCTGATGCGCGTGAGGCGGGCAAGGTCAGGCATTCGTTGCTTGCCGTCGTTCAGCAGCGGGCTTTCGGGATCGGGAACGGTTACGAGGACGCCAACGACGCGGCGCGCTTACGCGGCGACCCCACTCACCAGTTGCTGCTGGGCCGCTGCCCGGGGGCTGGCAGTGAGTTGGCGTCGCAGCCGACCATCTCGCGCCTTGAGAACGCCTTCGACGAGAAGCATGTCGCAGCGGCGAGCGAGGCGTTCAGTGGCGCGGTGCTGAACCGCCACCAGCGGAGGTTGCGCCGGAACGCTAAGCGCATCATCATCNNNCGCAGCGGCGAGCGAGGCGTTCAGTGGCGCGGTGCTGAACCGCCACCAGCGGAGGTTGCGCCGGAACGCTAAGCGCATCATCATCATCGACGTCGACGCCACCTGGGATGACGCTCATGGTGAGCAGCAAGGCGCGTTGTTCAACGGCTTGTACGGCAACCACGGCTTCTTGCCGCTGCTGGCGTTCATCCAGTTCGACGACGAGGCCGAGCAGTACCTGGTGGCCTCCCTGCTCAGGCCGGGTAACGCCGGTAACGATCAGGTCTTGAGCTTCCTGAGCGGCGTGATCGAGAACGTCAGGGCGCACTTCCCGAGGGCGCAGGTGACGCTGCGAGCCGACGCGGGCTTCGCTATCCCCAGCGTGTTCGAGTACCTGGATGATCACCGGGTGCGTTACGCCATCGGCATGAGCAGCAACAGCGTCTTGAAAGAGCACGCCGAGCCGGGCATGGCGATCGCCAGGGCGCTCAGCGAAGCCAGCGGAACCAGCGAACGCGTCTACCTGGATAAGCAGTACCAGACCAAGAAGAGCTGGCCGCACTCGCGACGGGTGATCATCAAGGCCGAAGTCACCCGCTACCCGGGCAGGATCCCGCGGGATAATGCGCGGTTCGTCGTCACCGACTTAGTCGGCGATGCCGCCTTCGTCTACGAGAGTGTCTACAGCCGCAGGGGTGACGTGGAGAACYNRCRTCAAGGAACTCAAGARCGCCATCCGCATGGACAAGACGAGCTGCACGAACTTCGCGGCGAACCAGCTGCGAGTAATCTTGCACGCCACGGCGTTCGCCCTATACCAGGAGATCCGCTTAGCGGCGACCGGCACGACCTTCGCCAGCGCACAAGTGACCACCATCAGGGAGCGGCTCATCAAGTTGGGCGCCTGGTTCAAGACCAGCACCAGGAGAATCGTGATCCACCTGCCCCAAGCAGCGCCATGGCGCAACGAATGGGTGACCATCGCAAGGCGGTTAGCCGCGCCGCCCGCCTGAGGCAAGGCCACAACAACAAACCCAGAATCCGGTAATCAAGGCGCCACCGGCCGGCGAAGCGCGCCCAGGGACMCCCGAAAACACGCCCGGGACACCCGGAACCAGCACCACCGCCCCGAACCGGTCACCATCAGAGTCCGAACCGCAACCCGGCGCCAAAGTCCGGGCCTTTCGCACCCCGGAAACCGACCCCAGCGCGACCCTCATGAATAGAGCGGGCTAAGGGTGCTCAGGTACTTGCGCGGCCCGTGGCCGGCGCTAACGCTTCTCCTCAAGATCCCGAAGCGCTTCCGCGACACGCTCTACGATTTCGTCGCCAGGCGCCGTTACAGTTGGTTCGGCCGCGCCGAAGCGTGCGGCCTCCCGAACGCGGAAGACGCCGACAGGTTCCTGGCTTAGCCTCGAACCACGAGTTCCGGGACCAAACGGTTGCTTAGCCCTGATCGCCGGACTGCCTGGCCTTGTCGGCCATCACGCGGGTGTTCTCGGCGATGCGGAAGAGCGCAACCACGGCTTCGAGCGTCACGCGCGCGATGATCACGTAGATGAAGAATCCGACGACCGCCATGATGAGGCCGAGGAACGCGCTGGCGCCGCCGACCTGGGACAACCCGATCAGGACGCCGATGGCAGCGAGGCCGGCCGCGAAGATGCTGATCGTGTAGATGATCTGGATGATGCTCGGGGTCACGAACTCGGAGAACGACATGTCGAAGAGTCGAGCGAAGAAGCTGCGGTTGTTCATGGCTGCGCCTCCCTGGTTTGGTGCGCACAGTATATGAGGCGCCGTTAACGGCCGCGCGGCAGTCGCCGGTGGTGCGCGCGAGGCGCACGAAGAGCGCGGAGGGCGTTGCCGGCGCGACGCTCGCAGGCCGCATGCCCACGCGGTCCGAGGAGGGCGCGGCAGGGGACGGCGGGACAGGGGACGGCGGGACAAGCGTCCCTAGCCCCGCCGGTATCATCACCTGATGGCGGCTTGGCGCTGGCGTGGGCCCGAACCGACGGCGGACGCCTACTCGGCCGGCCGCCGGAGGGGCCGTTGGGCCTCGCCTCGAGCGGTGGCGCTTTTCACGCTGCTCTCCCTCTCACAATCGACGGTGGCCGCGAGCCCGCAAGTTCACCTCTCGCCGGCGGACCCTTGGCCTGCGCTCGAGCCCGGCAGCGTCGTGACCCTCGCGCCTGGCGTCTACCAGGGCCCGTGGGTGGTGGACGCGGAGAACGTGCGCATCGAAGGCGCCGGCGCCGTGGTCCTTGGCGTGGGCGAGGGAAGCACCGTCGTGCTGGCCGCTCCCGGCATCTCCGTGCTGGGGTTGACGGTGGCCGGGGCGGGAGATGAGCACGACCTCTACGCCCCGGACGCGGCCTTCTGGCTGGTCCAATGCGAGGGTTGCAGCCTGGTGGGGGTGAGCGCCAAGGACGCCCCCACCGGCGTGAGGATAGACGACTCACGGGACGTCTCGGTGGTGGGCGCCGAACTCTCGGGCGGTCCGAGCGCCCCGGGGCTGACCGTCTTCGGCAGCCCCGGCCTGCGCCTCGAAGGCTCGCAAGTGCATGGCTTCCTGGACGGCATCTACCTCGAGAGCGCCGACGACGCCACGGTTTCCACCAGCGAGTTCGTCGGCGCCGCCCGTTACGCCATGCACACGATGTACAGCCTGCGCACGACCCTCGACTCGAACGTCGTGCGAGGAGGCACGGTGGGTTCCGCCGCCATGTATGGGCGGGGTCTCCGCGCTACGCGCAACACCTTCGAGGATCACGTCGGACCGCTCTCGTTCGGCCTCATGGCGCTGGAGGTCAAGGACGCCGTGGTCGAGGGCAACGCGTTCCTCGGGAACACCATCGGCACGCTCGTCGTGTCGGCGCCCGACATAGCGCTCGAGGGCAACCTGTACCGCGGCAGCGGCTTCGGCATCCTCGTGCAGCGCAGCGCCTTCGGTGGTTCGAGCGCGGTGCGCATCAACGGGAACACGTTCAGGGGCAACGTCAACGACGTGGCCGTGGACGACCCCGACGCCAGCGTGAGCCTCAACGGGAACGCCTTCGAGGCCGCCACGCGCCTGGACTTAGACGGCGACGGCGTGGCCGACGTGCCCCACGTCCCGAGTTCCTCCTTCGCCATGCTGGCGTCCAGACAACCCGACCTCTCGCTCTACTCGCTGAGCCCCGGGGTCTTGTTGTGGGAGAACATCGAGGCGACGGTGCCGGCGATCCGCCTCATGAGCCTGGCCGACCCGGCACCGCGCCTCGACCTTGACTGGCACCCCGCCGGGTGGGCGCAGGTCGAGGACCTCCCTGCCACTTCGGGCGCGGGCGCGCCCCTGGCCGCGGTTCTGGCCGCCATCGGCTTGGGCGCCGTCGGGTACCTGCTCGGCAGACCTCGCGGCCTGCCGCGGGCCCCGGCATGAGCACAGTTACCGCACCGCAACCACCGGCGCTGAGCTTGCGCGGTGCCGGCTACGGCGACCGGCTCCACCCGACCGATCTCGAGCTGGGTAGCGGCGCGCTCGCCCTGATAGGCGCCAACGGCGCCGGCAAGTCCACGCTCCTCAACCTGCTCACGGGTGGGCTGAAGGCCCCCCGCGGCACCGTGAAGGTCTTCGGGCACGGCCCTCGCAGCGCGGAGGCCTCGCGCCTGCGCGCGTACGTGCCGCAGCGCATCCAGTTCCCGCCCCACCTTCACGTGAGCGAGATACTTGCCGCAGCCGTTCAGGCCAAGCGTTGTCCCACTACGCTGGCGCACGACGCGGTGGCGCGCATGGGCTTGGGCGGCGTGTTGACGCACCGCGTGGGCACGCTGTCCGGCGGCATGACCCAGAGGCTCGCGCTAGCCGCGGCGCTGATGGACGAGCCGCCCCTCTGGCTGCTCGACGAACCGGCCTCCGCTATAGACGAGGACGGCCTTTCCAGGCTGGCGGAGTGGGCACGCGAGCACGGGGCGGCGGGCGGGACGTTGGTAGTCAGCGCCCACCGGCCGGAGGAGGTCGAGGCACTAGCAGGCGAGGCGCTCCTCCTCAGCGCGGGCAGGGTCATCGGCCGCCTGAAAGTTGCCGACCTCTTCGAGTACGAGGTGATGCGAGACGGGCAGCCGGCGGGGCCGCTCCCTGCAGGCTGGCGGGTGAGGCGAATGGCCGGTTCGAAGGTCGGCGAACTCCTCGCCGCCAAGGACGAGCCGTGAGCCCGGCCGACGCCGCGCGTTCATGCGCCCCTAAGGACGAGCCGTGAGCCCGGGCCGACGCCGCGCGTTCATGCGCCGCCGGATGGGCCGGCTCGGCGTGGCCCTCTGGTTGGTACTGGCCACTTCGGCCGCTCTGGCTTTCAACCCCCGCATGGAGCACGCCGCCGACTGCCCGATGCCCCAGCACTCGCGTGGCCAACCCTGCGTTCTGAACCTGCCCGCCGTGCCGCCCCCGCTCACGCTGGGGCCGGCCTCGGGCCTGGGCCCGGTGGTCGTGTTGGCCATTAGCGGCCTCGAAGAGCCGAACGCGCCCGCCAGGGCCACGCCCCAAGCGCGAGGCCCCCCGGGCGCGCGCACCGGTTCGTAAGGCCGGGGCGCACTGCGCCCCCGCACCCTCACTTCTTGTCTCCCGTAAGGGATTGGAGCGTGTTCTCACTTTGTCTACCGATCGTCGGAACTTCATCAAGCGGCTTGCCGCGGTCGCACTGGCAGCGCCGCTGGCCCTCGACCTCGCCCGCGCCCAGATGGGTGGCGGCCAGGGCATGCAGCACGGGCAGGGCATGCAGCACGGGCCGGGTGAGATGCCTGGAAACATGGGTACGGCGGGTGGCGTCGGCCCGGACCTGCTCCCGCCCGCCGAGATCCCGTGGGAGGCCGGCGTCTGCGCCTTCTGCGGCATGACTCTAGCAACACCCCCTGGGGCTCCCGTTGGCGCCGGCTTCCGCGAGCGCACCTACGGTCAGATCCGCCTGGCCGAAGGCAACGAGTTGCTGGGGCAAGGCGCGCTGCACTACGAGTCGCTCGGCTGCCTCTTCAACCACGCCTACTCGCTCGACCTGGCCGACGGGCACGGCACGACCTACTACGTGGCCTCGTTCGAGGATGCGCCGGTGGGCGCCGCCGACCTGCTGCCCGGCCGTTCGGCCGCCTTTCTTTGGGGCGAGAACCTGCGGGTCTCGATGGCCGCGCGCCTTGGCGCCTTCGAAAACCACTCCGCCGCGGCCGCCTACGTGGCCGCACATCCCGAACTCGGCCGCGTGCACGTGCACGACGAAGTGGTACTCATGGACCTCGCCCCCTTGCCCATCGGCAACCTCGTGCCGCTGCTGGTGAGGCACCTTGACCAGTAGGCGCGGGCGGCTGAGCCGCCGTGAGTTCTTGCGCCGAGTGGGCGCCGGCGCCGCGGTCGCGCTCCTTCCCAGGGCGCTCGTGGGCGCGGCGCCGCGCGAGACCAACTACGGCGTGGACGTGTGCCCCTACTGCAACATGACGATCGTCGACCTGCGCTTCACCGCGCAGGTCGTCACCCCCACGGGACTGGTCCTCAACTACGACGCCATCGAGTGCCTTGCCGACCACCTCGCCGGGCACGGGCCCGTTCCCCCGCTGGTGGAGGAGGTGTACGTGGCCGACCGACAGGCGTCGACCCGCGAGGCCGCGGTGCTCCTGCCCGCCGCCGAGGCCGTCCTGTTGCACCACCCGCGCCTGCGCACCCCGATGGGCGGCGGGCTGGCGGCCTTCACCTCCAAGGAGGCGGCGGAGGCGTTCGCTACGGCTCAGCGCTACACCGGCGCCGAGCTTCTCGGCTGGGCCGAAGTGCTCGAGAGGGCGGCGATGACGCCTTGGGTTCCGGACTACTGAAGCGCGAGACAATCCGCAGGGGAGCGGGCATGGCCGCGCTCCACCTCCGCGAAGTGCTGCGCAACCCGTGGACCCATTTGGCGGGGCTCGCGTTGGTTGGCCTGGCACTCGCCTTCCGCGGGCGGGGGAGCGCGGTGGGGCTCGTGAGCATGGTGGCGGTCCTGCAGCTATACCTGCCGCCGCTTACGGTCGTGGTGGCGGCGCCCCTACTCACGCGGCGGGACACTTGGGCCTTCTGGGCCGCCCTGCCGCGCCCGCCGGCGGCGGCCTTCAGGGGCGCCGCCCTGGGAATCGCGGCGGGCATACTCGTGCCGCTGTTGGTAGGCGGCGCGGTGGCCGGTGCCCTCCTCGGCTTCACCATCGTCGAGCTCGTGCTCCTGTGGCTCACCATCGCGGCCGTGGTGTCGTTCTTCACCGCCATGACCGCGCTCTTCAGCGGGCTCACCCTAGATGTCACGCGGGCCATGGCCATGGGCCTTGCCGCGTGGGGTCTGCTCGTGCTGGCTTACGGTCCGGTGGTCGTGGCCATCGCCAGCGCGTTCGCCGACTACCCTCTCGGCCCCTTCCTGATCGCCTCGCTGCTGCTGAACCCGCTCGAGCTCTGGCGCGTCGGGCTGCTGCACACGCTGCAGGTGCCGGTTCTCGTCGGCCCCGTCGGCAAGGTCGTCACCGACCTCTTTCCCAACGGGGCGCTGTTCCTCGCGGCCGGCAGCTTCGCGGTCGTGAGCACGGCGCTGCTGTACCTAGCGGGGTGGGTGTTCGCCTACCGCGAGCGGTGAGGGAGTGAGCCAATAGCAACGAGCCCTACCAGCTACTCAGAACTGCGTTGGCGTTAGGGGAGGTCGAACGCCTCGGCCGCCTCCTCCAGTGAATGGAAGCTTGGGTGTTCAGGCTGGGCAGTCCCGTCTTGAGTCTGCAGGTAGGTGTAGAAGACGAGTGTCTCCGCCAACTCGTCCTCAACGACTTCCGTTGCCGGCTGTATACGAGCCGCCTCGAAGAGCAACCAGGTGTCGAGGGGTGCGCTGACGCTAGCACCAACATGCCCTAACGGTCCGGGAACCAACATCCCGGCGAATGCCTCTGGGCCCTCAACGCACTTCAGTTGCTGGCGCCGTTTCAGAAGCTTCGAGTTCTCGTTCCTGAGCTCTATTCGGGCGAAGACGGTCGAGGCGCAACGACCGATGCCAGTGACGCCACCGGCGATAACCGAAACCGTCTGCGCACCGATCAGGTCGCCGGCTTCTATTTCAAGCGAAAGCAACTCTTCTTGCCCACGCATCCCAACGATCAGCAAGCGTGATAGCTCAGGGACAACTTCCACTTCGACCGCATTCGCGGAGCCTGCCAGATCGAACAGCAGGCCTCCCTCGATCTCTACGCTCGTGATGGTCGGCTGGCCGAAGGCCCACATCCCGATCGTAGAAAGAACTACGAGCGATAAGGTGCGCATGAGAATCCCCTTTCGTCGGTGGGTAAGGCCGTCGCGGCAGTGCGGCCGACTCTGCGACAGCTCCGAGATTCCGTTAGCAAAAGCTTACGGCGCAAAAGTGCCGTAAGTGCTGTGCCGACCTTGGGAGTCGTACAACTTGAATCGCACTTCGACACCTTGTATCGGAGTTCTCAGGCCTTGAGTGGTGAACCGACCGAAAGTCAGCGGCGGGGTCCGCCGCTGGTGGCAGAGGAGGCGAGTGCGCGGCCGCCGCTGCGATGGCCTTGGCACGCGACCCCGCGGCTTGGGGTTATGGGCCTTTGGACTAGCGGGTGACGCCATCACCCCCCTCGCCGTCGAGAGTCAGCGTCCTGCTCGCGACCGCCGCAACCAACCGCCGATCGTGCGAGGCGAGCAGCACCGCCCCCGGATAGTCGACCAAGAGCTCCTCGAGGGCCTCGACCATCCGGATGTCCAGGTGGTTGGTGGGCTCGTCGAGGACGAGGAGCGGCGCGCGGGTGACGGTGAGGCGCGCCAGCGCCAGGCGCGTGCGTTCCCCGCCGGAGAGGGTGGCAACTCGCGCCTGCGGGTCGTTCGGCAGCCCCATGCGCGCAAGAAGGTAGTAGAGGTCCTGCCGTCTGAGCTCGGGTTGGGCGGCGCGCAGGGCGGTCTCTAGCGTGTCGTACTCGTCCAGCTCGGTGCCGTGCTGAGTGACGACGAACGGTTCGGCGTTCAGGGTCACGCTGCCGGCAGTGGGTCGCAGGCTTCCCAACGCCACCTCCAACAAGCTCGTCTTGCCGCTGCCGTTGGGGCCCAGCAGCGCCAGCTTCTCGCCCCTTCGGAGCGTGAGGTTCAGGCCGGTCACGAGCGTGCGGCCCTCCCGCCTCACCTCCACTTCTTGCAACTGCAGCACGTCGGTGGGGCCGTAGGGCACGTCCGGCAGCGGGATCTCGAAGGTGCGCCGGTCCTCGAACGGTTTGCCGGCCACCTCGAACTTCTCTACCCGGGCTTCCATGGCCTTCGCCCTGCGCGCGAGGGTCCGCGACACGTTCTCGGCCTTGGCCTTGGCGAGGATGAGCGCCTGGTTGCCGGCGCGCCGGTGGTCGAACTTGTCGGCACTGCGGCTGCGCGACGCGACGCGGGCGGCCTCCAGCTCCAGTTTCCGCTTGGCCCGGACCTGCGTCTGGTGCAGCCGCAGCTGATTGTCGCGCTCGGCCTCCTTCACCCGCATGGCTTCCGAGTAGTTCCCGGGCCACACGTGAACCGCGCCGCGCTCCAGCTCGGCGACGGCGCTCACGGTGGTATCGAGGAACGCCCGGTCGTGCGAGACGATGAGCATGGTGGCGGGGCTCGAGCGCACCCAACCCGCCAGCCACTCGAGCCCCTGGGGGTCCAAGTGGTTGGTGGGCTCGTCCAGGAGGTAGATCTCGGCGGGGGTCAACAGTTGCCGGGCGAGGTGGAGCCTCCGCGCCTGACCGCCCGAGAGGCCGTCCACCACCCTCGCGCCCTTCAGTCCGAGGCCGTTCAGGACCGTCTCGGCGCGGGTCTCGAACTCGTAGCCTCCCGAAACGCGGTAGTGCTCCTCGGCCTCGGCGTGGCGGAGGAGGTTGTCGGGCGTGGGGTCCACGAGGGCCAGCTGCGCTGCGGCGAGTTCGGCCGCCGCCCTCCGCAGTAGGGGCGGCGTGACGGCAGCCAGCGCGTCGCGACCTTCCGACCCGGTTACCTGTTCGAGGAGCGCCACGCGTCCCGTGGCGGTGACGCCGCCCGCGTCGGGCGGCTCGAGGCCGGCAGCGAGCCGGAGCAGCGTGCTCTTGCCGCCCCCGTTGGGTCCGATGAGCGCGACCTTCTGGCCGGCCCCGACGGTGAAGCAAACATCGGAAAAGATGGTGGTGCCGCCGTAGCGCTTGGCCACGGCGTGAAACTGCAAGCTCACACTGATCTCCTAACGGAGTGAACGAAGTACCTGTGGGGTTCTCGTGATCAGTGCGAGTCGCGCATGTACAGCTCGGCCTTTCGCTAAGCGGGCGGGAGCCTCCTCGGCCGGTTGCGGGGGAGGTGCTCCGAGGATAGCAAGTCGGCCGGCACAACTGCGTGCCGTAGCCTCGGAACGCGTGGGGCCGGGCCGAGCACTGTTTGCCCGGCGAGGTAGGCGCAAAGAGTAGGCCGTCGCGAGTATCAAGAGCCGGCCGAGTACGAAGGGCCGGCCGGCGCGAGCGCAAGGAGCTGCCGCCGGGGACGCGCTTGATTGCGGTCCCCGGCGGCATGGGCGTCAGCTCAATCGGTGGTGGCAGGCACGGTGGTCCGTTGCATTGCCGCGTTGGACGCCATGGCCCGCGCCCCCAGTGACGCCAGGAAGCGCCAGACGAAAAGCACGGTGGTGAGGAGGAGTCCCGGATAACCAATGCCGGCCGCCAGGTATGGGAGGGTCGGGTCGCCCAGCTGGACTCGGGCCAGGTTGAAGCTCAACAGCCCGGCCGTGATTATGAACCCGAAGATCCACATGACGGCCAGCCAGACGCCGGTCTCGAAGCCGGTGAGGGGCTGGCTCCAGCCGGTCCTTGGCGGCGTGTAGGGCGCCATGGCCTCATGAGAGTCGGGCACGCGCACGCGGTGGCCCAACGTGAACAGGTCGAACACGAGGAGCAGCGTGCCGGCGAGGAAGACCAGGCCGAACGCCGGCAGCAGGGCTTTGTAGAGGGTCATGGCCGGGAAGACGTCGCCCCCGAACCAGTCGAGGCCCAGCGTGCGGTACACGAAGACCTGCACCGTGCCGCCGAGGGCGAACGCGAACGCTATCCCGAGCATGCCGATGAACACCAGCCAGAACGAGAGCTGCCCGAACCGTTGGTCGAAGGACTCGACCTTGCGAAGCTTCGGGATTATGTAGTAGGCGGCGCCGATCCCGAGCATGCCGAACGTCCCGAACATCGCGAGGTGAGCGTGGCTCGGCGTCACCCAGGTGCCGTGAGACCAGACGTTCGTGAGCGCGAACGTCATGGTGAAGCCGAGGATGCCGGCCCCCACGAGCTCGAGCACCGCGGAGCCGAGGATGAAGTAGAAAGCCGGCGCGTTCTCGAGCGGCTTCCTGTCGTGGTGCGAGTCGAGGTAGATGTGCCAGAAGCAGAAGATGAGCGGCAGCGGCTCGAGGGCACTGAAGAGCGAGCCCCAGAACTGCCAGAACTCGGGGGTCCCCACCCAGAAGTAGTGGTGGGCGTTGCCCAGGAGGCCGCTCAGCCACACGAGCGTCACACCCCAGAACACGGCGTACCCCACGGTCTTGATGTCCGCCTTGAACATGATCACGAGCAGGATGCCGATGAGGCTGATGTGGATGACCTCCCACACGCCCTCGACCCAGTAGTGGACGACGAACCAGCGGAAGAACTCTTGCAGGTCTATGCGGCCGATGAAGAACATGCCGAAGACCCACATGGCGGCGAGGGCCGTGACGCCGATGGCGAGGCCCCAGTGGATCTCGTTCCATTGCCTCATGTGCGGGAAGGTGCGCAGCACCACGTACGCCAGGATCACGAAGCCGACCAGGATTAGGATGTCGGCCACGCGGCCGGCCTCGAGGTACTCGAGCCCCTCCTGGAGCCACGGTTGGCCGAGCCACCAGCCGGCGATGCCCTTCTGGGCGAAGAAGATGGTGGTGGAGTTCCAGACGGTTATGAAGGAGAGCGCCACGAACAGGAACTTGATTAGCCAGGGCGCCGCCAGCTCGCGCTTGGAGAGCAGGGGTCCAACGAAGAGGATGGTGCCGATGAAGCCGGAGAGTATCCAGAGCACGCCCAGGTTCACGTGCTCGGAGCGCGCGATGTTGAAGTTGAAGATGCCCTCGAGAAGCGTCGGATCGGCCTGCTGGACCGAGAGGAGGACCCCCAACAGCACCTGCACGACCAGGAGTATGAGCATGAGGGCGAAGAAGCGCAGGCTCAGGCGTTGCGTCTTGTACTTGATCATGGCTTCTCCAGCGAGCGGATGTAAGCGACTATGGCGCTGATCTCAGCGGCCGAAAGGATGTTCTCGTAAGACGGCATCACGCCGGCCGGGTAGCCCGCCACGACCTTGGCGTCGGGAGCGGTGATGGACTCGGAGAGGTATGCGTCGTCGACGGTAGCCGTTCCGCCCCCCTCGAGTTCGGTGGTGGTGCCGTAGATCCCGCCCCAGCCGGGCCCGACCAGCCTAGTGGAGTCGGTGGCGTGGCACGCGAAACAACCGGTCTGGTTCGCGACCTCCTTGCCGTCGATGGCCGTAGCGACCGGTTCGGCGGCTGCCCCGGCCGCGGCTGGGGCCGTGGAAGCCGGAGCCGAGGTGGAGCTGGAGGCGGTCGACACGGTGGTGATCGCCTTGGCGGCCAACGGATTGGCGAGCCCGTCGACCTTGGGCTTGGGCGGCCAGCCCTCGGTGTCCATCAAGGACGTGTACTTGAAGAAGGCGAGCAGGTTGGGCACTTCGTCGGACCTGAACGACAGGTTCGGCATGAAGCTGGAGAGCCCGGCGCGGCGCTCGATGCGCTCCTTGGCGCCGGGGTACGCCTCGTAGTACGCGGCCAGGTCGGTGATTCCCGTCTCGGCAACCTGGTCGGGGTTCTGGAGTTGCACGCGTAGCGCCGCCTCGGTGGGCCAACTACCGGCGGACGGCAGGAACGCCGCCATCCAGGCCGGGCCCGCCGACTCGTAAGTGTTGGTGAGGTCGGGCCCGAGGTAGGCGCCGTTGCCGACTATGGTGTGGCACCCCATGCAGTTGTACGCCTGGAACACCCGCTTGCCGTCAACCGCTCCGAAGGTCTCCGCATACGTGACGGTGTCGGGCGTGATCTGGTTACGTGACGACACGAACGAGAAGCCGGAAAGCACGATGAACACGAGGAGCATGAAGCCGAGGACCGCAAGCGCCACGTGCCGACGGCCCGATTCCATTTGGTCTTGTTGCTCTTCAGGCGCCATCAGTTGTGCTCCTGGCTAGGGGCCCCGATGGGCGGGCCGATGGGGTGTTTGTGTTGGTCGTGGGAATGCCGCTCATGACCCTGTGCGTGGGCCTCCGTGTCGGAAAGCCCGAGCGGGTCCGCGTCGTGAGAGTGCCCGTCATGCGAGTGGTCGCCGTGACCGTCGTGACCATGTCCATGCATGAAGATCGTCCTCAGCGCCCTGAAGAAGACGTAGAAGACGAACACGGCCAGCACGAAGCCGAGGGCGAAGTAGATCCACCACGCCGTGTGCGATTCGGCGAAGTAGCTGAACGACCTCCAGTACGGCCACGAGAGCCCGAATCCGAGCACGCTGGCCAACACGGAGAGTGTCAGGTCGATCGACCTCTGCATGCGCTTTTGCTCCTCTCTGGGCCACCGTCTCGCGGAGTTGAGGGCCCAGCGAGAAGACGGTCCACCGACGCATACTTGGACATTGGAGTCCTTGTTTAAGAGTTATAGGGCTTAGCTGGTTAGCGCGCAATAGGTACGAGGGCTTAGCGGTACACAGGCGCCATAACCGGCACATGCCGGCATGGTTGTGGGCCCCTCAGGTCTGACTGCTTGACTAATAGTGCACAAGCGGTTGGGCGGAGCCAAGCACCGGTGGCGGCCGCCCTTCTACCCATGCCATGGAACGGTTTCTTACGAGGTTTTCTTACGAGGTTGGCCGTTGACGCAAATGGTATAGGAAAGGTATAAATGGCCTGTAACACAAGTTGGTCACCGGCGCCCCCAGACCGGAGCGGCGGTCCGCGTGGCTCTTCGTCGAAGGAGTGCAAGCATGCAACGATTCATCCGTTTGGCCGCACTAACGCTCGCGGCGCTGTTCCTTGCCTCGGCCGTCGCGCAGACGAACCTCACCTTCTGGAGTTGGCGCACGGAGGACGTGGCCGCCTACGAGCAGTTCATCGCCGCGTTCCACGCCGAGAACTCCGACATCAACGTCACCTTCACTCCTTACCTGAACACCGAATACAACACCATCGTCGCGACCGCCCTGCAAGGCGGCGGCGGGCCCGACATCGTTCACCTGCGTGCGTACGGCGGCATGGAGTCGCTCGCGGGCGCCGGCCTCCTGACGAGGCTGGACGGCCAGGTCGCGGCCCTCGACGGCTTCGACAAGGGCATCCTGCTGGGCGCCACCAACCGCGCCGACGGCGGCGTGTACGGCGTGCCGTTCGCGCTCCAGACGGTCCAGGTCCTTTACAACAAGGCCATGTTCGAGCGCCTAGGCCTGAGCGAGCCCACCACCTGGTCGGAGTTCCTCGCCGTGGGCGACGCCCTCAAGGCGTCGGGCGTCTACGCCCTTGCCAACGGCGGCAAGGACCCGTGGACACTCGAGACGATGTTCGGCGCCGTCGCCCCCACGTTCTACGGTTGCACGCCGTTCTTCGAAGAGATCACGGCCGGCAAGACCAACTTCTTGGATCCGCGCTTCGAGGCCGGCCTCCAGCGCATGCTCGATCTGCGCCCGTACATGGCGGACAACTTCATGGGCGTGGCCTACACCGACATGCAGACCATGTTCGCGTTCGAGCAGGCCGGCATGATGATCGGTGGCAGCTATGAGCTCGGCAATATGGCGAGCCTCAACCCCGACCTCGAGGTAGGCTCCTTCGCGGTGCCGGCCGACGACGCCGCCACGCCGAGTTGCATCAGCTACTACGTGGACGGCTCGTACGGCATCAACGCCGCCAGCCCGCACCAGGCCGAAGCCCTGCGCTTCATCGAGTTCCTGGCCAGCCAGAAGTTCGGCCAGATGTTCACCGATACCCTGCAGCAGATCTCCGCCGTCCCCGGAACGGTCCCAGGCAGCAAGCCGCTGGCCGAGATGGTCGAGATGATGAACTCCGAGGGCACCCCGTACCTGATGCTCACCGCCTTCCGCTTCGGGCAACCCAGCGGGTCCACGCTCCTTCAGAACGAGATGCAGGCTGCCATGGCGGGCGACCGCACCGTTGCCGCCGTCGCGGCGAACATCCAGCGCGGCGTGGCCGAATGGTTCGTACCGTTCCAGTAGGCCCATTGCCTTAGTGGTCCGAGCGGGGCGCCGCGCCCACGGGAGCGGCGCCCCGCGAGTGATTCCGCAGCCGGGAACGGAGGTCGAATGCGCTACAGGCGGAACTGGTGGGGGAGGAACGGCCACCTGGTCATCTTCCTGGCACCCGCCATCCTCATCTACGGCATGTTCATGGCCTACCCACTGCTGTCGTCCTTGAGCTACAGCTTCTTCGAGTGGGACGGCCTGGTTCGCCGAGGCTTCGCCGGCCTCAAGAACTTCGTGAGCGTCCTCACGCGCTGGCCGTATAACGAGCGATTCTGGTCGGCGCTGTCGCACAACGCCTATTTCTTCGTCATAACCTTCATCATCCAGACCACCATCGGCCTCTTCGTGGCCGTGCTCCTGGCCCGGAAGAGGCGCGGTTTCGCCTTCTTCCAGGCGGCCTATTTTCTCCCGCACACGCTGTCGCTCGTGGTCGTCGGCTTCCTCTGGCGCATGCTGTTGAACCCCACCTGGGGCGCGCTAGCGCAGGGCCTCAGGCGGCTCGGTCTGCCCGACGCCGTGCAGCCCTGGTTAGGGCAGAGCTCGACCGCCCTCACGGCCGTGGTGCTCGTGAACGCGTGGGCGTGGCTGGGCTTCCCGATACTCGTCTACTTGGCGGCCGTCCAGGCGATCCCCCGCGAATACAACGAGGCGGCCCTGGTGGACGGCGCCAACCCCTGGCAGAACTTCCGTTTCGTGACGCTTCCGCTCCTCATGCCCACCTTGACGATGGTCACGATCTTGACGTTCATCTGGGACTTCAACGCGTTCGAGCTCGTCTTCGTCATGCAAGGGGCGTCGGGGTCGCCGGCGTACGCCACCGACCTCCTGGCCACGTTCTTCTACCGCACCGCGTTCGGCGACCCTACGACGGGTGGGGAACCCGGCCAGATAGGCCTGGCGGCCGCCATCGGGGTGCTCATGCTCATCATCATCGGCGTGGTCTCGTTCATGGGCGTGCGCTTCATGACCAGCAGACAGGCGGAGAACTGACGTGCGCGGCAGACGGGTGTCGTCAACTTTCATCTACTTGTTCCTGGGGATCATGGCCCTGGTGTTCCTCTACCCGGTGGCGCTGATGGTCCTGACGGCCTTCAAGACCACCCCCGAGATCTTCCGCAACCCGTTCGGCTTGCCGGCGGAGTTCACCCTCAAGGGCTTCCGGGCCGTGTGGGAGCGCGCCAACTTCGGCAACTACCTGCGTAACAGCGTGTTGATCACCGGCGCTTCGGCACTGTTGCTGGTGGCCACGGCCGCGCCCGCTGCGTACGCTCTCGCTCGCTACTCGTTCAGGTTGCGAGGCGCGCTCTTCATCTTCTTCCTGGCGGGGATCATGATCCCCATCCGGCTGGGGATCCTGCCGCTCTACCTGCTCATGCGCGACCTCGGGCTCATCGACACGCCGTTCGCGCTCATCCTCACCTACGCGGCGTCGGGCATGCCCATGGCCGTGTTCCTCCTGTCGGTTTTCTTCCGCAACCTGCCGCGCGAGCTCGAGGACGCCGCCCGCATCGACGGCTGCACCGAGTGGCAGACCTTCTACCGGGTGATGCTGCCGCTCGTGAGGCCGGGCCTGGCGACCGTCATAATCATCAACGTCGTGCCGTGGTGGAACGACTTCTTCTTCCCGCTCCTGTTCCTCACCTCGAACACCTGGAAGACGATCCCGCTGGGCATGCAGATCTTCTTCGGGCAGCACCTGATCGACTGGAGCCTCGTCTTCAGCGGCATGGTGCTCGCCAGCCTGCCGCTTCTCATCGTCTACCTGATCATGTCGCGACAGTTCATCGAGGGGCTCACGGCCGGGGCGGTCAAGGGCTGATGCGGCTCGGTATCGATGCGCTATTGGCCGCACCCGAGCGTTACCTCGAAGGTCGGAAGGTGGCGCTCCTCGCCAACCAGGCATCGCTGACGTCAGAAGGCCGGCCGACCCTGGAGGTATTACGGACCCACCCCGGCATCGAGCTCGTCGCCCTGCTTACTCCGGAGCACGGTTGGAGCGGCTACGAGGACGACGCGACGCCGATCGGCGACAGGCGCGACGCACGCACCGGGCTCGCGCTGCACAGCCTCTACGGGCCCAGGCGCCGGCCCACGGCCGAGGTGCTCGCCGGCGTGGACGCCGTGGTCATCGACGTTGTCGAGGTGGGGGTGCGCTGCTACACGTACGCCACGACCGCGGCGCTCGTCTGCGAGGCCGCCGCCGAGACGGCAACGCGGGTGGTCATATGCGACCGGCCCAACCTGCTTGGGCCCAGGGTGGACGGCCCCGCCCTGGACCCGGCACACCGTTCCTTCCTCGGCTACCTCGACATCCCCTTCCAGCATGGCCGTACGTTGGGCGAGGTGGTGGCCTGGGGAGTCAGGGACGTGGGCGTCGACCTGGTGGTGACGCCACTCGCCAGTGTGTCGCCCGTGGCTCGGGCTCCAGCCCTCTTCGTGCCGCCCTCGCCCGGCCTGCCCTCGGCGGAGGCGGTGGCGCTGTACCCGGGGCTGGTGTTGCTCGAGGGGACCAACCTGAACGAGGGCCGCGGCACCACGCTGCCCTTCCAGCTGCTGGGAGCGCCCTGGCTGGACGGCTACGCCTTGGCCGGACAGTTGAACGAGCTTGGACTGCCGGGCCTGCTGTGCCGGCCCGTCAGCTACGTGCCTCGCACCGACACGCATGCCGGCAAGTTGTGCCATGGGGTGCAGCTGCACGTCACAAACCGAAATCTGCTGCGGCCGCTTGAGGCGGTGATAAGCATCTTGCGGCACGTGAAGCGGGAGCACGCCGACGCGTTCAGGTGGGTGCCGGCGGCAGAGAAGCCGTGGGCCGAACTCCCGGGAGCCGGCGAGCCGTGGCACGAGCCCGTGACCGGTTACCTCGTAGACGCGCTCGCCGGCGACGAGAGCGTGCGCGCGGTGGTGGACGGCGCCATGTCGCTCGACACGGCCAGGGCCGCCTGGTTGGAGGCGGCCCTGGCTTGGGAACGGGCGTTAGACGGCTTTCACGCTCGAAGCGGCTGACGTCGGGTCCGGCGAGTGAGCCGGCTCAGGGCACACCGCCTGTGAAGTAGGAGAAGTAGACGGGATCGATGTCGGCGCCGTTGCCGAGGGTGACGCTCTTGAGAGTGGTCGGCGTCACTGGATCTCTTTCCAAAGTCCACGCCACCTGATTCCACCCCTTCTTCAGCTTTAGGTCCACGAAGACGGTGGGATCCGTGCCGTTCGGGCAGCCCCCAGGGGCGGTCTTGACGTCCACGTCGGCGTCCGCGTAGAGCCAGTTGACGAACCTCATGTCCAGGAGCTGGTCCTCCGAGCCGGAGAAGTCGACCTTCTTGTCGGTCGGGTAGTTGTCGGCGTAGCCGTCTTGAGTCAGCACAGCCAACATCGGATACGACTCGAAGACGTCGAATATGGTCCATGACACCTTGGCGCTCGGAACGCTGGCCGTGGTCGCGCATAGGGCGGATGGAGTCGATGGGAGCCACACGAAACCGTCGGCCGGGCCCAGGACCTCGGAGGGTATGTCGGTCGGGTCGGGTAAGACCAGGTGCATGATGCCGGCTGCGTCGACGGCTGACGCCGGTCCCAGATAAACGCCGGGTGCAGGCGAGATGACGCCCGACGCTTGTGCCGTTACCGTGAGCCCCAGGTCGAACATCACGTAGAAACCGGCGACGGCCGCCTCCGCTCCGGGCGCGGCGTTGAGGATCGCGTCGACCGTTACCGGACCGACTGGAGCGGCGGGAGGCGAACAGGCGGCCAGTACGGAAATACCGGCTGCGAGGGCGAGAGTTCGTGCTGCCCAGCGTGACATGAGACCTCCTCGAGTGCTGGCCGACGTGGCGACCCAGGTAAGGTGGCGGGTTCTTGGTGCTCTTCAGGCCCAACGTGGTGGACGTGTGAAGCGTCCGGCGCACTGCCTCATGGGCCGACCACGGCAGTGAAAGAGACGTAAATAGGGTCCACGTCAGGTGCGTTTCCGAGGGTCATGCTCTTGGCGGTGCCCGGTGCCAGCGGGTCTTCTTCCAGCGTCCACGCCACCTGATTCCAGCCCTTCTTCAGCCCTAGGTCCACGAACACGGTCGGATCCGTGCCGTTCGCGCAGCCCCCGGCGGCCGTTTTGACGTCGACGTCGTTGTCGGCGTAAAGCCAGGTCAAGGGTCTCATGTGGAGGTACTGCTCGTCACCGGCGGAGAAATCGACCTCCTTGTCGGCGACGTAGCTTATGTAGAGTCCTTCTCCGGTCAAGATCGCCACCATCGGGACTGCCGGCCCGGTCAGCGAGATGGCCGACGACACCCGGGCGCTCGGAACGCTCGCCGTGGTCGGGCAAAGGACGGGAGGGCCGGCTGGGAGCCAGAGGAAGTGTTCGGCCGTGCCTAGTACCGCATCAGGCAAGTCCGCGGGGTTTGGGAGGATGAGATGCATGGTGCCGCTTGAGTCGATGGGGGATGCCGGTCCCAGATACGTGCCAGGCTCGGGTGCGATCACGCCCGACGCCTGCGCCGTTACCGAGAGCGACATGTCGTACATGAGGTAGAAGCCGGCGACGGCCACCTCCGATCCCGGCTCGGCGTGTAGGGTCGCGTTCACGGTAACCGGACCGACCGGAGCGGCGGGCGGCGAACAGGCTGCCAAGACCAACATCCCGGCGGCCAAGGCTACGATCCGTACCGAGCTACTGGACATGAGACCTCCTCGTAGGCCGGCCGCGGGAGCGGCCCGATGGGTACTAGCGGTAAACGTGCCATTATGGCCCAACCCAACGTGACAATCATGAAAGTCCAGGATAGTAGGGTGCAAATAGCAACATAGGTCTTGCTGATCCACTACTGACGCAGGACCGCCCAGCGAGGAGCGGCCCTGTGTCGAGGGCGAATGCTCGGGCGTCCCGCCCGGCTAGAGCCGGGCCCGCCCGGCACCCTGGTTCAGGGTTTGCGCACCGCCGTGTAGGAGATGTAGATGGGGTCGACGTCGGAGCCGTTGCCGAGCGTGAAGGTCGGAGGGTCGCCTGAGCCGCCGTCCTGCATGCTCCATGCCACCTGGTTCCAGCCCTTGAGCAGCTCGAGGTCCACTTCCACCGTAGGGGCGGTGCCGTTCACGCAGCCCCCAGGAGCCGTCTTGACGTCCACGGCGTCCTCGGCATAGAGCCACGTGACAAACCTCAAGTGGAAAAGCTGCTCTTCGTTGACGGTGAAATCCAACTTCGTGTCCGTGGTGTAGCTCGAGGCGAAACCGTCGCCTGTGAGGACAAACGGGGTCGGGTACGACAACAGAGGCGAGAGGATGATCATGGAGACCTTGGTACTTGGGTCGCTGGCCGTAGTTGGACACACCTCGGGCGCAATGGAGATGACGCGGACGAAGCTGTCGGCCGTGGCCAGGACTGCCTCGGGTAGGTCGTTCGGGTCGGGAAGAACGAGATGTACCGTACCGTCTGCGTCGACGGGCGACGCTGGGCCCACATACGTGCCTGGGGTAGGCGAGTTGACACTGGATGCTTGTGAGGCGAGAACTAGCGAACTGTCGTGCATGACGTAGAACGCGGCCACCGCCGCCTCCGACCCGGGTTCGGCATTGAGGGTCGCCTTGACGGTCACAGGACCCAAGGGCCCGGCGGGCGCGGAACACGCGACCAGGACGGAAAAACCTATGACTACTGCCAGGAATCGTGCGGTACTACGTGGCATGGGGCCTCCTAGAAAGCTGGCCACAGGGCCGACCCCAATGGCACGGACACTAATGAATGACCTCGATGTGGTGTAACCGCGTGTGCCAGCGAGGAACTATAGGTTCGACCCCGTTCGAGCCCCAATATGAAATTGCTCAGTGCGCCGCTGGTTCAGTGCAGCGACGCGGCGGGTCCGTCATTTTCCGGCTTTGGCCGCAAGCTTTCTGCGCAAAGGACCTTCGCGTGATTCTCTCCGCACTTCCGCATATCCCTTGCGAGCTGGTTATGGTCGCAGTTGGCGCTGACAACAAAAAAACGCGCCTCTGCGCGTTCGATATCTTCAACTTACCGCCGTATGCGGTATTCGTCAAGGGGTTGCAGCCGGACGGTCGCTCCGGTGCCCGTAACACCCGCGAATGGCCGGTGGAACACCCGCGGAAGGCGACATGCCGGGGTGTTCTGCCCTCAGTGCCCTGCTCGGTGACGCGGCTCCGGCTCGAGCAGATCGGTTGGTAAGAGTAAGGCGCATAGCGTCTCGGTGGCGATTACCGTGGATTGGCCCGCGCGCAGACTGCGCGCGGGCCAGACTTCGTAATCTCCGGACTTAGTCGTCGTGAAGCGATCTAGCGGGCAGGCACTTGGCCAGTCGGTCTTCAGCGGTGCTGGAAGTTCCGCATGCCAGGCATGCGGTCTTGCATCCACTCGGGAAGCTGCATGCGTTGGGCACCGCCGGGTTGCATGCCGTGACGCTGCATGCCGAACTCGCCGGCACCGAAACGCATGTTGCCACCGCCGAACTCACCGGCGCCGAACATGGCTCCCGGTCCCTGCCCCAGCTCTCCCGCACGGAACGGCGCACCTGCCTCGCGCCCGAAGGGTCCGGCCTGCATCAGCGCGCTGCGCACCTCGGGGTGAGCCTCGACGAACGCCTCCGTGTCCGCCCGCAGCGCCTCGCGTTCGCGTGTGACGTCTGCCGACTGCGTGGCTACCTTGCTGGTGGCGAGGTCTTGGGCGACCGCCGGTGACTCACCCGACTCGAGCGCGGCTACGTAAGCCTGCAACCTGGCGACCTGCAGTTCCTGCTCGGCCGTCCGCAGGGCTTGCCTGCGGTCCAGGAGCGCAGCGGCGTCGGCCCTGGCGTCCTCCGGCAGCGAGTTCAGGATGGTGAGCCGCATCGCGTTCTGGCGCAGCGCAAGCATGTCCGCCGAGAACCCGCCGCTCTGAGCGGCCGAACCGGCCGGTTGAGCCATGGCGACGGGACCCACCATCAGGGCCAGCACTCCGCCTACGATTAGTGTGCGTCTTAGCATCTGTCAGCACCTCCATGAGCGACGTTGGTGCGTCGCTGCCATGAGCATGGGCCGCTCCCGTGCAGTAGTCGTGTGGCAAGTGTGGAGGTTTGGAGGAGAAAGCCGCGATGCGGGTAGTGGCCGTGCACGCCTTCTCCACGTTCGACCGTTAGCATCGGAAACAGCTATGGCCGTGGAGGGTGCATGAAGGTGCTGGTGGTCGAAGACGAGGTCGGGATCTCCCGCACCCTCGACGCCTACTTGCGTCGCGACGGCTTCGACACCGAGGTGGCCGCCACCGGCACGCGTGCGGTGTCGCTGTTCCGCGCCGCGCAGCCCGACCTGGTGCTCCTGGACGTCATGCTGCCCGAGCTCGACGGCTTCGAGGTACTCAAGATCATCCGCCGCGAGAGCGACGTTCCGGTCATCATGCTCACCGCGCGCAGCGAGGAGGTCGACCGGCTGGTCGGGCTCGGGCTCGGCGCCGACGATTACATCGTCAAGCCGTTCTCGTTCAGGGAGGTGATGGCTCGGGTGAAGGCGGTGCTCAGGCGCTCGCAGCCGGCCCCGGAGCGAAGCAGCAGGCCGTTGACGGTCGGGCGCCTGGTGGTGGACCGCGAGGGTGGCACGGCGCTATTCGACGGCGGCTATCTGCCACTCACCGCCACCGAGTTCCGGTTGTTGGCCACCCTGGCGTCCGCCCCCGGCCGGGTCTTCAGCCGCGCGGAGTTGATCGAACGGGCCTTGCCCGATAGCGACATCTTGGAGCGCACCCTCGACTCGCACGTAAAGAACCTGCGCCGCAAGCTGGGCGCCGCCGGTGCTCCCAAGCTGCTCACGACCGTGCGCGGGATGGGTTTCCGGCTGGTGGAGGAACCGTGAGGCGGCTAAGCGCGAAGCTGGTCCTGGCGCTGGTGGGCGTGACGCTGCTGACCATCACCCTCATCGCGGTAACGCAGGTTCGCTCGATCACCCGGGAGAACCTCACGCTTCCCCTGGGCGAGCGTGCCCAGTTGAGCCCGGGAGAAGTGGCCCGGCGTTTCCTGGGGAACGGTCGGTTGATAATCGGAGAGGGCTGGACGGCGGTAGTGGCCCCGCGCCCGGGCGGTATGGGAGCGAGGGCCCAAGCACCACATGCCGATGGCTTGCCGGACGCTCCCCAGATCGGAGTCTCGCGCGCGGCGTTGCTTGCCATGGTGCGCGACTCGCTGGAGCAACGCACCGTTTCCCTGGTCGGCTCGAGCATCATCGCGTTGCTCGTGGCGGTGGCGCTGGCGCTGGCGCTGGCGCGCGTGATAGCCCGGCCCGTGGAGTCCGTCACGCGCGCGGCCGGCCTCGTTGCTGCCGGCGACCTGTCCGTCCGCATTCCAACGCCGGGTGCGGCGGGCCCCAACGCCAGCGAGACGACCCGGTTGGCGCACAGCTTCAACGTCATGGCCGACAGCCTAGAGCGCATGGAGGCGGACCGCCGGGCGATGGTGGCCGACGTGGCGCACGAGCTCCGCACCCCGCTGACGATCATGCGCGGCCGCCTGGAGGCAATGGAGGACGGCGTTGTCGACGTCTCGTTGGACGAGGTGCGCGACCTTCACACGCAGGTGTTGGCGTTGACCCGTTTGGTGGAAGACCTGCGGGTGTTGTCGCTGGTCGACTCCGGCAAGCTGTCTTTGCAGCGCAGCCAGTTCGACCTCCTCGAGCTCGCACGCGGCGTGGCCTCCAGTGCACAGGTCCAGGGGGACGCCAAAGACGTGAAGTTGCACGTGCACGGGGCCGGGCCCGTGCTGGTCGATGCCGACCGCGACCGCATGCGCCAGGTGATGCTGAACCTGCTCGACAACGCCATCCGCTACTCGCCCGAGGGTGGACGGGTGACGCTAGACGTACACCTGAGGGCCGCCGGCCCGGGGTTCACGGTCAAGGACGAGGGGCCAGGGGTGCCGCCGGGTTCGGAGAAGCGCATCTTCGAGCGCTTCGCAAGGGCCGACGCCAGCCGGGGCCGCGCCGGCGGGGGCAGCGGCCTGGGCCTCGCCATCGTGAGTTCCATCGTCGAGCTGCATGGTGGCAGCGTGACGGTGGCGAACGCCCCCGAGGGTGGGGCGGTGTTCGAGGTGCGGTTGTAGCTGGCCGGCGGGTAGGGCGCAGCGCGCCTCCGTTGGCCTCAGCCGGTACGTCCAGGATCTTCGTTACGTGGCGGTTCGTATCGCTGCGATCGGGCCGAATGGCCTCGCTAAACACCCTCAACGGGCAAGTGGACGTCGTTGAGGGTGCGTTGATACGCGCTTGAGCGTCCGTTAAGTCTCTCCTCTCTAAGCTTCCCGCACGGCTTCGGACCAACCGGAGCCTACGGAGGAGGAAGATCATGCAAGACACTCGGAAGCTCGTACTGCTACTGGTCGCCGCCCTCTTTGGAGCGGCCCAAGCTAGTATCGCGCCGTACTTCGACCCGGGGGAAACCGGAAGCCGGGTGGTGGCGTCGCACCAGTCCTTCGCGGCCGGAGAGCTGGAACGGGTCGCCAAGGCGCCATCGAGCGCTCTCACGCAGGGTGCCACCGCTAACGCCGGCGCGCAATGGCTCGACCCTGGTTACGAGGGTGCTGGTGGGGCGATTGTGACAGTGTTGGCGGGTGTGCCGACGGCGGAGCAGGAGTGGGCCGCGTTGCATGCGGAGAACCGCCAGATCGCCATGAGTCAGTCGACTGGGCCGGGCACGCTCGTTCGTGCCTTCCAAGGGCCAACTGCCTCGCCTAACGTCGCTGGTTCTAGTCAGATCGGCGCTCAGTGGCTGGATCCCGGCTTCACCTACCCGGCGCCCATCGAGGCTGAGCTCGTCGATGACACCTCGGCAGATGACATGGCGTGCGGGGGCGGAGCCGGGCTCCTGGCCAAGACCAGCCTGGTCGGCGCCCAGCAAAACCACATGGCCGGCGTAAGGGGCAAGTGCCAGGACGTGCTGGCCTGAGAGCAGCAACGGCAGCCCCGTAGGCAGCCGCGTGTCTGAGCGCTTGGCGTCGGCGCGGCTGCCATCTTGTCCCGCAGACGAAGGAGATTCATGATAGCGAAGGTACTGCTGCTCTTCTTAGTGCTCTCCCTCGGCCTGGGCATCGCCCGGACGTTGGCCTTCGAGACCGCCACGAGCCTCCGGGTGCTCGAGGCCCTCGTGGTCTGGGAGCTCAGCATGCGCAGCGTCGTAGGTAACAGCCGCTAACTGTGGGATAAGACAAGGGCGTCGGCCATGGGCCGCGCCAAGGAGTGAACTCCAACGCCAAATGACGCACCGCGCCGGCCCTCGCCGGTCGGGGGGTCGGTCGGCCGGCGAGCACGCTTGGGTAAGGAGCGGCCGACGAGCACGCTTGGGCCCGAGGCGGCTGGCGACCTGGCCTTACTTCGTGTTGGCGCTCAAGTGCTTCGAGAACTCTTCCATGAACTTCTCGGGGTGCTCGATGTAGGGGGTGTGGGCGGTGTCCTCGAAGCGAACCTCGCGGAACTGGCCGCCGGCCGCGGCGTACTTCTCAAGCACGGCCCGGGTCTGCGAGATCATCGGTTGCGGCGGGTGCACCTCGTCGCCGGGCCAGCCGGGAACGGCGCCGATCTTGCCCAGGTAACCGATCTCCGATAGCGACGTGTCGGACACGATCTGGTCGTCGGCGCCCCAGACCCACAAGATAGGTGGTTTGGGTGCGGCGGCCAGGAAGCGGGTCACGGTGTCGCCGACGTACTTAGGGGAGATGGCGTTGATGGGACCCTTGACACCGGGGCCAACGCCAGGCCAGTTGCTCGAGGGAACGGAGTCGCCGGGGTAGCGGTCGGCGCCCATCTTCTCGCTGAGCATCGAACTCAGCAACGCCTCTTCGCGCGCGGCGCGGAAGGGGGGCTTCCAGTAGAGCGCGTTCATGACGTTGCGGGGCGAGCTGGGGTCGTCGCTGCTGCGGTCGCCGGCGGTCATGCGTTTGACCATCTCCGGGTTGACGAGCCCGCCGCCGGAGCCCGCGAAGTCGCCGTAGGTGGGCGTGCCGTCCACGTCCTTGGTGCCGCCGAAGCCGTAGGGCGACCCCGGCGCGACGAACGTGGCGGAGAGGATGTTCTCTGCGTCCGCCGGGATGAGACCCCACAACACGGCGCCGCCCAACGAATGCCCGGCAACGTGGTACTTCGTGATGCCGAGTGTTTCCTTGAGCGCAAGCAGGTCATCGACCCAGTCCTGGACCCCGCGCGTTGCGTCGACGATTTCGTCGTCGGTGTCGCCGTAGCCGCGCAAGTCCGGCGCTATGGCGCGGAAATCGTCCGGCAGCGCGAGCATGGTCTCTTCCCAGAAGACGCTGGACGATGCGTTGCCGTGCACGAACAGCACCGGCATGCCCCCGGCCGGTCCGCTCGTAAGCACTTGCATGCTCAGGCGAGGCGTGCTGATGCGTTGCGGCTTGACACCGGGGAGGTGCAGGGTCTTTTCCATGGTGACGCCACCATACCGCTGGGTCCGCGGCCCCTCCACGGATTAACGATTCTTCGAGAACGGTTATCGGGCCACCCGGGCCCAGCATGACTAAGCACCCGCGCCCAAGAGCGTTGGGGGGAGGGCGAACCGCGGGGGCGAGCCGAGGATCGTGACGGCCTCCTATAGCGGGCGCGCGAAGACCTGCGTCCAGTAGTAGTTGGACTCGGCCGCGCCGAACTCCGTGAAGTTCGGGCTCATGATGTTCTTGCAGTGACCCGGGCTCGCTAGCCACCCGTTCATAACGCTGGAGACCGTGTGATAGCCGGCCGCGATGTTCTCACCTGCCGCCGACCAGGTGTACTGCTCACGCTCGATGCGGTCCTTGAAGCTGGATCCGTCCGAGTCCACATGGCTCATCGTTTCGTGATCTGCCATGTCCTGGCTGTGGGCCGCGGCGGCTCTTCGCAATCTTTCTTCTAGCGCTAACGGCGGGACCGGGGGCAGGAACTCTGTCCCGCACGTTGCTCCCTCTGAGCGGGCCGCGTTAACTGCGTCCAGGAGCGCTCTGGCGATTGGTTCTTCCGCGGGCGGAGGCGACGGTGGGCTTGGTGGTGAGGGCGGCCCCGGCAGTGGAGGGGGACCCGCCGGTGGCGGTGTCGCCGGAGGTTCGGGCAGCCGTGGCCCGGAAGGCGGTGGCGGGCGTACGGGATCCGCAGGCGTGGGCAGCGGAGGCACGGGCTCCGAGGGGCCGGTCACGGGTGCTGGCGGCGATGCCCCTTCGCCCAGTGCATCGGTGAGGCTACAGGCGGCGAGCAAGCATGCCATGGCGAGAGCCGCCAGCACCAGACGAAACGCCATTGGGAAGGGTAACCGTTGACCCCCGCAGGCGCAATGACGTTCTTCCGTGAGCACGGCTACGTAGACCGCGATGGTTTGAGGCAGATATGGCTGAAGCAGTTTTCACGACCCCGCCGGGCCAAGAGACACCCCAGGACCAGCTCGGGATTCGCTGGTGGACGCTAGGAGTTCGTAAGTCCTCCCTAGCCCGCTCTATTCATGAGGGTCGCGCTGGGGTCGGTTTCCGGGGTGCGAAAGGCCCGGACTTTGGCGCCGGGTTGCGGTTCTGACTCTGATGGTGACCGGTTCGGGGCGGTGGTGCTGGTTCCGGGTGTCCCGGGCGTGTTTTCGGGTGTCCCTGGGCGCGCTTCGCCGGCCGGTGGCGCCTTGATTACCGGATTCTGGGTTTGTTGTTGTGGCCTTGCCTCAGGCGGGCGGCGCGGCTAACCGCCTTGCGATGGTCACCCATTCGTTGCGCCATGGCGCTGCTTGGGGCAGGTGGATCACGATTCTCCTGGTGCTGGTCTTGAACCAGGCGCCCAACTTGATGAGCCGCTCCCTGATGGTGGTCACTTGTGCGCTGGCGAAGGTCGTGCCGGTCGCCGCTAAGCGGATCTCCTGGTATAGGGCGAACGCCGTGGCGTGCAAGATTACTCGCAGCTGGTTCGCCGCGAAGTTCGTGCAGCTCGTCTTGTCCATGCGGATGGCGCTCTTGAGTTCCTTGATGCGGTTCTCCACGTCACCCCTGCGGCTGTAGACACTCTCGTAGACGAAGGCGGCATCGCCGACTAAGTCGGTGACGACGAACCGCGCATTATCCCGCGGGATCCTGCCCGGGTAGCGGGTGACTTCGGCCTTGATGATCACCCGTCGCGAGTGCGGCCAGCTCTTCTTGGTCTGGTACTGCTTATCCAGGTAGACGCGTTCGCTGGTTCCGCTGGCTTCGCTGAGCGCCCTGGCGATCGCCATGCCCGGCTCGGCGTGCTCTTTCAAGACGCTGTTGCTGCTCATGCCGATGGCGTAACGCACCCGGTGATCATCCAGGTACTCGAACACGCTGGGGATAGCGAAGCCCGCGTCGGCTCGCAGCGTCACCTGCGCCCTCGGGAAGTGCGCCCTGACGTTCTCGATCACGCCGCTCAGGAAGCTCAAGACCTGATCGTTACCGGCGTTACCCGGCCTGAGCAGGGAGGCCACCAGGTACTGCTCGGCCTCGTCGTCGAACTGGATGAACGCCAGCAGCGGCAAGAAGCCGTGGTTGCCGTACAAGCCGTTGAACAASGCGCCTTGCTGCTCACCATGAGCGTCATCCCAGGTGGCGTCGACGTCGATGATGATGCGCTTAGCGTTCCGGCGCAGCCTCCGCTGGTGGCGGTTCAGCACCGCGCCACTGACCGCCTCGCTCGCCGCTGCGACCTGCTTCTCGTCGAAGGCGTTCTCAAGGCGCGAGATGGTCGGCTGCGACGCCAACTCACTACCCGTCCCCGGCACCCGGCCGAGCAGCAACTGGTGAGTGGGGTCATCTCGTAAGCGCGCCGCATCGTTGGCGTCCTCGTAACCGTTCCCGATCCCGAAAGCCCGCTGCTGAACGACGGCAAGCAACGAATGCCTGACCTTGCCCGCCTCGCGCGCATCAGGCAGCGCGCCCGCCACCGCCGCCGTCAACCGAAGACGGTCATCCGCCAACTTCAGCAGCAACGCCCCGCCATCGGAACTGCTCGCCGGCTGATCGAATGCCGCCACGACCGGCTTCACGAAGCCACCCTCGAACAGCACAGTCTGCGAAGTGATATCCTCTGCCATAAGAAGGCCTCCGAACGTTAGTGATGTTGTGCTGCACACGCATTCTAACCCACGAAGGCCTTCGTTTTCTTACCCCTCATGCATAATCCAGGCTAAGAGCTTGGTGGGTTTGGGCGCTCCAGCCTTCCAAGCGCGCCCGAGTGACTTCAACTTGGCTTCGTCCGAGAAAGGAAGGTTTCTTGGGCGGCGCATTACAGCTTGCGTAACATTACGGCTCCTCGAACCGCGATTGATGCTCGAGGATGTTGCAAAGCTGGTTCGAACCGTCAACTTGTCACGGCGGGACAACGACCGCTCGACGACCTCAAAAAGCGCTACTTGCTCCTGGGCGCCAGAGCTCACGATTCTTGGTCGCTCACCGGGGCGCAGCGTGCACGAGAGGCAGTCGCAGTTCGCCGCGGCGTCTAGTTTGCCTCGCGCAAGGTAGGGCGGCTATGGGACCCTCGGAGAGTATGTCAGACATCACGGCTGAGCACAAGCGGATTATGCGATGGTCCAACGCACATTTCGTTGCCTGTCTCTGAGCCGCGTTCACTTCAGACGCCCAGAGGCCTCTGCTGCTGACATACCTGGCATTTGAAGGGACACACGACCGCCGCTACCTTGCGGAGTTGTTCTGGCCTGACGCCGCTGACTCGCGCCAGCGTCTGACCGTTGCCCTCTCGCAACTCCGGTCCGCCGCGCCGACCTTGGTGTGGACCGAGTGGTCGCGGGTCTTAGCGGACATCGACTGCGATGCCGCCCAGCTGAGAGAAGCCCTCACCCCCGACGACCCTGCCACCGCCGGTAGTCTGGCGAAGTGCGCAGCCGCGCTCGTGCCCGGCGTCGGCGGCAACGTGCCGCGGAGAGAGCGACTTATCGCACTACAGGCGGCCACTGAAAGCCCGCGGCTTGGTGCGCTACGCGAAGTGGCAGAGGACTTGGTCGGCTCACCCGCGACCAAGTTACAAAGCCGCCCAGGCCACGCGGTTCTACTGGAGGCTTCCCGCGACTTCCTTGGCTCATCGCAATCCATATCAATTGTCATTAACACAAAATTTCCCAGCAATCGGCGACGAAAAGTCAGTCACGGCACGGCGGGCTTGCAATATTACTAGCGGCCATGCTAGTTTGATTAAAATTCATTTGAGCTGAGATTAGATTGGCCCCGCACGGAGGTGAAGACGGATTACTACCCGGGAGGAGAGCTATAGAGTCTGTAGACGAGCTAAAACAGAGGCTTGTTACGTAGTTTCAGAGGCGTTTTTAGAGGAAGCGAGGATTGAATGAATAGAATTGCGATAATCAGTCATGTGAGAGGCGCAAGTGATGTATGCAAACAAGTGCGCTCCTCAAAGACACACCGCCCGTTGACCGCGCTTTTTCTGACGGCGCTTTTGCTGCAATTGGCGCCCGCCGCGGCTCAGAAACTGGAACCGCAGATGGGCGGTACGCTGGTAGTGGCTCAGGTTGGGACGCCACGTTCGATGAACGACATCATTGACCCAGGTATGCCCGGCATTGCGATCCTTAACATCACCAACGAGGGTCTGCTCGCCATGACCGTGGAAGGCGAAATCGTGCCGGTGTTGGCAACGGACTTGCCCGAGCAGCCCGACGATTTGACTTTGATTTTCACGCTGCGCGACGACGTTGTCTTTCATTCAGGTGAGCCCCTGACGGCCGAGGACGTTGTCTATACGTTGGAGAGACTTTACGGGCCCGACTCAATTGCAACCTTCCGTGCTGTTTGGCAGGAGAATATCGCGAACGCTGAAGTGCTTGACGATGGCAGGGTCAAGGTCACTTTGAAACAGCCGTGGCCGATAAGCCTCTCCTTCTTTGCTGGTAACCACTCCAAGATAGTCAACAAGAGCTTCGTCGAGGCTGCGGGGGACAAGTACGGTGTCTCGCTTTGGGATGGTACTGGGCCGTTCAAGATTAAAGAATGGGTAAAGGATAGTCACGTCACGGTGGTCCGGAACGACAACTATTGGATCAAAGGTAAGCCCTACCTTGACAGCATAGAGTTCCGCGTTATCCCCGAGCCTTCGACGCAACTCGCTGCGTATCAGACAGGTGAGGTTGACCTGCTCCTAGAGCCATCATTCGGACAGATCAGCGTCTTTGAGCGGTTTCCCAATACAACGATTGCCCAAGGGCCCAGCGCGGCAGAATCCATCCTCACCTTCCGGACACAGATCGCGCCGATGGATGACGCTCGGGTTCGGCGGGCCATCTCGTTGGCAATTGACCGTCAAGCTCTCATTGACGGGGTGTTGGGCGGCCGCGGGAGCCTTGGCGGCTCGATCTTTCCGCCCTACCACTGGGCTCACGACCCTACGATTGTGGTCGAGCGTGACGTAGAGCAAGCCCGCGAACTGCTTGTTGAGGCCGGTTACGACAAAAATAACCCGCTCCGGTTCACTTTGGTGCCGCTCAATGAGCCGCTGTTTGTCAACCAGGCGACTCTGATCCAACGTCAACTTGCCGAGGCTGGCATAGACATGAAGATTGTCCAACTGGAGTACACCAGTGCCTCCGCGATGACAGCTGGACCACAGGCGGAGTGGCTCGGGGATGCTGCTATGTACCGTATTACGCCCCTCCGCGGTACGGCTTTTGAGTTCTCGTGGTACCAATATGATAGTAAGGGCCCACTCAACCGTAGTCGCTATAACGTGGACGGTCTCGACAACGCACGCGTGGAGGACCTGCTCAACCAGGCCAGTAAGCTGTCGGATTACAACGCCGACCAGCGAGCGGAGGCCAAGGTGCTCTATGACGAAGCCAACCGGTTGATCCTTGAAGATGCTCCACAACTGGTCCTCAACTTCTGGGATACCGTGAACGTCGTGAGCAGCGCCGTCCACGGCTTTGTTCCCTCGCCCGTGAACCTCCCCTCGTTTACCGAGGTCTGGATGGAAGGCCGTTAAATAGCCCGAGTAACGCATTGGGAGGGAAGCGCTCTGGGGGGAGCGCTCTCTCCCCAATACCGTCGGAGCCAGCCCTAAGGAGCAGCTATGAAAATCATTGACCTTTCATGTCCACTTGACTCTACTTACAGGGGGGCGCAGTACCCTACCATTGGGAATCGGGTCAGGTATCACCCGCTTTACACCATGCCGCGAGATGGCCGTCGCGTCACTGAGTTTTCTCTCACGACGCATACTAATACACACGTGGATGCACCTAAACACGTTTTTGAAGATGGTAAAGCCATTGACGAACTCCCTCTCGAGAGCTTTTACGGTGAGGCCATCGTGGTGGACGTTCCGAAGGGCGAGCTCGGGGAGATAACCGCAGAAGACTTAGAGCGCGTTGGCCAAGAGGTGCGAGAAGGTGACATCGTCTTGCTACATACGGGCTGGGGCAAGTACTTCTGGACTGAGCCGAGGCAGGCTGACTACCTTGCCGTGAATCACCCGGGACTGGTCGAGAGCGCCGCCGTTTGGTTGGTTGAGAAGAAAATCAAGGCAGTGGGCATTGACTGCTTCGCGGTGCGACACCCCAAGCTGAGTCCGGCACTCTCGCTGGCAGACAGACAGACGAACAAGGCGAAGCCAACCGAACCTGTTCATTACCACCTTCTTAAGAACGACATTGTCATCGTGGAACAACTAATGAATCTTGAAGTTATCGCTGGACAGCGTGTTACAGTGGCCTTCTTCCCCCTACCGTTCGTGGGCATAGACGGTTCGCCTGTCCGTGCGGTCGCAATCACGTGAATCCACCGCAGGACAGGGGTGCCAGGATGTCGGTTAATTCGAGAGCCGCGCTCAGGGCGATCCTAAGTGAAGATGTCGCCTACGCTGTTCCAGGAGTGTATGACGGCCTTTCAGCCCGCTGCGCAATGCGGTCCGGCTTTCCTGTTGTACACGCTACTGGTGCCGGCATTTCGTGTAGTCTTGGTTACCCAGATTTAGGTCTCATAACCATGACCGAGGTGCTGCAGCGTGTCCGGGAGATCTGCACCGCGGTAGAAGTACCGTTGATCGCGGACGCTGATACTGGTTACGGGAATGTAATCAATATGCGCCGCACTGTGCGGGAGTTCGAGCAGGCTGGCGCTGCCGGTATTCACATAGAGGATCAGAAGAGCCCAAAGAAGTGCGGTCAACTCTCGGGCAAACACGTCGAGCCAGTCGAGGAGATGATGCAGAAGATCAGGGCCGCGGTGGCGGCACGAAGTGATCCTGACTTCGTCATCATAGCGCGCACGGACGCGAGAGAAATCCTGGGACTTGAAGAGGTAATCCGTCGTTGCCGCGCGTATTTTGAGGCGGGGGCGGATGCGGTCTTCCCCATGGCGTTGGAGGGCGAGGGGGAGGTCGTCGCAGTTGGTAGGGAAGCCCCGGGTCCCAAGATGATCACGGCAACGCACGGTGGCAAGACACCTAGCTTAGGCCTTGGCCGTTTCGGCGCCCTCGGATACCGGTTTGTGGTCTACGCCATGTCCCCCATGTTGGTAGCGGCTCATGCTTTGCAGGAGGCGCTCACCGCTATCCGCCGGGACGGCACCGACGCCGCCGTAAGCGGGCAAATGCTCAACTTCAAACAACTGTACGACTTGGTGGACATAGAAGCCTATGAAGCTTGGGATCAGCGCTTCAATGCCTAAAGTGCAGAAAGAGGGCTAATGGGTACGGCGGAGTTCCTGGTCAGACGGCTGTTCACTATGATCCCCGTGCTCGTAGGAGTGACCGTTCTGGTCTTCATGGTCTTGCACTTAGCACCCGGAGACCCGATCGTGCTCATGCTGGGAACCGAGTGGACCCCCGAACGCGCGGCCGTGCTGAAAGCGGAGATGGGGCTCGACCGCCCACTGCCCGCTCAGTACATCTCCTGGCTAGGCGGTCTGTTTGTAGGTGACCTGGGAACCCAGTACACTACTCGCGAACCCGTACTGAGAGCAATTGTTTCTCGAGTGCCGACCACACTGATTCTTGCCGGCGGCGCAATGGTGGTAGCTACGCTAATCTCCATTCCACTAGGTTTCCTAAGTGCCGTCAAACAAGGGACATGGATCGACAGCGGGCTTCGAATACTAGCGCTGATTGGCATCTCGATGCCTGTATTCTGGTTGGGAATCGTCCTAATAATAGTCTTCGCCGTAAACCTAAGGCTTCTGCCTGCCGGCGGAGGGTTAGCTCAACATGGCTGGAAAGCATTCATCCTCCCCTGCGTGGCGCTCGGCACCTCCTTCGCAGCCCTACTCATGCGCATGACACGCTCTAGTGTGCTAGACGTAATCAGACAGGATTACGTGCGCACCGCCGAGGCTAAGGGCCTAAGCAAGTTGTATGTACTTTCTAAACACGTTTTCAAGAATGCCGCCATCCCCATTGCTACCGTGGCCGGACTCCAACTTGGTGCTGTCCTAGGCGGAGCGGTGCTGACGGAAATCATCTTCAGCCTACCCGGCTTGGGGCGGCTACTATACGCGGCCATCAACAGCCGGGATTATCCTACACTCCAGGGCACAATCTTGTTTGTGGCCCTAGCGTTCGTCACCATAAACCTGCTTATTGACCTCCTCTACGCCGTCCTTGATCCACGCGTGAAGTACGGCTGATATGATGCGAGAGGAGAGTACAGACACCCCGGGACTCAAGGATGGACCGACAGAAGCAGTCAAGTCCGAAAACCGAACGCTACGAAAATTGCGGCGGGACAAAACGACGTTGGCAGCGCTGGGTCTTATCATCGGCTTGGTGCTGGTAGTACTTCTCGCGCCTTGGTTGGCGCCGTTCTCCGAGGAACACATAAATCTGCAGGAGTTGTTGCTCGCGCCGAGCTGGGCCCATCCGCTCGGAACCGACCACCTCGGGCGCGACGTCTTGAGCCGTATCCTCTACGGTTCACAGATATCGGTCCTGGTGGCCGTCTTGTCTACATTAGGCGCTGCCACCATCGGTACGGTTTGGGGAACTACAGCCGCATATTATGGCCGGTGGTTTGACGAGATAAGCACCAGGATTTTTGATGTCATGTTCGCATTCCCATACATAGTGTTGGCCATGGCATTAGTAGCCTTGATAGGGCCAGGGACCATAAATATAATTTTCGTGATTGCCATCGTCCGGATTCCGATGTTCGCCCGGCTTGTCCGCGCGTCGGCATTGACCATCAAAGAGGCAGATTTCATCCATGCGGCAAGTGCACTTGGTGCGCGAGATTACTCAATCATCCTCAAACACTTGGTGCCGAATCTGCTGGGGCCGGTGCTGGTGATGGGGTCTCTGACAATGGCTACGGCCATCAATACCGAGGCGGCCCTAAGCTTCCTTGGTCTTGGTGTAACGCCACCGCAATCGAGTTGGGGCACCGTCCTCTCGGACGGCCGTGACTACCTCTGGCAGGCTCCATGGATCTCTACGTTTGCCGGCATCGCCATCACTATCGCAATTCTCGGCTTCAATCTCCTTGGGGACGGATTACGTGATCTTCTGGATCCGCGACTGAGGAGTTAAGCCTGCCAGGTAAGGGGCTATACCCATGATCTGATTGCTCCTCAATTTTGCCGCCGCCACGCGATTCCTGGTACGCCCTTTTAAGGAGGTCACCCTAACTTTGGTCAAGACTCAATGACGAGATCGCATAGTCAATACCCCGCCACCACTTCAACTGTCTCACTTTTCGGGCAGATTCCCACCTGCTGCTAGTCTAGATTCAAAGGAGAATCAAACATGAGCACAATACTTTTCAAAGGTGCAACTGTAATCGATGGAACGGGCAGAAAGCCGGTCCCTAACCAGTCCGTGGTTGTAGAAGGCGATCGGATCGCGTACGTCGGCTCGGAGGGTGATGTCGCGGTGGACGTGCTTAAGCGCGCGCAGGTAGTCGATGTTTCCGGAAAGTATCTCACGCCAGGGCTTATGAACCACCATGATCACCTCGATAACAGGCGCCAGTCGAGTAGCTTTCAGTCGCGGGCCGCGCTGCCGCCTGTGACCTTGGCACTGCGCGGTGTGCATAATGCGCTGCTCAGCCTGCTCGAAGGCGTCACTACCATCCGAGACCTGGGTGGCAAGGGTCAGGGGGGCATTCACCTTCGTGACGGCATCAATGCTGGCCAGTTTCCGGGGCCGCGGGTGTTCGCCTGCGGCCAACCGCTCGTAATGACCGGTGGCCACGCTTGGCAGGTAGGCCGGGTAGCCGACGGGGAAGAGGAGGTCCGGCGTGCAGCGCGTGAACAGTTGAAACTGGGGGCGGATTTCGTAAAGCTTATGGCCAGCGGTGGATATGTCACCCAGGGCACAGATGAGCCGTTTTCGCCGCAGTACTCGCTGGGCGAACTGCGTGCGGCGATCGAGGAGGCGCACGACGCGAACAGGCTTACTACCGTTCATGCACACCCAGGGGTGGCCGTTCGGCGCGCAATCGAGGCTGGCGTCGACTGCATTGAGCATGGAGCGCTACTCGATAAGGAAGCTGCTGAACTAATGGCCGAGAAGGGAATCTATCTTGTGCCTACACTGAGCGAGAGTTGGATCATAGGATACCGGGGTCACGAGGTCGGCAGGCCGCAGTGGCTTATCGATGCCAGTAAGGGTCATTTGGCTGAACGAATGGGACACTTCAAGCATGCCGTTCGTGCTGGGGTGAAAATGGCCGTGGGCACCGACGTGATTGGGGAGATGGTCGATGAGATGCGGCTAATGGCCGCCGGAGGACTGTCGAACATGGAAGTGATCCAGTGCGCCACGAAGAACGGGGCGGACCTGCTGGGTCTCCAAGACGATCTCGGAACTGTGGAGGTTGGCAAGTTGGCTGACCTAGCCATCATGGACAGCGACCCGGTCAACGACCTCGGGGCATTCAGCGACGTTCGACTCACTGTTAAGGGCGGCTCGATCTACGACGTAGAGGCTATAATCCGCAACCTGGACCTCACCATCAAGCGGCCGCGTGAGCTGCGGCCGGAGGAGATTGCCGCCACCGCCTAGGCACTTACATTAGGTGGGATGGGCAGTAGATTTACTGCCCATCCCACCACACGGTGTGGGAGACCGCGGTAGTTATTCATCTTAGCCCTGGCTTTGGGTCACGTTCATTTGAAAGTGAAGTGGTTGGCAAGAAATGCGAATTGCGGAGCGCGCCTTAGACGCGATAGATAGTAAACTAATCCGGCTTCTAGAAGAGGATGGGCGAGCCAGCTATGCCTTCCTTGCCGCACAACTGGGCGTCTCGACCGGAACTGCACGAAATCGGTTGCAGAGGCTATTTGAGCAGCAAGTCATACAGGTAGCAGCGTACGCCAACCCTAATCGGGACGTAGCAGTTCGAGCCTTCATTGGTTTCAGTGTTGAGGCAATGTACCTCAAGTCCGCCGCACAGGCATTGATTGAAGATGATTGCATCCGCTACGCCGCTATTTCTGCGGGAAGTTTTGACATCGTTGCCTTGGGCGAGTTTAGTTCTAAGAACGCGATGCTCACTTTCGTCGCTAGTACTGTAGGGGGTATTCAGGGAATTAAGGGAACGCAGTCCTTCGTACTGTTGTCGGTCCTGAAGAGCCTTGGAAAAGTCATCGAGCCTTTAAGAGAGGAGGGATTAGGCCGACCTTTATGAGTGATCGACAAGGATGGCTAACCTACTTTAGGGGTTCAGAGAACAATGGAATGGAGGGTTTCGATTGAAAAATTATCGCATCGCCGTTCTAGCGGGTGATGGCATTGGCCCAGAAGTAGTCGAGGGGACTCGAGTCGTGTTGCAGGCGGTGGACGACCTCCTCCGCCAGGGAGGGTCGAGTCTGGATTTGGTCGACATGGCCATGGGTTTAGAAGCCTATGAGAACTGCGGCCATACACTTCCACCGGAAACGCTTGTCGGTGCCCAAGAATGTGATGGGATCCTAATGGGTCCTATTATGAATCATATCTACGCTATTGGCGAGCCAGGTGTGGTCAACCCAAGCAAAGTGTTTCGGAAGGAGCTCGACCTCTTCGCCAATATCAGACCAGTGCGAGCGTACCCTGGAATAAAGGCGTTGTATCAGGACGTCGACATTGTCGTCGTGAGGGAGAACACCGAGGGTTTTTACGCGGATCGTAACGTTCTAGATGGTAACGGGGAGTTACGTCCCGACGCCGATACCGTAGTGTCCGTGCGAGTGGTCACTAGGCGAGCATCGGAGCGAATTGCTCAGACCGCCTTCGAGGTGGCCCGACAGCGCGGTGGTAAGCGTCGTGTGAGTGTTGCTCACAAAGCTAACGTCCTTCGCAAAGGATGCGGCTTGTTTCTGGAAGCCTGCCGCGCAGTAGCGGCGGATTTCCCGGATATTACGTTAGACGCGTTTCACGTGGATGCGCTGGCCATGCATTTGGTAATGAGGCCTAGCGAATTTGATGTCATCGTTAGCACCAATCTGTTCGGCGACGTACTGTCGGACCTAACAGCTGGACTCGTAGGAGGTCTCGGATTAGCTCCAGGCTTGAACGCTGGGCGATCGTTGGCGATGGCTCAGGCAGTGCATGGCTCGGCCCCAGATATAGCGGGGCTGAATATTGCCAACCCAATCGCGGAAATTTTATCCGCTGCCCTATTGCTACGTTGGTTAGCTGAACGCCACGGGGATACTGCACTAATCAGGATAGCTAGTCTCATCGAGGAGGCCGTTGCACTCACGATTAAGGAAGGTACTGGCTTGACGCCTGACCTAGGCGGGAGTGGCTCGACCCTGGACGTCGCGCACAGCGTTGTCGAAAGCATAGGAACATTAGCTTCGTTATCGATTGGGGCGTGAGATGCATACATACGGACAGTTTATTGACGGGGAGTGGCGCGTGCCGAGTACCAGTGTCTCTAACACCGTATTCGACAAGTATTCAGGCGAACCAATAGCCGCGATTGCAGAAGCTAGCAAAGAGGAGGCAGACGCGGCCGTCAAGGCTGCAAGTGACGCCTTTAACTCCGAGATTCTGCCACCTCACACACGGTTTGAGGTCTTAGCCCGTGCAAGTCAACTAGTGGAAGTGCACGCTGCTGAGCTAGCTAAGCTACTAGTACGGGAAGTTGGTAAGACCATCTTTGAGGCGAGGGTCGAAGTGGCAAGTGCCATTGCCAGTATTCTAAACTCAGCGGAGGAGGCTAAACGAATTCATGGCGAGATGATTCCTATAGATGGTAACGCTGGCTCGGAGCAGAAGCTTGCCTTTACGCTACGAGTTCCGTCAGGGCCAGTATGTGCAATAACGCCGTTCAACTCGCCCCTCAATATTGCGGCGCACAAGATTTCCTCGGCACTCGCTGCTGGTAGCAGTGTAGTTATCAAACCCTCGGAGGTCGCCCCCCTTTCCACTATCCGGTTGCTGGAACTGTTCAGTGAGGCTGGACTTCCGAGCGGCTACTTGAATGCGGTTTTTGGTGGGGCAACGCTGGGCGAGCAACTCTGCCAGGACGAGCGGTTTAGCCGCTATAGCTTCACAGGAGGTACCGCCGCCGGACGGAAAGTAGCAGCGGCAGTCGGCTTGCGGCCTGTCACGCTGGAACTTGGACCAGCCGCGCCGACCTTCGTGCATGAAGACGCAGATCTGGACCGCGCGGCGAAACGCTGCCAACTTGCGGCATTCGCAATCGCCGGCCAGGTGTGCACATCCGTGCAGCGGTTGTTCGTTCACGAAACAATATTAACCCAATTCCTGGATAGGTTTCTGCCTCTCGTGGCTGCCCTCAAAATTGGAGATCCCGCTAGGGAAGACACAGATGTTGGCCCCATGATCAGTGACGCAGCTGCGGAAAGGGCTGAAGAGTGGGTGCAGAAGGCCGTACAGGGAGGCGCACACGTGCTTGTTGGCGGTCATCGTACAGGACGGATGTTTGCGCCCACGGTCTTAACGGGTGTAACTCTGGAAATGGATGTATATCGGCGAGAGGCGTTTGCGCCGGTCGTGTGCATTGTGCCATATACCGACCTGGTGCCTGCGATATCGCAAGCAAACGACTTGGGCGGGGGTCTCCAAGCGGGCATCTTCACCCGCGACCTTAAGGTTGCTTTCGAGTATGCGAGACGCGTCCGAGCGGGAGCCGTCATGGTAAACGATACTTCCCGCTTCAGAGTGGCCAACATGCCGTTCGGTGGCGTCGGTGAAAGTGGCATTGGCCGGGAGGGTCCGAAGTACGCTATCCAGGAACTCACGGATGAAAAGACTGTCGTCGTGCACTTGTAACTGGTAGCTTCGGAGATTCGTCGGGATATGGGAGGTAACTGGAAGAGGACACTGTACATTCTGTTTGCGGTTCAATTCATTTCGTCGCTAGGATTTTCTGTTGTGTTGCCGTTCTTACCTTTGTATGTGCGGGAGTTAGGTAGCAGTACCGGTATTAGGCCCGAGTATTCGGCCGGGCTCTTTTTCTCCCTCCAAAGCATTACAATGATGATCGCGGCGCCTTGGTGGGGGCGACTGGCTGATCGGTACGGCCGGAAGCGCATGATCCTACGGGCAACTTACGGCGGCACAGTTGTTATGGTTGCAATGACGTTCGCTGGATCCGCAGAAGAGCTAGTGGTGCTCGGAGGGCTGCAGGGACTTGTGACGGGGACGGTGACGGCCATTGCCGCGCTGGTGGCTGCTAACGCGCCTCGAGCAAAGCTCGGGCAAGCGATTGGCCTTATGCAGGTAGGGCAGTGGGCGGGTATTGCCTTAGGGCCATTGCTAGGTGGTGCTGTAGCGGACCACGCGGGTTTTCGGGCCTCGTTTCTTGTGACTGCCAGTGTATTGTTGGCTTCAGGCATCATCGTGCAGTTAGGCGTCCACGAGGCGTTCTCAGCCCGACCGAGACCCTTGCTTCGGGTAGGGATGCTTGCCGATTTCAAGCGGGCAGCGGGAAAGACGGGAGTTCTCGCCATCTACCGCCTCAGATTCTTGGACGGGTTGGGGCGGAGCATGTTGATGCCGTTCATCCCATTCTTTGTCGCTTTGCTGGTGCTCGATGAGGGTAGGGTAGCTAGCGGTACTGGGCTAGCACTCGCTATAACCGCTGCGACTGGGATTGCCACGTCACTCGTCCTAGGGCGTGTCGGAGATCGCGTGGGCCACAAGTATGTGGTCGTAGGTTGCGCGTTCGCGGCAGCCAGCTTTTATATGCTATATGGGCTCGTAGACCACTTCTGGCAGTTGGTGGCATTGCAGGCGCTCACAGGCGGCAGCATCGGGGGGCTGCTTCCATCACTCAGCGCACTCTTGAGCCAAGCCACCGACCCGGCCGATGCTGGCACCATCTATGGCGCTGATAGTGCGATTAGTGCCGCCGCGCGGGCTGCAGCGCCACTTGCTGGCGCGGTGGTCATGGCTTGGTTCGGTGTCCGTGGACTCTTTGTCGTCACTGGCTGCGTATTCTGTCTAGTGGCAATCCTCGCTATAAGCTCTATACCTGCAATGGTCGCGCGGTCGTCCGAAATGCTCGGAAGCGAGCCTAAGTTAGCCGACCCTGAAGAACCTTGTTTAGCCCGTTAACCAAGCCTGGTTCAGCCTCGGTTCTGTATTCTAGTATTGCCAGTTATAGCCCGTGTGCGAAGTATCGTATGGTACAATGCGGAGCGTATGCTTCTCGACGTCAAGCACCAGCTTTGACAAATAGTCGCGTTCCACCGTCAACTCCCAAACCTTTGGCGTGCAACTTCGTGATGACCACCTCACCATCAAGCCGGCTTTCGGCCGGACTCTCGAATACGGCCACGGCGCTAACTAGTTGGCGCTGAAGAATCGAGTTCGTCTCCCTGGCAGCGGGTGGTTCTGTCCTGGTTTCGTGTCCTCGTTTTGGAGGTTGTGTCGTCCTGGGCGTCGTTTCCTTGCAATACAGTGGAGTATGAGGCCCCCGAAGAGCGCGGTGGAGGGCCAACAAGGCTCGTTGTTCCAGACCGAGCTCGCTCACCTGGTCGACGAGCGGCACCCACTCGTGCGCTTTGCGGGCGAGATCGACTGGGCGGCGTTCGATGAGGCGTTCGGAGTGGCTTACGCCGACAGCAACGTCGGTAGGCCACCTGCCCCGACGAGGTTGCTGGTCGCGCTGCACTACTTGAAGTACACCTTCGACTTGAGCGATGAGAACGTGATCTTGCGCTGGTTGGAGAACCCTTACTGGCAGTTTTTCTCTGGTGAGAAGTTCTTCCAGCACGAACTGCCAATAGACTCCTCCAGCATGACCAGGTGGCGTAACCGAGTCGGTGAGGCCGGCGCCGAGGAGCTGCTGCGCGAAACCATCCAGGCCGGCTTGCGCCTCAACCTCATCAAGGCCAACCAACTAGCTCGGGTGAACGTTGACACCACCGTGATGGAGAAGAACGTCCGTTGGCAAATAGTCCTTGATGGTAGCGCTAGTCCGGGTTGTTGGTGTGTTATCTCGCTACATCGTGGACAATGAATCTCATGGCTTCGTAGGCTTCTCGACTCAACTGTTCGTGCACAACTACCAAAAGGTTGATTCTGCGTCTGAGGTCTTTCATTCTTCGAACAGTTCGGGAATCCCTCGTTCGCGTTGCTGGAACTCCTTGAGGAACTCTTTGTGCTGGCGTTGCCACGGCTTGGTGGGGTAAGCCACGTGGACACCACGAATGGAGTAGGAGGCTACGTACCTACCAGAGGTCCGTAACGCCATCATCGGCAGTGGGAAGGAGAAGACGATCTCTCCGGTGGTGGGATCTGCGAGTAGGAACTCGTCGTCGGTGATGGTGCGGTAGAACAATCGGTCAGCGAACGTGCTGGGCAGGGAGACGTGATAACCCTGGTAGTACACCTGCCGGTTAGCACGCGTGATTTCCACGAGCCCCTGGTTCGCGGCGCGAGTTCCTTCGTTGCTCGCGTTGGGTATGACCTCGCTGGTTTTCGTGATGGTGATGGCCGCCTTGTCCAGGGTACGGATGTTCCTGGCGTAACGGTGACCGGCCGCTTTCGCTTCGAGCACCACGATTGGTATGGGCTCGGTGGCTGGCGTGTGCTCGAGTAGGTCCCATGCTTGTTTCGGGGTGGCTTGACCGAGCGCTTGGTGCGGCCGGCGGTTGTTGTAATGCTCTCGGTACCGGGTGATCAGTCTGCGGACTTCCTTCACGCTGGCGGGCTGGTGCGCGTCAAGGAAGCGGATGAGCGTCTGGTGTGAGCGTTCGGTCTTGCCCTGCGTGGTCGGTTTGCCTGGCAGGCCACTGATGGGCATGGTGCCGCGCGAGGCGAGGAACACCTCCACGGTTCCGATGCTGCCTTGCCTTAGTTGGTTGAAGGCTGATGAGTTGTCGCTCAGGAGTTCTTGCGGAGCGCCGTACTGCTCGATCGCTCTGGTGAGAACCCCTTGCGCGTCGGCGCTGTTCTCGCTGCGCTCGTAAGCCCAGGTGCCCACGTCATAACGAGAGGCGTCATCGAGCACTTGGTAGATCGTGATGATCATGCCGGTGCTGAGGGGGTACTCGAAAGCGTCGAGTTGCCAGAGCGCCATGCAGGTGGCGCGCACGAACGGTACGTACGACGACCTCGGCCTCTTTCGTGGTGAGGCGTCTACCTGGCCCACCATGGCTAGCAAGCGCGCGATGGTGGCGACGGAGGGGACGCGCGCGCCGGGGAACTCTTCAGCCAAGGCGGCTTCGTAATGGATGGAGCGCGGCCCGTAATCCCAGCCATCAGACTTGAGTCTCTTGCGGATCGCGACGAGCTCGTTGATCACCTCAGCGCCGTACCGGCGCGCTGGCTGTCTCGGCGCGCGTGATAGTGGGTGTAAAGCGCCGGCTGATTCTCGACTGGCTCGGGTGCGGATCTTGTAGTACGCGCTGCGGGAGATCTTCAGTGACTTGCAGAAGTCACTCACTGATAACGCGTGCGGCTGAGCCGGATCGAACTTGATTATGGCAGCCCGAACCTGTGGCGAGAGAGCGTTGGACATGCCCCGACCATGACAGGCCGAACGCCCACCGGAATGTCCACGAAGCCTTGAGACATGCTGTCCACGATGTCATGAGATCGAGTGTCCACGAAGCCATGAGACAGGACACACGAACAGTTGAGTCGAGAAGCCTACGAAGCCATGAGATTCATTGTCCACGATGTAGCGAGATAACACACCAACTAGCCGGACCAACGCTACCGAATGACCCTATTTGCCATCCGTCACCCCACCGATGCGAGGTTGCTTGATCGGGCGCGGGAGAAGCTCGTGAAGCAAGCCCGCGCCGAAGGTGTTCAGTTGAGGCAATCGTACGTGCGCGTCGGTAAGCAGACGTTGTTGCTGCAGTCTCGTTACGCGCACGCCAAGCAGTTCAAGCGTGCTCGTAAGGCCACCAGGAGGTTGAAGACCTTCTTGGGTCGCGTCATCCGCGACGTGCTGCGTATTCCGGCCTATCCGGCCGTCTGTTCCGCTTGATTCCGGCCGCTCGTTCCGGAGTTATCCGGCCACCCGTTTCGGGTGATTGCGGCCACCCACCCCGGTGGGGGTCAGGCGGGTTGGTCAACTTTCGCTGGTGGGCTCCTTTCTTGTCAATGGGCTGTTGGTCTTGCGCATGCTGTCGCCTTTCAAGTCGAGGTGGTGGGCGTTGTGGATGAAGCGGTCCAAGATGGCGTCGGCCAGGGTGGGGTCGGCGAGGTAGTCGTGCCAGGCTGGGATGGGTAGTTGGCTGGTGATGAGGGTGCTTCTGGTGCCGTAGCGGTCGTCCAGGATCTCGAGCAGGTCGCGGCGGTTGGCGTCACTCAAGGGGGTAACGCCCCAGTCGTCTAGGATCAGTAGGTCGACGCGTTGGAGGCCTGCCAGCATGGTTCTGTACCTGCCGTCGCCTTTGGCGATCTCGAGGTCGTGAAGTAGCCTTGGTAGGCGTTGGTATAGCGCCTTGTAGCTTTCCAGGCAGGCTTTGTGTGCTAGCGCGCAGGCGAGGTAGGTCTTGCCGACGCCGGTGGGGCCGGTTATCACCAGGTTGTGGTGCCTGGCGATCCAACTGCAGGCGGCGAGTTCTAGTAGCGTGCTCTTGTCCAGGTTGCGTCTGGCGGCGTGATCGATGTCTTCGATGCTGGCGGTGACGCGCAGCTTGGCTTGCGTCAGGCGCGTCTTCAGGCGCCGGTCGGCGCGGCTGGTGGCCTCGCGGTCGAGTAGTAGCCCGAGGCGCTCCTCGAAGCTCAAGGAGTCGATGTCGGTCGTTCTGAGTTGGTCCTCGAGGCCGGCGGCCATGCCGCGCAATTGCAGGCTGCGGAGCTTCTCCAGGGTGGGGTGGCTCAGCATGCGCGGCTCCCTTCACTCTCTTTGCGGTTGGTGGGCGCCGCGAAGAAGTCGGCGCCGCGCACGTTGGCGTGCGGCTCCTTCGGCAACGCCGCGGCTTCGGGCGGCGTCAGCGGCTGCTGGTCGAGGTTGTTCTTCAAGATGGCGTCGATGCTCTTGAACGAGTAAGAGCCGAGCTTCACTGCCCGCGCGCAGGCGGCCTCCAGGCGCTCGTCGCCGTGCTTCTTGCCGAGCCTGAGTACCCCCAGGCATGAGCGGAACGCCTGCTGCTCGTGCGCGCGGCGGCTGATGACGCCCGCAACGAACTCCAGCGTGGCCGGGCCGATCCGATCAGCCCACGCCAGCAGCTTCGCTTTGCTCATGCCGGCTTGCGCCTGATGCGCGATCGGCATGTGCTCCCTAACCGTCGTATGCCCACCCTTCCTACTCGATCTGGCGTGGCTCGCCACCCGCTTGTTGTGGTGGAACACCTCGATGGTGGCGCTGGTTATGCGCGCGTCGAGCTGCACCTTGGCGAGCTGGTGCGGCACCGAATAATGATGCTGCTCGATGCTCACGTGGTAATCCACGTGCGCCCTGACCTTCGCCCACCTCGCGAACACGTACCGCTCCCGCGGTAACGCCGCCAAAGCCGGCCGGTCGAGCTCCGCGAACACACTCGCGCGCGACCCCGGGCGCTTCTGGAAGCCCTTGCCGTTGAACTCCCTCAACAGCCCCCAGATGGCGTCGTTAAGCCCCTGCAGACTGAAGAACCTGCGGTTACGAAGCCGCGCCAGAATCCAGCGCTCCGCCACCTGCACCGCTGACTCTACGACCGCCTTATCCTTCGGTTTGCTGGCGCGCGCCGGGATCACCGCCAGCTGGTAATGCCGCGCGAACTCCAAGTAAGTCGGGTTCAAATCCGGCTCGTACAAGTGCGGATCAGTGACGCCTGCTTTCAGGTTGTCAGGCACCACGATCTGCGGGCAACCCCCGAAGAACGCCAGCATCCGCGTGTGCGACATGATCCAATCTTGCAGTCCCTGCGTCCACGTCGCCTCCACGAAGGCGTAATGACTCGCACCCATCGCCGCCACGAACACCTGCGCCTCCCGAATCACGCCCGTGCCCGGATCAACGACCGGCACCGTGGCGCCGGCGTAATCCACGAACACCTTCTCGCCCGCCAAATGCGTCTGCCGCATCGATAACCCCTGCAACCCCCGCCACTCCTGGAACAACTCGCAGAACCTCGAATAGCTGTAACCCACCGGGTTACGCGCCCGGTACTCCTGCCACAACAACATCCGCGTCACCCCCTTACGCCTAAGCTCCTTATCCAACGCATCCCAATCCGGCACGGCCCGCTCCGAAACCGCGACCACCGGCGCCGGCGGGAACAACAACGCCTCCAAGCCAACGTCATCCACCTCAGGCAGCGGCCACACCAAACCCGCCTCCAAAGCCCGACGCTCATACTCCTTCACCGTGCTGCGCGCCACACCGCAACCCCGCGCCACCTCACGCGCGCTGCGACCCTGACCCCACAACAACCTGAGAACCTCACGAAGCTTCCGCATCGACAACCTCTTCCTCGGCACACCAGCCCTCCAATGAAGGCACGGTAAGCCTCAACGAATCCCAACCCACCCCCACCCCGGGAGGCGGCCGGAATCACTCGGAATCAGCGGCCGGTTACGCTCGGAACAGGTGGCCGGATAACTTCGGAATCAGTGGCCGGGACGCATCGGAATACCCACGTGCAACGCAAAGCCAGCAACCCCAGCCCTGAGCTTCAGAACCTCTTAGCGCTCTCTGAACGCCTGCACGCCCAGAAGCGAAGCGACAAGGGCAAGCTTCACAGCCTGCACGAACCCAACGTCGATTGCATCTCGAAGGGCAAAGCCCATAAGCGTTACGAGTTCGGCTGCAAAGTAGCCCTGGCCACCACCAGCAAAGGCGGCTGGCTTGTAGCTGCTAAGGCTCACCCGGGCAATCCTTACGACGGGCATACTCTCACGAGCACCCTCGAGCAGATCACCGACCTGGTCGGGCGCGAACCTCAACACGCTTTCGTCGATATGGGTTACCGCGGGCACGGTTACGAGGGGCCCATCATCGTGAACGTCGATAAACGCCGGCGCGGCAGGACGCCTAAGAGCACCTGGCGCTGGATGAAGCGAAGGTCCGCCATCGAACCGACCATCGGGCACTTGAAGGCGCATAAGCGGTTGGACAAGAGCCGCTTGAAAGGCGAGCTCGGTGACCGCCTCAACGTCATCTTCGCTGCTGCGGCCATGAACCTGCACAAGATCATGAAGGCCCTCACCGGAACCCCGGCCATTTTGGCGCGATTCCTAGCCTGGCTACTCGACCGCCTAGAACACCGACCAGGAACCCTCGGACGCGCTGGCACCTGCTAGACGAATACTTCAACGTCGACTAACTAGGGACTGCGGCGTACAGACGGGTAGTTGGTTGGCGGGCACGCCGAACTCGCGGGCGATTTCGGCAGGGCTAGGATCAGCGGGCTCGGCCCAGGCGGCTACGCAGCTTCCTCTCAAAGGCCAGTTTGGCAGGGCGCAAAAATCGCCTCCATCCTCAAGGCTCTCTAATCTCCCCGAGAGACCCATTAGGGTCACCGCCGCCACCCTGCTCGTCTGCGCGAAGCCCAACTGCTACGTGCATTGTACGGCGTCTTCATTAACCGTCAACTCTTCAACCGGGAGCAACTACTCACTGACACTGAAGACCGGAGCTTTAGATTCGTCTGCCCCAAGGTGCAGCTCGTAGACCTCGTGGCTCATGCGGTGTCTCATGCCAGGACCTAGCTGTACTCCACCGCGATGTTCTTAAGTTGGGTGTAACCGAGGTGAGCCTCAAGTCCTTTCTCTCGACCGAATCCACTCTTCTTATACCCGCCGAATGGTACGCCGATGTTCTCTTTAATACCGAACGAGTTTATGTACACCTGACCCGCCTGAATCTCTGCTGCGAGCTGGAACGCCTTGCTGACGCTTTCTGTCCAGATTGCAGCGCTTAGACCGTATGGCGTAGCGTTGGCAAGGTAGATTGCTTCGTCAACTCCGGTGAAGGGTGTGACGCACAGTACTGGCCCGAAGATTTCCTCGTTGAATAGCCTTGAGGTGGGCGGCGTGTTGTCAAATAGAGTCGGCAGAAAGTAGAAGCCCTTGAGGCGGTGATCAGCAGGTCGGGTGCCGCCCGCCCGCAAAGACATGCCCTCAGCCTGTCCGAGCTCTACATACTCCTGGACGCGTTCGCGCTGCTTGGCAGAGATTAGTGGCCCGAGGTCCGGATCCTCTTGGGGTAGGCCGATTCTGACTGTTCGCACCGCCTCGGCGAGCGCATTTACTACTCTCGATTGCGCCGATGCGTGCACCAACAACCTTGTGCCGGCTGAGCAAGTCTGGCCAGCATTCGCCACGAACGACCGAACAATTGCTGGAATCGCACGATTGAGGTCCGCATCGGGAAACACTATTTGAGGTGATTTGCCACCCAGTTCCAGGCTAACTGGCACAATGTTAGTCGCAGCTAGTTTCATTACTGCAGTGCCTATCTCAACAGAACCAGTAAAGGTGAGATGGTTGATGCCGGGATGTGCTGCTAGAGCCGCGCCTGCCTCAACACCATAACCGGTCACTATGTTCAGGACGCCGGGTGGCAAGCCCGCGTCCAAAGCCAGCTGCCCAAACCTGAGGCAACTCAGGCTGGCCTCCTCGGCCGGTTTGAGTACGACAGTATTGCCCATTGCTAATGCCGGGGCAATCCCACGCGTGGCGAGGTGGAGTGGGTAGTTCCAGGGCGTTATCTGGGCCGATACCCCCCACGGCTCGCGAACGGTGAAATTGAACGCGCCTGGTCCGACCGGGATGGTGCTGCCAGTGATCTTATCGATGGTGCTCGCACTGTAATCGAAGAAGTTGGCGGCGGACTCGATTTCGCCCCTTGCTTGCGACGTGGGCTTACCCGTGTCAATCATCTCGAGGTGTACCAACTCGTCGGAAAATTGCCGGATAGCTTGGGCAACGGCGGTCAAAATGCGCCCGCGTTCGCTCGGTCGTAACGTCCGCCATGACCCGCGGCGCCCGGCTTCGATAGAGGAGTTGACGGCGCGATCCACGTCGCGATGATCACCGCGCGCGATGGTTGCAATCTGCTCGCCTCTAGCGGGGTCGACCACGTCGATCGTCTGGCCCGTCTGGCTTTCGAGCCACTCTCCCCCTATCAATAACCTCTCTACAAGCATGGCGACTCCTTAAACTAGTGATGTTAGCAGTCTACTGTGGTGCGATCGAGTCCACCAATAGAAAACCGCTAGAGTGGCGCATCAATTTCAATCAGGGTAGGACCGGAGCGGACTAACGCCGCTGAGAGTTCCACGCTGAAACCTGCTGGGTCGGTAACCCTCACTCCATGGCAGCCGTAGGCCTCGGCGAGCCGCACGAAATCAGGATTAAGGAGGTCGTCGTCCACGCTACGGCCATAGGCGGCACTTCGCGTCGCGCGTATTGCGCCAAATGAGTGATTATTCCAAATCACGATTGGTAAGTTCATGCCGTAGCGTGCGGCAGTCGCCAATTCTTCGGAGGAAAAGAGGAAACCGCCGTCACCGCAGATCGCGACCACCTGTTGGTCGGGGCAAGCGGAGCGCGCTCCTATGGCCGCGGGCAGCGCGTACCCGAGTGTGCCGTAGCCCCTAGGAAAGAAGAAAGTCCCAGGTGCATTACTGGGGTACCGCTCCACGGCCGCGTAACTTAGAGTGTTCATATCGTTTACGATGATAGCGTCCTGAGCGAGGATGTTATGCATTGCTTCAAGATAGCCTGGCACCTCTGTGGGCCAGCGGCGCGGCTCTCGTAGCGTCGTAGCGCGCAGATTTGCGACATTCATTTGATCCGTGTACGGTTTGCGCTGCGCGAGCTTGAGGGTCCAGGCCGCAAGCGTGGGGCCGACCTCGGCCCTTATCGTGACACCGCTGATGGGAGGTATATCGGTATCCGTATTAAGCCTAATGGTGTTTGCGGGGAGCGAGACAGGATGCTCCCCTAAGTCAGTAGGACTCCATTCGGTGCCAAGCATTATTAACGGATCTGCTCTGGCAATGAGTTTCTGAACTTCTGTGGCTTTGAGCCATGCACCAAGGTTCAGCGGGTGCCGGTGCGGTACAATTCCCTTACCGGCGGCCGTGCTCACTACCAGGGCCTGAAGACGGTCGACGAAGTCGATGACCTGGCCGGCGGCCCGAGTAGCACCGCCTCCTACGATTACCACCGGAAGCTTGCCCGCTTCAAGCATTTGGAGCGCTTCGGCTGATTCAGGCGGTTCCTGGTAAGCAGTTTGTGTTCGGCGGGCGCCGCTCGTGGACGTCGCTCCCAGTACAGCACTCGCCAGTGCCGTCTCGGGCTCAGCCTCTATGTCAAGGAACTCAAGCGGAATCTCGACTGCCACCGGGCCAGGCCTGCCGGCAACGGCCTTCTGTAACGCTGCTTCAAGTGCACTGCCGATGTCCTGTGGCGTGGCGACTCTGAAAGTCTCCTTTACGAGGCCCGACAGCAGTTGCGACTGATTCTTTAGGTCGTGCAAGCGCCGCGTACGCCCCACCAATGGTTCTCGGTAACAAGTCACTACACAAAGTAGGGGCACCGAATCGGCGTATGCTTCCCCAAGTGCCGTAGCAGCGTTAGTTAGCCCAGGACCGGTGATTACAAAACAAACGCCTACACGGCCAGAAGCACGCGCGTAGCCGTCAGCCATGAAAGCGGCGCCCTGCTCATGCCGGGACACAATCGAACGAATATCGGGTGAATCAATTAACGCGTCGTAGAGACCTTGATTGTGTACTCCAGGGATTCCGAAGACGGTATCAACTCCAAGCCGCTGGAGTTGCCCGATTGCAGCGTGCGAGACACTATTAGTGAGTGAGTGTCTAGTAGTTCCCATAGTGGTTCAGCCTCCGAGCGCTGTGGTACAGAGTAGTGGTATCGATTTACACTATCTCTTGGTACAGCTACCAATCCGAGCGTCTGTCAATCGAAAGCAGCAACTGAACCCGCACCTGCAATTATGTGAAGGATGATAGCATGTTCATTGGCGAATAATCAACTTAGCCAGGTAGCCCTTGCAGGTATCCGGCTTTCACTCGAACTGAGAGCTTTTTTGTTCAAGACTACCGGGCGCCTCCGACACGGCAGTGCCCCGCAGAGTGTTAGTTAGGTACGACAATGGATTAAGTACCTCGAGTGGATGCATGGAGGTTTCAAGTGAAAGATAATCGGCACTTCGCAACGCGGGATCTAGTTAGCTTCAGCGTTAGCCTTCTCGAAGCACTTGGGCTACCAACCTCGGACGCAAATACGGTCGGGAACAGCCTGGTTGCAGCGGACATGCGCGGTGTTAATTCACATGGCATTTCACTGCTAATTGCATACACGGAGCAGTTGAGGCATGGTGGCATTAACCCGCGGCCCACGGTCCGTTTGGTTCGCGACCACGCTGCCACTGCCCTCCTCGACGGCGACGCGGGCATGGGCCAGGTGGTGGCTACTCGCGCCATGGCGCTCGCCATTGACAAAGCGGCCGAGTTTGGCATAGGTGCAGTATCGGTGCGGAACAGCCAGCATTTCGGTGCCGCTGGTCATTATGCGCAAATGGCGCTTGAACGCGGAATGCTGGGGTTGGCTAGCTCCACCGCGGGTGTAACCATGACGATTCCTGGGGCGACCGGCCGAGTAATTGGCAACAACCCTTTGGCCATAGCTTCGCCTGCCGGTTTGGAGTTGCCTATCCTGTTTGATACCGCTATGAGCGTCGTGTCGGGCAGTAAGGTCGCACGGCTGTCCGAAGCCCACGAACCAATCCCCGAAGGTTGGGTAGTCGATGTGTACGGCCAGAACACGACGAATCCCAGTGATTTCTTCGATGGCGGCTCACTACTTCCGTTCGGTGGTCACAAAGGTTTTGGCTTGGCGTTAATGGTCGAAGTGTTGAGCGGGGTGCTGGCCGGAGCTGCGCTCACAACTGATATCAAGCTCTGGCGCAACGATCCGGATCAACCAAGCGACGTGGGTCACTTGTTGGTGGCAATCTCGATTGAGGCGTTCCGGTCGACCAGGGAGTTCCAGAATGACGTTGATATGCTTGTGCAACGCCTTGGCGGCGAGGGAGTGGACCGTTTAGGCGAGGCGATCCGAATCCCTGGTGCCAGCAGCCATCGTCACGCTCAAGCGGCGTCTACAAATGGGGTCGCGGTCGCCGTCGACGTGCTTGAGTCATTGCATCGGCTTGCTCGGGAGCTGGGCATCGCCATGCCCGCGCCTCTCTCGGAGTAGTAACCTACGCGATACTTAGCGCGCCGGGGACGAGTGGGAGGAACGGACTAATAGACGTGTGTCTCGTTGGCCCGGTTGGGTTAGGTGTATGTCTAGCCAACGAGACGCATGAGAGTCTCGTTGTTCAGGAACTGCTCCTGGCTGGCCGCGCTAGGGGCTCGCCATTTGACGAGGCTCGTCCTTGGCGGCAATGCGGTAGAACCGCCGCGGCTTGGGGCGTAGGGACGCGTGTTCAAGGAGTTCGCCGCTAACCTGCAGTCCTTTTTGGCAAGGGGTCTGCTGTCAGTTCTCATTCTCAGTCCCGACCTCGCCCCCGAGGGAATCACTCCAGCCCTCCAAGCGCGCCCGAGTGACTTCAACTCGGCTTCGTCCGAGAAAGGAAGGTCTCGTACGCCGCCAGCGCGCGCTGGCGACCGTCTCGCTGCAGGTCCTCGGCCGACCCTTCTCGCCAGTTCCGCGCCACGTTCCAGCTCAACGGCACCGTCGCCAAGTAGCCGAGCGCCTCGGCAGTCGGCGGGCCCTCCCAACCTGCCAGCCAACGGCGCCGATAACGACCCTCTGGGTCGAAGCGCTGAGCCTGCACTACCGGGTTCAATATCCGGAAGTACGGCGCCGCAGCGGGACCGCAGCCGGCCACCCATTGCCAGTTCATGGCGTTCGAAGCGGGATCCCAATCTGTGAGGCTATCCTCGAAATGCTTCAGGCCAACGCGCCAGTCAGTCAGCGCTTGCTTGGTCAGCCAACCGGCGACGACCATGCGCACCCGGTTATGCATCCTGCCAGTTACGCGCATCTCCCGCAACCCAGCGTCGACGAGCCCCAAACCCGTCTCAGCGCGCAACCACCGCGCATGATCGGCGTTCTCGCCCCGCCATGAGAACCGTTCCCAGCGCGGTTGCCACGGCTGCTCGGCCAGAAGGGGGAACTCGTTGAGCAGATGCCACGCGAATTCGCGCCACAGAAGCTCGGTAAGGAACCGCTCGACGTCGTTCGCTCGGGTACCCGCAAGCCGCGATTCCAACTTGGCAGTGGCGGCCTCCCAAACGCTACGGGGGCTGATCTCGCCCAGGGCCAAGTGCTCGGAGGGGCCCGAGGTGGCGGCGATGTCTGGCCGGTCGCGGTTCCCCGCATAGCCCCCGGTGTCTAAGTACCGCTCCAAAGGCTGCGTGGCCGCACGTTCCCCAGCTGGGAGCGCGAACTCCTCGAGTACCGGACCACCACTAGCGAGATCGGGGGCCAGCTCCAAAGACTCAACGTCTAGTCCCCGAACGTGCGCGAAGTAGGTCGCGACCTCTGGCGGAGCAGATTGCCCGGGACGCGCAGGGCCAAGGTCCCGCACCGCGCGCGCGAAAGGGCCGAATACGCGGTAAGGGGTGCCGGCGCCCGAGCGCACAGCGGCCGGATCTACCAGCAGATGACCTCCATGAACCACGAGTTCGGCGCCTAGGGCCGAAAGCCGACGCCGCACCCTTGCTTGGAGGGCCCGCATCGCAGGGGTCGGCCAGTCGGTCTGATGGACCAGGCTAGCCCCGGTGCGGTGGAGCAACTCGGGTAAAAGCTCGTCGGGCTCACCTCGAAGCACGAGCACGCCCGACTGCCCACTACGCCGGCGCAGCTCACCGTCGAAAACGCGCAGTGCTCGCCCCAAACGCCACCGGCTAGCAGCGCCCTGCGCCGTCAAGAGGCGGTCGACGAAGAAGACCGCTAGAAGCGGCCCCTCAGAGATCGCCGCTGCCAGCGCGGCGTTGGCCCCGAAACGAAAATCGCGGGTCAGCCAGAACAGGCCTGGCGGCTCCCCTTCCAAGGTGCGCATCTGAACTAAGCTCTCGGTCCGGCTAGGGAAGACTTCTCTAGCCGGGTCCCCCGGCAATCCCGGTTGGGCGAAGAATCACGCGAGGTGGAAACCAAGAAGCCCATCTCGGGAGCGTATCGCAGCGCCCCCTCAACCGAGAATAAGCCTTGAGAATGTTGTAAACTTGAGCGCGAACCGTAAACTTGGCCTCACCGTGGGGCAACGACCGCTCAACGACCTCGAGATGAGCCCCGCGTCGTCGGGCGCCATGGCTCGCGATTCGTGCTCGTCCACCGGGGACGCAGCATAGACAAAAGGCAGCCGTAGTTCGCCGCTTCGTCTGGTTACCCCGCGCAACCTGGAGGGTCATGGGATCGTCGGAGAGCACTCAGACATCACGGCTTAGCCCGCTCTATTCATGAGGGTCGCGCTGGGGTCGGTTTCCGGGGTGCGAAAGGCCCGGACTTTGGCGCCGGGTTGCGGTTCGGACTCTGATGGTGACCGGTTCGGGGCGGTGGTGCTGGTTCCGGGTGTCCCGGGCGTGTTTTCGGGKGTCCCTGGGCGCGCTTCGCCGGCCGGTGGCGCCTTGATTACCGGATTCTGGGTTTGTTGTTGTGGCCTTGCCTCAGGCGGGCGGCGCGGCTAACCGCCTTGCGATGGTCACCCATTCGTTGCGCCATGGCGCTGCTTGGGGCAGGTGGATCACGATTCTCCTGGTGCTGGTCTTGAACCAGGCGCCCAACTTGATGAGCCGCTCCCTGATGGTGGTCACTTGTGCGCTGGCGAAGGTCGTGCCGGTCGCCGCTAAGCGGATCTCCTGGTATAGGGCGAACGCCGTGGCGTGCAAGATTACTCGCAGCTGGTTCGCCGCGAAGTTCGTGCAGCTCGTCTTGTCCATGCGGATGGCGYTCTTGAGTTCCTTGAYGYRNGTTCTCCACGTCACCCCTGCGGCTGTAGACACTCTCGTAGACGAAGGCGGCATCGCCGACTAAGTCGGTGACGACGAACCGCGCATTATCCCGCGGGATCCTGCCCGGGTAGCGGGTGACTTCGGCCTTGATGATCACCCGTCGCGAGTGCGGCCAGCTCTTCTTGGTCTGGTACTGCTTATCCAGGTAGACGCGTTCGCTGGTTCCGCTGGCTTCGCTGAGCGCCCTGGCGATMGCCATGCCCGGCTCGGCGTGCTCTTTCAAGACGCTGTTGCTGCTCATGCCGATGGCGTAACGCACCYGGTGATCRTCSAGGTACTCGAACACGCTGGGGATAGCGAAGCCCGCGTCGGCTCGCAGCGTCACYTGCGCCCTCGGGAAGTGCGCCCTGACGTTCTCGATCACGCCGCTCAGGAAGCTCAAGACCTGATCGTTRCCGGCGTTACCCGGCCTGAGCAGGGMGGCCACCAGGTACTGCTCGGCCTCGTCGTCGAACTGGATGAACGCCAGCAGCGGCAAGAAGCCGTGGTTGCCGTACAAGCCGTTGAACAASGCGCCTTGCTGCTCACCATGAGCGTCATCCCAGGTGGCGTCGACGTCGATGATGATGCGCTTAGCGTTCCGGCGCAGCCTCCGCTGGTGGCGGTTCAGCACCGCGCCACTGACCGCCTCGCTCGCCGCTGCGACCTGCTTCTCGTCGAAGGCGTTCTCAAGGCGCGAGATGGTCGGCTGCGACGCCAACTCACTACCCGTCCCCGGCACCCGGCCGAGCAGCAACTGGTGAGTGGGGTCATCTCGTAAGCGCGCCGCRTCGTTGGCGTCCTCGTAACCGTTCCCGATCCCGRAAGCCCGCTGCTGAACGACGGCAAGCAACGAATGCCTGACCTTGCCCGCCTCRCGCGCATCAGGCAGCGCGCCCGCCACCGCCGCCGTCAAMCGAAGACGGTCATCCGCCAACTTCAGCAGCAACGCCCCGCCATCGGAACTGCTCGCCGGCTGATCGAAYGCCGCCACGACCGGCTTCACGAAGCCACCCTCGAACAGCACAGTCTGCGAAGTGATATTCTCTCTCACAAGAAGGCCTCCACCTGGTAGAAAGCTTGTGCCACACACACTTTCTACCATAATGAAGGCCTTCTCTTCTCATGCCTCATGCATAATCCGGGTTAGCGCAAGCGGGTGATGCGATGCTTCTGCGCACCCTGGGGGGCATGTCACTGTCGGACGCTCGGTTCAGCCGCCCGAAGCCGCTGCTCTTGCTCGCATACCTGGTGCTCGAAGGGCCACAGGACCGCCGCTACCTCGCGGAGTTGTTCTGGCCCGACGCCGCTGATTCGCGCCAGAGCCTGACCGTCGCGCTTTCGCAACTCCGGGCCGCCGCGCCGAGCTTGGTGCGGTCCGAGTGGTCGCGCGTCTCCGCGGAGGTCGATTGTGACGCCCTGAAGCTGAGAGAGGCCCTCGCCAACCACGACTGGGACCTTGTGGCCCGGCTTCACGAGGGCAAGTTCCTCGCGGGGGTGGACATCGGTTCCCGCAATTTGGAGCTCGAGGAGTGGCTGTACGCCACCCGCGAGATGCTCGCCCTGTCGGCCCAAACCGCCCTCGTGGAGCTCGCGGAACGTGCCCTCGCCGATGGCGATGTCCCCACCGCCGGCCGTCTGGCGGAGCGAGCCGTCACGCTGGCGCACGACGGGGGAGGTGACGCGCCGCGGATGGAGCGACTGCTCGCGCTCCTGGCGGCCACCGACAGCCCGAGGTTGGGCGCGTTGCGCGAGGAGGCGGAGGCCTTTGGCGTCTCGCTACCGGAACCGCCGCCGCAACCTGGGTACGTCGCCTTGCAAAGCCTGCCGGCCGACCTCACCCCGTTCGTCGGCCGCGAGGAAGAGCTTCGTTCACTCATCGGGTTGCTGGAGGGCGACGCGCGCCTCGTCACCATCACGGGCCTGGGAGGCATCGGTAAGACCAGGCTGGCGCTCGAGCTCGCGCGGCGGCTCGCCGGGGCGGGGCGGTACTCGCAGGTCCACTTCGTTCCGCTGCGAGGTGGCCCCACCGACGACCAGTTCGCGGCCCTGTTAAGCGCCATGTTGAGCAAACGGAACCGCGGTCGCCGCGCGACGGACAAGGCCGGCGGTGACGAGACCGCCGCCGGCGGTCTGCTCGTGCTCGACGACTTCGACCCGACCGCGTCGCCGCCGGAACAGATCGAGGCGCTGCTGAGCAAGATGCCGGCGCTCGACGTGATCGTCACGGCGCGTCAGCCCCTTGGGTCGGTGGCCGAGACGCAGTTTCAACTGGCCGGACTCGCGCTTGGTCGGCCCGGGCCGGGCGCCGAAGCACCCAGCGACGCCCTTGACCTCTACGTTCAGACGGCCAGGCGTTACGATCGCACCTTCGAGCCGCAAGCTGCCGACGACGCCAGCGTGCACAGCATCTGCGAGCTGGTCGCCGGGTCGCCACTGGGGATCGAACTCGCCGCCGCCCTCTCGCGCCTGCTGCCCACCAGCGAACTCCTCAGCGAGCTGAGGAACACGCTCGACGTGCTTGGGGAGGGCCAAGGCGGCACGGCGGACGGCTACCCCAGCGTCAGGGCGATCTTCGACAACTCCTGGTCGCGGCTGGGCGCAGCGGAGCGCATGGCGCTCGCAGGTTGCGCCATCTTCAGAGGCGGGTTCACCCGCACCGCCGCCGCCAAGGTCCTGGGCCTCGACGTGAGGCTACTCACCGCGCTCCTCGAGCGATCGCTGATCAGACGACACGGGAACCGTTTCGAGCTGCATCCGCTCGTGCAGCAGTACGCCGCCGAGAAGCTCGAGGCCTACCCCGAGGCCGACACGTGGCGCGAGCTGCACGCGGCCCACTACACCGCATGGTTCGCGTCGAAGCGCTCGTTCGTCCAGCGTTCGGGCCAGCGACAAGCGCTCGAGGAACTGGCTCCTGACTTCCCCAACTTGGCAGCCGCGTGGCAGTGGGCGGCCGACGCCGCCAGGACCGACCTGCTCGAACAGGCGATATTCATGACGGCGAGGTTCCTGCTCCTGCGTGGTCGTACGACCGAACTCAAACGGCTGCTCCAGATAGCCGACGGCGTAGCCGCCAAGGACTCCCTGCTTCACGCGCGCGTGCTGCGGTGGCAGGCGGCCATGATGGACTGGGACGACCCCGTGGGCGCCGAACGGCTGCTTGTCGAGGCCTGTTCCATCCACGAAGTGCTTGGGCGCGAGGACGACCTCGGCCCCCTCTACTACCACCTGGGGTTCGCGCACGCCTTCCGGGGCGACGCCGAGGCGGCCCGCCGCAGCTGGCGCGACGCCATCGCCCTGCTCGAACGGCATGACGAAGAGGAGCTTCTCGGCTCCGCATACAGCAGCCTCTCACAGGTGATGGCGTTGGCGACCGACCTCGAGGAGTTGGCGCAGCGAGCCCACGGCATATGCGTCGAGCGCGGCACGACGGCGCAGCTCACCCTCTGCTTGGCATGCGAGGCCGGCGAGGCGCACTACGCCTACGGCGATAGCGCCACTGCCATCGCGTGCCAGGAGGAGGCCATCGCGCTCGAGGAGAGCGAGGGGGGTCGCGATGATCTTCTCCTGCGCTACTACTGCCTGCAGGCGCTCGAACTGGTGAACATCGGCGAGCTTGAGCGGGCCGAGGAGCGGTTGAAGGCGGCCTACCGGCTCAGCTCCGAGCACGAGATGCGCACCTACTTGAGCCAGGGTTTGTCGCCCATCGAGTTCACCGCCGCGCACCTTCACGACGCCCGCGGCGAGTTCGAGGCGGCGCGCGAGGTCGCGGAGCGCGTGCCAACCGACCGCCTCTGCCGCGAGACCCTGTGCCGCCTGGCGCTCCAAGCGGGCGACACGGCGCTTGCCGAGAAGCACCTCGCCGTGCTCGGCACCTTGAGGGGCTACGGGTTCACGGTCCGGGTCCGCCTGCACGAGAGCGCCGTCGAGCAGCTGTTCAGGGGTGAACTGGCGCGCGCGAAGAGCCTGGCCGCGACCGCCGCGGGCGATCCGGCCACCGCCGAACGACAGCGCGCCGTGGCGCTGGAGGCCCTCGGGTCCGCTTTGGGCGACGCGGTGGTTTACACCTTCTTGCCCTTGGCGCTCGAGGTCTTCACGGCCGCGCATGCCCTCGATCCGAGCCTGTGCCCCACAGCGGCGCTGGCGCTTGCAGCGCGCCACGCCGCCAGTCGCTACTACGTGCGCCGCCGCGCCGGCGCCATGCTTCCTCCCGAATTGCCGCCGGCCACCGAGGCGCTCGTGGCCGGCTGGCTCGAGGTGCCGCCGACGGAGCTGGTCCCGGTCGTCACGGGGCTCGCCGAGGAGGTTGGCGCGAAGCTGGCCGCGGCCGTTCGGGTGTGACCCTAGTGCTGCCGAACCGGGGCCGCGGCCGGGTGCGGGCATGACCCATCCCGCCTTCGCTCGGCTCCCCGCTGTGTGGCGCGCTTGCCTCGAGCAGGCATGGGAGGCGTTCTGCAGAGGGTCGCTGCCCATAGGCGCGGTGGTGCTCGACGCCAACGGCGAGGTCGTGGCGCGTGGCAGGAACCGCATCTCCGAGCCGCATCCGCAGGCGCCACATCTACCCGGCACCCCTTATCTGACCGGCTCGCCCCTGGCGCACGCCGAACTGAACGCGCTGTTAGAGATGGGCTACGACCGCCCCGAGCCGCGACCAACGCTCTTCACGACCACCGAACCGTGCCCACTGTGCATGGGGGCCGCCCGGATGGCCGGTGTGGCGCGGGTGGTGTTCGCTTCGCGAGACGTGTGGGCCGGGGCGGCCTCCATGGCGGAGACGGTTCCTTACCTCCGGAGACAGGGACCGCTGGTGGAGGGGCCGGTGCAGGAACTCGAGGAGCCGCTAGTGGTGTTGCAGTTGCTCCGCTGGGGGTCGGCTGCCACCGGGGCCTTCTTGGAGGATTGGCTCGAGGCGTTCCCACGTGCCTGGGGACTTAGTGAGGAGTTGCGGGAGAGCGGGGTGATTCATGAGCTGGCCCAGCGGGGCGCCTCTGCAGGGCGGGCCTGGGACGTGTTGGTGGGCGCGAGTCAGCCTCCGAGTGAGTAGGCGACCTGCAGGAGCTCGGTGATCTCTTGCGGGGTCTTGAAGGTGACCTTGAGGTTCTTGAGGGACTCGGCGGTCAGGTCGAAGGCCTCCACGTAAGCGCGTACGTCGTTTCGGGCTGATTCGGGGACACCTTGGATTGGGGTTGGTGTGAGAAGTTGCAGAAGGCGGACGATGTCGTTCCTGTGTTTCTTGATGTCGTGTGAATCGATCTTCTCGCCGCCGGCGAGCTGGCGTCAAGGGTTCAAGGCAAGTCCTCCGTGCGGGAGAGAAGGCTCGTCGGAAACCTGGTCGAAACGGTGACATCGAGACCGTGGGTCCAGACTCCTATACGACGCTCGGGCGCCCCACGTCATGGCGCCTACCCCGAGTCGAGGTACCTGTAGCGTGCTCCGGCCCAAGGGTTGGAGTGACGCCATCTCAGCGCGTCACCCTGACGTTGAACATCCCGGTTCCGAGCTTTCCCCACAGCCGCAGCCACAGCGGCAGGTACATCTCCGTGCCCCGCGCGGTGGTGATGTCGCCCAGGTCGATGACGTCCTGCCAGCCGAACCAGTCCTTGAGGATGTCGGTCACCCGGTCCTTGGCTTCGGCATCGTTGCCGCTCACGAAGATGGTGTGCTCGCCGTTAGCGAGTTGGCGCGGGGCGACCATGAGGGCGGCCGTCACGGTGTTGAGCGCCTTCACGACCTTGAGGTCGGGGAAGGCCCGCTGAAGCTGCTCTCCCAGCGAATCGGTGTTCGCGACTGCTAGCGCAGGTGGGTTGCCCGCAGCGAAATCAAGCGGGTTCGCCACGTCGACGAGGATCTTGCCCTTGAGATGCGCTTCGCCGATGGACCGGAAGATCCCGACCGAGACAGCGCCGTTGGTCGCGTTGAACTGGAGCTCGCCGTGCGCGGCGGCCTGTGCGAAGGTGCCTAGCTGTACTTGTGGATGCTGCTGCTGCCAGGTGCTGAAAGCCGGGAAGCCGTAGGGGTGAGGCTCCGTCTTGGCCAGCGTCTGGGCAACGTCGCGGGTGCCCACCATCACGTCATGACCCAGTTCAGACAGTTTTCCGCTGAGCGTCTGCCCCACCATGCTGGTGCCGAGGACTGCGATTCTCATCCAGTGCTCCTTCTCTACTTGCGCGTGCAACTGTACGATACAGCTCTGTATCGCGCCTGGCATGCTACGATACCGGCCTGTATCGCGTCAAGGGGAGGCAATCGGTGAAGCGTGCAACATCCGCACAGGAAAAACTCTTCGAGACCGCGGCCCGCCTGTTCTACCAGCACGGCTATCAGGCCACGGGGGTCGATACCATCGCGGCGGAATCCGGGGTCGGCAAGATGACCCTGTACCGCCACTACCCCTCCAAGGCGGACCTGATCGAGGCGTTCTTACGCGACAGCGATACCCAGTTCTGGGAGGAGTTCGAGTGGGCCACGGCCGACGCGAAGACTGCGCGCGAGAAGCTGCTGGCGTTCTTCGAGAACCTGCAGGAGTACGTACTCTCCCCCGCGTGCTACGGGTGCCCTTTCCTGAACGTGACCGCCGAGTTCCCGGAGGCCGGGGCGGTAGGTCATCAGGCGGCCATCGAACACAAGCAGGCGGTGCAGAAGCGATTCCAGCAACTAGCCGAAGCGGCCGGCGCGCGCCGGCCCGAGGCTCTGGCCGATGCGCTGTTCTTGCTCATGGACGGCGCCTACATGGCGGCGAGGACGTTCGGCAGCACGCCGGGAAGCCCGGCGGCGCACCTGGCCGAAGCGGCCCGGCACTTGGTTGCCGTGCACTGCGAGGCCGAGCCCGGCTGAGGGGTCGTTCGCGCGGGTCGCAGTTATGGACTTGAGCACTAGTTGCGCTCGGGCAGCTCGCGCTCTTCCCGCAGGCTCCGCTCCCAGGCTGCCGGGTCATCGAGCCCCCGCACCACTCCAACACGCGCTACAACCGCCGCGCCGCCTCGATGGCCTCGTGGTGCAACCTCAGCAACGGCTCGATCTCGCTGCGCGGCGACCTACCCATGCCGCACTCGGTCGCCACCCCGAACTCGGGCACGACCTTGCCCGCCGCGCGGATGCGCCTGAGCGCCCCCTCCACACCGTCCTCGCGGTGGAGGAGGCCGAGGTAGAGCTTCGTTCCCAGCTGCGGGCGCAGTTTCTCGAGCGGGGCGAAGTAGGCGTCGTCGTCGCGCTCGATCGGCACCGGCAGGTGGACGAAGTCCACGCTCCGCTCCACGCGGTCGAACAGTGCGTTCGCCACGCTGGTCAGGTTGCTGGTGTCGACCGGCTCCATGAAGTGCTTCTCGCCCACGTCCCCGTAACAAAGGTGGTAACCGAGCCTCACGCCCGCCGGAACGGCGTCGCCGAGCCGGGAGGCGCGCGCCGTCAGCCCCTCGAACGGATCGTCGAACCAGGTATGCATGCGCCCGCCGCCGAACTGCTCCACCTCCTCCAGCAGGGCGAACTCCATGGCCATGTCCCACTGGATGGTGAGCTCGTCTTGCGGGACGGTGGCCACGATCTCGCGTAGCTCACGCAGCAGCGCCGCCTCGTAGGGCCCCTCCAGCGCGGCCCTGAACCGGGGCGCAGCGAAGGTGGTGACCGTCGCCACCGGCGTCGGCAGGCTCACCTGGAAGCGCACACTGGGCTGGGTGGTGCCTTCGCGCTTCAGGCGCTCGAAGACGCCGTAGGACTGCCTTGCGGCCCTGGCGTAGCCGAGCTCGGGGAAGACGATGCCGGCCGGGTCGAAGCCCTCGATTATCCCGAAGGGCCTCACGTCGAAGCCGGCCACCTCCATGGGCTCGGTCCCCAGCCGCTCGAGCCCGTCCGTGGCGTCGAAGACGCCGCCTTGGAAGAGGATCCAGTGGAAGCGTCGGCCCGTCTCACCGTCGGGCAGGCTGACCAGGTCGTGGCCGCAACACTCGGAGGCGGCGCGGAACACGGCCTCGGAGTTCTCCAGGTTGACGCTCCCTACCAGGTGCGCGCCCTCTACTCGGGGGTTGGGGTCCGGCATCGGCTCTCCCTACTGCTCCCTGGCGGAACGTTGGTCGTCAGGCAGCTACCGCTTCGAGGATAGAACGGCCGCGTGCAGTCAGCGGGTCGACTACCACCCTCCCCTGGCGGCGCCCCTTTCGAGTCCTGGGGCCATATGACCTAGCCCCTTGCCAGTAGCCTGAGTTGAAGCCCGACCGGCAATAACCATCAGAGCCGGCCCGCGCCGGAGAAGGAGCCACTATGTCCAGGACGCGCATCGTAGTAGACGGGAACGAGGCCGCCGCCAGAGTGGCCCACTTGGTCAACGAGGTCATCGCAATCTATCCGATCACGCCGGCCTCGCCCATGGGCGAGTTCGCCGACGCCTGGTCGGCAGCGGGTCGCCGCAACCTCTGGGGCCAGGTTCCCCAGGTGGTGCAGCTCCAAAGCGAGGCCGGAGCGGCCGGCACGGTTCACGGCTCCCTGCAAGCCGGCGCCCTCACCACGACCTTCACGTCGTCCCAGGGCCTACTGTTGATGATCCCCAACATGTTCAAGATCGCCGGGGAGCTCACCTCCGCCGTCATCCACATAGCGGCGCGCTCGATCGCCTCGCACGCGCTCTCCATCTTCGGCGACCACTCCGACGTCATGGCGGCACGCTCCACCGGCTTCGCCATGCTGTTCGCCTCCTCGGTGCAGGAGGCGCAAGACTTCGCGCTCATAGCCCAGGCCGCCACCCTCCGCTCGCGGGTGCCGTTCCTCCACGTTCAGGACGGGTTCCGCACCAGCCACGAGGTGGCCCGCGTCGAGCCGCTGAGCGAGGACGACATAGCCGCCTTCATCCCGGATGAACTGGTGGCCGCCCACCGCGCCCGCGCACTGGACCCGGACCGGCCGGTGCTGCGCGGCACGGCCCAGAACCCCGACGTCTTCTTCCAATCGCGAGAGGCGGCCAACGGTTACTACACGGCTGTTCCGCCCATCGTCGAAGAGTTGTTCGAGGAGTTCGCGGCCCGCACCGGGCGGAGCTACCGGGCCTTCGATTACGCGGGCGCCCCGGACGCCGAGCGCGTGCTCGTCATCATGGGCTCGGGCGCCGTCGCGGCGCGCGAGGCGGTGGACAAGATGGTCGCGGACGGCGAGAAGGTCGGCCTCCTGACCGTGCGCCTCTACCGGCCCTTCGATTCGGCCGGCTTCGTCGCCGCGCTGCCGGCGACGGTTAGGACCCTGGCGGTCCTGGACCGCACCAAGGAGCCCGGAGCCTCCGGCGAGCCGCTCTACCAAGACGTCCTCACGGGCCTGGCGGAGCGCTGGACGGACGGCGCCACCCGCCCGCGGGTGCTCAACGGCCGTTACGGCCTCGGCAGCAAGGAGTTCACACCGCGCATGGCCAAGGCGGCCCTCGACGCGTTGCTGGACCCCGGAGCGCCACACTCCTTCACCGTCGGCATCGCCGACGACGTCACCCACCTCTCCCTGAAGGTCGACGACGGCTTCACCACCGAGCGTCAGAACGTCACCCGCGCCGTCTTCTACGGCCTCGGCAGCGACGGCACCGTGGGCGCCACCAAGAACAGCGTCAAGATCATCGGCGAGGAGACCGACCTCGACGCCCAGGGCTACTTCGTCTACGACTCCAAGAAGTCGGGCGCCGTGACCGTCTCCCACCTGCGCTTCGGCCAGGCACCCGTGGCCAGCCCCTACCTCATCGAGTCCGCCGGCTTCGTCGGCGTTCACCGCTTCGAGCTGCTGTTCTCGCGTGACGTGCTCGGGTTGGCGGCGCCCGGAGCCACCGTGCTCTTCAACGCGCCCTTCAGCCCGGACGAGCTGTGGGACCAGCTGCCCGTCGAGGCGCAGCGGATCGTCAGGAGCCGGGACCTAAAGCTCTACACCATCGACGGCGACAGGGTGGCGCAGGACGTGGGCCTCGGCTCGCGCGTCAACACCATCATGCAGACGTGCTTCTTCGCGCTGTCGGGGGTGCTGCCGAAGGACGAGGCGATAGCCGCCATCAAGGCCGCCATCGACCGCACCTACGGCAAACGCGGCGGCACCGTCCTCTCGCGCAACCACGCGGCCGTCGATGCGGCCCTCGAGAACCTGCATGCCGTGACCGTCCCGGCCGAGGGCGAGAGCGCCTACCGGCGCTACGCGCTGGTGCCCGAGAACGCACCCGACTTCGTGCAGCGCGTGACCGCCAGGCTCATGGCCGGTGAGGGCGACCTCCTGCCCGTATCCGCCTTCCCGGTGGACGGCACCTACCCGACGAACACGGGCCGGTGGGAGAAGCGCTCGATAGCGTTCGAGATACCCATCTGGCAGACCGACATCTGCACGCAGTGCAACCTGTGCGCCCTGGCCTGCCCGCACGCCGCCATCCGCGTCAACGCCGTGCCCCAGGACCTGCTCGAGGGGTCGCCCGACGGCTTCAAGTGGACGCCGTGGACGGGCCGCGACGAGTCGCTAAAGGATCACGCGTTCATCGTCCAGGTCTCGCCCGACGACTGCACCGGCTGCGGCGTCTGCGTGGACGTCTGCCCGGCCCGCGACAAGACCGACCTCAAGTTCAAGGCCATCAACCTCGAGCCCAAGGTTGCTCATCACGAGCAGGAGCGCGCCAACTGGGACTTCTTCGAGAAGCTGCCCTACCCGCGCCCGACGTTCGACGTGCTCGACCCCATCAAGGCCTCGCAGCTGCGCGAGCCGCTGTTCGAGTTCTCCGGCGCCTGCGCCGGCTGCGGCGAAACGCCTTACCTCAAGCTGCTCAGCCAACTGTTCGGCGACCACCTGTTGGTGGCCAACGCCACCGGCTGCTCCTCCATCTACGGCGCCAACCTCCCCACCACCCCGTGGGCCCAGGCCGCGGACGGCCGCGGCCCGGCCTGGTCCAACTCGTTGTTCGAAGACGGCGCCGAGTTCGGCCTCGGTATGAGGCTGGCGGTGGACGCTCGCGCCGAGCAGGCCGCCGACCTGATCGGACGGTTCGGCTCGCGCTTGGGCGAGGGCCTAGTGGCCTCGTTGCTCCACGGCATGGACGCGCGGGACGAAGAAGGCATCGCGGCTCAGCGTGAACTGGTCGAGGCGCTGAACGAGCGGCTTGACGAACTCGAGCAGGCCACCGACCTCAGCGAAACGGAGCGACTCGACCTGGCGCGGCTGCGCACCGTGGCCGAGACCCTCGTCTACCGCCAGCTCTGGATAGTCGGCGGCGACGGCTGGGCCTACGACATCGGCTTCGGCGGGCTCGACCACGTCCTGGCGACCGGCCGCGACATCAACGTCTTGGTGCTCGACACCGAGGTCTACAGCAACACCGGCGGCCAGGCGTCCAAGGCGACGCCGCGCGCCGCGGTCGCCAAGTTCGCGGCCAGCGGCAAGGCGGTCGGCAAGAAGGACCTGGGCCAGATAGCCATGGCCTACGGCGACGTGTACGTCGCGCAGATCGCCATGGGCGCCAGCCCCAAGCAGACGATCGACGTGATGCGCGCCGCCGCGGCCTGGCCGGGCCCCAGCCTGATCATCGCCTACAGCCCGTGCATCGCCCACGGCATCGAGATGAGCACGATGATGACCCATCAGCGCGACGCCGTCAGGGCCGGCTACCTCACCCTCTACCACTACGACCCGCGTGAGGCGCTCAAGGAGGGCGGCGGACAACCCCTCATCCTCGACTCGCGCCCGCCCAAGGCCTCGCTCTCCGAGTGGGCCTCGCGTGAGGGCCGGTTCTCGGTACTCGCGCGCAGTCAGCCCGAACGCGCCGCGGCCCTGATGAAGCTGGCCGAGGCCGACGCGAAGGCGCGCCGCGCACTCTACGAACAACTCGCGGCCGTTCACCACGAGATGCCGGACAAGGCCAGCGGCGACGCGGCCAAGGCTCTCGCCACACCTGGTAGCACCGCCACGGAGGTCGAATCATGAGCCCGCGCCTCGCGACCACATACTTGGGCCTCAGGCTGAGAAACCCACTCATCGCCTCCTCGTCGCCCCTGACCGGCCGCCTCGACACGTTGCTGGACCTGGACGAAGCGGGCGTCGGCGCGGTAGTGCTGCCCTCGCTGTTCGAGGAGCAGATCGAGCGTGAGGAGCTCGTGCTGGACGACCTCAGCCGCGTCGGCCACGAGATCTCACCGGAGGTGACCGGCTACTTCGACCCGTTCACGGGCTTCGAGGTCGGCGCCGACGACTATCTGCGCCACCTGAGCACCGCCAAGTCGGCACTCAGCGTGCCGGTGATCGCCAGCCTCAACGGTTACCGGCCCGGCGGTTGGACGCACCACGCCAAGCAGTTGGAGGCGGCGGGCGCCGACGCCATCGAGCTCAACGTCTACTTCCTCGCCACCGACCCCGACGTGGCGGCGGCGGACGTGGAGCAGCGGACCATAGACACCGTCGCGGAGGTCGCCGGCAGCGTCCACGTACCCGTATCGGTGAAGCTGGGGCCCTGGTTCTCCTCCATCCCCCACCTGGTGCAGCGGCTCGCCGGGGCCGGAGCGCAGGGCGTGGTGCTCTTCAACCGCTTCTACCAACCGGACGTCGACTTAGATGAGCTGACCGTGGGACCCCACCTCATCCTGTCGTCGAGCCAGGAGTCGCGCCTTGCCCTTCGGTGGATCGCCATCCTCCGCGGCCGGGTGCGGCTCGACCTCGCCGGTTCTGGCGGCGTCCACACCGCTGACGACGTCGTGAAGCTGCTGCTGGTGGGGGCGGACGCGGTCACCATGGCCTCGGCCCTGTTGGAACACGGACCCGAGCACGTTGCGCAGGTACTGGCCGACCTCGAAACGTGGATGAGGGAGAACGACTACGACGACGTGATGGAGTTGCGGGGCGCGCTGTCGCAGCGCTCCGCCCCCGACCCCGAGGCGTTCGAACGCGCCAACTACCTAAAGACCCTCACCGGCTACTCGTTCGGTTACAGGGTGGGCGGCTGAGGACATCCGACACTGGCCGGGCCAACGGGGCCGCGGCTAGGCTCGAGTAGGAAATGGACGCCGTCCGCCGGACAAGAAGTACTCCGCTCACCGCGTCCGGGAAGGGACCGCTATGACCAAGAAGTGGGTCTACCTATTCTCCGAAGTCGGCGAGGCGGAACGCCTGGCCGGCAGCTGGGACGGCGCACGAGCCCTGCTGGGCGGCAAGGGGGCGAACCTCGGCGACATGACCCGCTTGGGCGTTCCCGTCCCTCCGGGCTTCACCGTTTCGACCGAGGGCTGCAACGCCTATCTGGCCGCCGGCAACGAGTTCCCGGAAGGCCTTTGGCAGCAGGAACTGGACGCGCTGAGGCAGGTTGAGGAGCGCACCGGACAGACCTTCGGCGACCCGGCCAAGCCGCTGCTCATCTCTGTCCGTTCGGGAGCGAAGTTCTCGATGCCCGGGATGATGGACACCATCCTCAACGTCGGTCTCAACGACGAGGTGGCCAGCGGCCTCGTTGCGCTCACCGCCGACCCGCGCTTCGTGTACGACTCCTACCGGCGCCTCGTGCAGATGTTCGGCAGCGTGGTGCTGGGAGTGCCGGACGAGGTCTTCGAGGCCGTCATCACCGGCCGGCGCAAGCTGGCCGGCGTCAGCGTCGACTCCGAGCTGAAGGCGTCCGACTGGCAGGAAGTCACGCGGAAGTTCAAGGAGATGATCCGCACCTACACCGGGGAGCCTTTCCCCGAGGAACCGCTCGAGCAGCTGCGGCTGGCCACCGAGGCCGTCTTCAGCTCGTGGAACGGCAAGCGCGCCGTGGACTACCGCAACGCCGCCGGCATCCGCCACGACCTGGGCACCGCCGTGAACATCCAGGCCATGGTGTTCGGCAACATGGGCGACGATTGCGCCACGGGCGTCGCCATGAGCCGCAACGCCACGACCGGCGAGAAGCACTTGGAAGGCGACTTCCTGGTGAACGCCCAGGGCGAGGACGTGGTGGCGGGTATCCGCGCCACCCAGCCGCTCGAGGAGCTGGCCGAGATCATGCCGGCCGCGTACGAGGAGTTCGACGCCATCGCCCAACGCCTCGAGCGCCACTACCGCAACATGCAGGACATGGAGTTCACAGTCGAGCACGGCAAGCTCTGGGTGCTGCAGACGCGCGACGGCAAGCGCACGGCGCAGGCCGAAGTCCGCATAGCGGTGGACATGGTCGAGGAAGGCCTGATCGACAAGCAGGAGGCCGTCGGGCGCGTCAAGCCCGAGCAGGTCGACTACTTCCTGCACCCGCAGTTCGAGGTGAAGGCCCGCAAGGACACCCCCAAGCTGGCCGCCGGCCTCAACGTCTCGCCCGGCGCCGCCGTGGGCGTCATCGCTTTCGATGCCGACACCGCCGAGAGCTGGGCCAAGGAGGGGCGCGACGTCATCATGGTCCGCCCCGAGACCAAGCCGGACGACGTCCACGGCATGCTCGCCGCGCGCGGCATATTGACCAGCTCGGGCGGCCGCACCAGCCACGCAGCGCTGGTAGCGCGGCAGTTCGGTAAGCCGGCCGTCGTCGGCGTCGCCGCACTGGTCATCGACCTCGACAGGCACGAGATGAACATCGGCGACCTCACCATCAAGGAAGGCGAGGTCATCTCGATAGACGGCACGCTGGGCGACGTCTACCTGGGCGCCTTGCCGACGGTCATCCCCGACATCGACAATCCGTTCCTGACCAAGCTGCTCTCCTGGGCCGACGAGATCCGCACGTTGGGCGTGCGCGCCAACGCCGACTACCCCGCCGACGCCGAGCGGGCCCGCGCCTACGGCGCCGAGGGCCTCGGCCTGGTACGCACCGAGCACATGTTCTTCCAGTCGGAGCGGCTGGCGATCGTCCAGAAGATGATCATGGCGAAGACCCCCACCGTGCGCGCCGAGGCGCTGGCGGCGCTGCTGCCGCTACAGCGGGAAGACTTCGAGGGCCTGTTCAGGGCCATGAACGGCCTGCCCGTCATCATCCGCCTGATCGACCCGCCGCTCCACGAGTTCCTGCCGCCGCACGACGACCTCGCCGGCGACCTGGCGGCGCTCAAGATGCAGCTCCAGCACTTCCACACCCTCGAGGAGATGGACGCCGCGCTCGGCGTCATCCGCCAGAAGCAGGATCACCTGACGCGGGTGACCGAGCTGCGCGAGGCGAACCCCATGCTGGGCACGCGCGGCGTGCGCCTAGGCATCATCATCCCCGAGCTCACCAAGATGCAGGTCCGGGCCATCTTCGAGGCGGCGTGCGCCGTCAAGCGCGAGGGCGTGGAGGTGCACCCGGAGGTCATGATCCCGCTCGTCAGTCACGTGAACGAACTGCGCAGCCAGAAGCGGGCGCTCGAGGAGGAAGCCGAGCTCGTCATGGCGGAACAGCGCATGCGCGTCGATTACCGGTTCGGGACCATGATCGAGGTTCCGCGCGCCGCCCTCGTGGCCGACGAGCTGGCCGCCGAGGCCGCGTTCTTCAGCTACGGCACCAACGACCTGACCCAGACGGCCTTCGGCATCTCGCGCGACGACGCGGAGAAGAGCTTCCTGATGTACTACCTCGAACACGGCATCCTCGAGGAGAACCCGTTCGCCACCATCGACAAGGCCGGCGTCGGGAGGCTCATCGAGATCGGCACCCAGCTCGGCCGCTCCGTCCGCAGCGACCTCGAGGTCGGGATCTGCGGCGAGCACGGGGGCGACCCGGCGTCCATCCACCTGTGCCACCTCTACGGACTCGACTACGTCAGCTGCTCACCCTTCCGGGTGCCCATCGCTCGCCTGGCGGCGGCACACGCGGCACTGAAGTACGGCCCGCAGCTGGGCGCGGCGAAGGGTGACGGCGCTGCGCACGGCGCCGAGCCCGCCGCAGACGACAAGGGGGTCGTCAAGGCCTGATCCTCTAGCCCGTCGCTGACGGCCTAACAGACGCGCCACCCACCTTCTCGCGTGGGTGGCGCGTTCCGTGCTGGTCGTCGGCCCTTTCCGGGAGCAGCCGTGCGCACACGTTAGACTGCCCCGATGCCCACCCCCGACCAGCCCCTCCCCACCCTGTTCGGAACCGCCGCGCAAGACTGGGCCGCCAACCACCCGTGGCTGACGACGCTCATCGGCGGCGCCGGCCTGGTGATCCTCGGCTGGCTGGCGTTCAGGATCACGCGTGAGGTGCTGGTGGTAGCTATCGGCCGCCTCGGTGCTCGCACCCGCATCACGTGGGACGACGCGCTCCAGCGCCGCCGCTTCTTCCACCGCCTGGCCTACCTGGTGCCGCTGATCATCTACCGGGCGGGCCTGCCGTACCTGCCCGCGCTGGGCGAGGGCATGCAGACGCTGCTCGGCCGCCTCATAGCCACCGCGATGATCGTGGTGATAGCGCAGGCGATCGCCTCTTTCGTGACGGCCTTCGGCGACGTGTACGCCAAGACCCCCAACGCTCACCTGCGGCCGATAAAGGGCTACTTGCAGGGCGTCACCCTCATCGTCTACCTGATGGCCGGGATAATCATCGTGGCCACCCTGCTCAACCGCGAGCCGCTGATCATCTTGAGCGGCGTGGGCGCCGCGTCGGCGGTGCTGCTGCTCATCTTCCGCGACACCCTGCTCGGGTTGGTGGCGGGCATCCAACTCACGAGCAACGACCTGATCCGCGTGGGCGACTGGATCGAGATGCCGCAGTTCAACGCCGACGGTGACGTGGTCGACATCGCCCTGAACAACGTCAAGGTGAAGAACTTCGACGAGACGTTCACCGTGGTCCCCACGCACCACTTCCTCGACAACTCGTTCAGGAACTGGCGCGGCATGCAGGACGCCGGCGGGCGGCGCATGAAGCGCAGCCTCCGCATCGACATCAGCAGCGTGCGCTTCCTGACGCCTGCCGAGATCGACGACCTTAGGCGCTTCGCTTTACTGCGGGAGTACTTCGACGAGAAGAAGGCCGACATCGACGCCTGGATAGCCAACAACCCGGCCGCACGCGAGAACCCGGTGAACTCCCGGCGCCTCACCAACATCGGCACGTTCCGCGCCTACGTGACGCGCTACCTGCGCTCCAGGCCCGACATCTCGCAGGACCTCACCTTCTTGGTGCGCCAGTTGGAGGCGACTCCGGAGGGCGTGCCCATCGAGATCTACGTGTTCGTGGCCGACGTCCGCTGGGACGTTTACGAGGGTGTGCAGGCCGACGTGTTCGACCACCTCATGGCCATCCTGCCCGAGTTCGACCTACGCGTATACCAGCGGCCGAGCGGGGCCGACATCAGGGAGTTGACGCCGGCGCGCGAGTGAGCCGCTAGGGCGCGGCGCCTGCGCTAGCCACTTCCCAGCGCCTGCTTGTCGGCGGGCGCTACACCGGACTTGGACGCGGGACTGGTGACGAAGCCCTCCGTGACGCGGCTCGAGCCCATGGCGAGGAGCGCCGTGCGGGGCCTGATCATCCCCAACAGCTGACCGTCCTTGCCGACGGCCGCCGCGGGGAGCTGGCTGTCGCCGAGTGGCTCCATGGCGTCCTCCAGTAGCGTGTCGCCCGGCAGGGTGAGGGCCTCCTCGCGCAGGAGTTCCGCCACGGTGCGGTCGGGGTTCTCGGCCGCGTCGTGATACGAGACGGTCCCTTGGTAGCGTCCCTGGGCGTCGCGCACGAAGGCGGCCAGGCCGTTGCTGGCCAGGAGCAGGTCGGTGACGTCGGAGCCGCGTTGGGCGAGCGACACGATGAGCGCCTCCTCCATGACGTGCCTGACCCGCAGCACCCGTGCGCGGTTCACGTGCTCGACGAACGCGCGCACGTAGTCGTCGGCGGGGTGGAGGACGATGCCTGCCGGGGTACCCACCTGGATGAGGCGACCGTGGTTGAGGATGGCCACGCGGTCACCCAGGCGCAGGGCCTCGTCGAGGTCGTGCGTGATGAAGACGATGGTCTTCTTCAGCTCGTGTTGCAGCCGGATCAGCTCGTCTTGCATCTCGCGGCGGATGAGCGGGTCCAAGGCGCTGAACGCCTCGTCCATCAGCAGCACGTCGGGGTCGGTGCATAGCGCCCGGGCCAGCCCCACGCGTTGCTGCATGCCGCCCGACAGGGCGCGCGGCCGGGCGTTCTCGTAACCCGACAGGCCCACCGCGTCGATCCAGTGGCGCGCCTTCGCCCACCTTTCCTCCTTGCCGACGTTCCTCACCCGTAGCCCGAAGGCGACGTTCTCCAAGACGGTGCGGTGAGGCAGCAGGCCGAAGCGTTGGAAGACCATGCCGAAACGGCGGCGTCTGACGTCGCGCAATGCCTTCTTATCGAGCGACAGGATTTCGACGTCGCCCAGGGTGATGCTGCCGGAAGTGGGCTCGATTAGCCGGTTGAGGCAGCGCACGAGGGTGGACTTGCCACTCCCCGAGAGGCCCATGACCACGAAGGTCTCGCCCCGCTCGATGTCGAGGGAGATGTCGTGCAGCCCGACCGTATGGCCGGTGCGCTCTAAGATCTCTTCCTTGGTGACGTCGTTCTGCAGTAGTGGGAGGATCGTCTCCGGTTCTGGCCCGAAGACCTTGCTCAGGTTGCGGATCTCGAGGAACGCCATCTCAGCCCGCCTGTTCCGTGTTGTCCATGCGGCGGCCGTAGCCGGCGGTCACGCGGTCCATGACGATGGCCAGGATCACGATGGCGAGGCCCGCCTCCAGACCCAGGCCCACGTCGCCGCGTTGCAGGCTCCGAAGGACCTCTTGGCCCAGCCCGCGCGCGCCGATCATCGACGCCACCACGACCATCGCCAGGGCCATCATGATGGTCTGGTTGATGCCGGCCATGATGGTGGGTACCGCCAGCGGGATGCGCACCCACCAGAGCAACTGCCGTTCGGACGCTCCGAACGAGTCGGCCGCCTCGACGACCTCCTCGTCGACGAGGCGCAGTCCGAGGTCGGTGAGCCTGATGACGGGCGGCACGGCGTAGACGAACGTGGCGAAGATGGCGGCCACGTTCCCCAGGCCGAAGAACATCACGACCGGCACGAGGTAGACGAAGCTGGGCATCGTTTGCATGCCGTCGAGTAGGGGCTGGAGCACGCGCTTGAGGCGATCACTTCGGGCCATGGCGATGCCAATCGGGATTCCGATCGCCACTGTCGCGGTGGTCGCCACGATCATGATCGCTAGCGTGGTGACCATCTGTGGCCAGAGGTCGAACGTGCCTACGAGTGCTAGTAACCCGGCGAGCACGATGGCAGGCGCCACGCGCTTGCCGCTGGCGTGCCACACGAGCAGGCCGACGAGCAGCACTACCGACCACCAGGGCAACCAGTTCAGGAAGCGCTCCACTTGCACCAGGACGTAGAGCAGGCTGTCGGTGATGCTGCGGAAGAAGTCGCCGTAGTTGGCGACCAGCCAGTCGACGAAGGTGTTCGTCCACTTCCGGAGGGGGATGCGCCACCCCTCCGGAAAGCTGCCGAAGAGCAGATTACCCATGGTCGCGTCCTTACTTCAGAGCGGCCAGTACGCGCTCCGTGACGACGGGGTCGAGGCCGGCGTTGGCGAGCCAACCGGTCCAGACGTCCTTCTCGGTCTCGAGGAAGTGCATGGCAGCTTCCGCGGGGGAGGCGTCCGTCTCCTGCATGTGAGCGAGGATCTTGTTGATGAGCGCGGAGGGGGTGTCGATGGCGTTGAGGAACGCCACGATCTCGTCCGAGGCCTGGTCCTTATAGTTCTTGCCCAGGGCGATGACCGCGGTGGAGGCTGGGTAGGCGCACGCCTCGGTGGCCTTCTCCGGGGTGTCGACGTTGGCCTCGAGCACGTCCCAGCAGGCGTCGCTGTAGGGGGGTTCCTCGAGGCGGATCATGTCGAGCTTGCCCAAGACCCAGGTCGGGCTCCAGTAGTAGCCGACCCAGGGTTCGCCACGCAGGTAGGCGCCTTCCATCGAGGTGGCGAGCGCAACCGCCGTGCCCGGCAGGAAGTTCGTGAAGTAGTCGGTCAGGCCGTACACCTCGAGCTTGACGTTGTTGATCTCCTCGCAACGCCAACCGATGATGCAGTTGTAGAAGCGGCCCTTGTCCGGCTGCTCGGGATCGCGGAAGAGGCTGGCGTACTGGGGCAGGTCGTAGACGCTCTTGAGGTCGGGAGCCGTGGCCTCGATCCCGCGATCGGCGTCTCCCTCGACCATGTAGCGCGGCACGTAGAAGGCCTGGATGGCGTCGTCGAAGACCGCGTCGAGTTGAACGACGTCACCGGCGGCGACGGCAGGACCCCAGAAATCGGGCACGTTGTCCAGCCAGACTTCCATCACGACGTCGATGTCGCCGCGCGCGGCGCCGCGGTACATGGGGATGGTCGAGCCGGGGATGGAGTCGGTGGCGCAGCCGAAGCCTTCTTCCAGGACGAAGCGTGCGATGTGGTTCAGGACCTGCACGCTGTCCCAATCGAGCTCGGCGAACACTATGGGCTTGTCGTAGCCACCGCAATCGGGTTCTTGCGCGGTGGCGAAGCCACCGAGTAGCAGGGCGAGGCCCAGCAAACCCGCGACGAGCGGGCGAACGAACGGCTTTGCGCCGTGGAGCATGGGAGTTCCTTTCGGTCGAGACAAGGACGGTACACGCATGAACGTGCGTCTTGAGGTGCCGATCCCGAGCGCGCTCGCCTCGCTCGCTTCGCCCTGATGGGGGCTTCGGCGGGCCGCGCTGGCGTGGTCATCGGATTCGGGCCTGCGGTCGCCGCGAAGCGATCGGTACGCACGGCAGCCAGAGTGGAACAAGTGGCCTATGCCGGTGCGTGGCGAAGGGCGCTGCCCCACCGGGGGGTGAAGCGGTTGGCGGGACGGCGCGGTCGGTTACTTGTATAGCACATGGCGTCCGGGGGCGGTGTCGGTGCCTGGATCCGCATGGCGCCTGACCTTGCCTGAAGACGTCAAGGGTCAGGCAGCGCACGTGCGCTGGGCGGGCGCTGTGTGGCCTCTACGCCTGGCCCGTACGCCGCATACTTCCTATACTTGGTCATGAGGCTCCGAACTCTGGGGGGTTTGGCCCTGCCGGGAGTCAGCTTTCGTCGTCATAAACCGTTGTTGCTGTTGACTTTCCTCGCGGTGGAAGGGCCGAAGGACCGTCGTTACCTGGCCGAGCTGCTGTGGCCGGGCGCGGCGAACCCGCGGCAGAGCCTATCCGTGGCGCTATCGCAGTTGCGGCAAGAGGCGCCGGAGGCCGTGGGCGTCGACGAGGCGCGGCTATGGGCCAATGTCGAGTGCGACGCCGTGCTACTCCGGGAGGCCGCTGCAGCCAGGGATTGGCGTGCGGCGGCGGACCTCTACGCCGGTCCGTTCCTGGCAGGCGTCGACATCGACGATGGCAACGTGGAACTAGAGGAGTGGCTGTTCTTCACACGCGAGATGTTGGCCGCCGAGGCGCAGCGAGCTCTGATCGAGGTGGCCGAGGGGAGGCTGGCGGCCGGGGACTCCCGTGCCGCCGCTGGACTGGCCGAGCGCGCCATGCTGCTGCAGCCCGACGTCGTCGATAGCGATGCCGACCTGCTGTCGCGTTTGCACGCGCTGTTGGTGGGTAGCGACAATCCGCGCGCTGCGGCGTTGCGGCGCGAGGCATCGGCGATCGGCGTCTCGATCTCCGAACGGGCGGTCGTGGGGGGCCGTGTCGAGCCACGCCCCGCCCTGCACAACCTGCCGCGAACGGCGCGGCCGTTGGTTGGGCGCGAGAGGGAGTTGCGTGATCTGCAGACGCGGCTGGAGGACGGCGAGCGCCTCTTGACGATCAGCGGCCTTGGCGGAATCGGCAAGACGCGGTTGAGCGTGGCGCTTGCCGCGCGGCTGCTGGAGAGAGCCGTGTTCGACAGCGTCTATTACGTGCCGCTCGAGGCGGTCGCCGACCCGGGCGAGGTGCTGGGCCGCATCGCTATGGCCTTGGGCCTGCCCCTCGGCGGGGGAGGGCCCCTCTCAGCCCTGCGCGAGCGGCTGGCGGCGGGCCGGTCGCTACTGGTACTGGATAACTTCGAGCATGTCACGGCCGGCGCGCCGCAACTGGTGGCGTTACTGGAGGCCTGCCCGAAGACGCAGCTGGTGATCACGTCGCGTGAACCCTTGGGCGTTGCGGCCGAGTCGCTCTACCCGCTAGGCGGTCTGCCGCTGCCTGCGAGCGTCGACGAGGCGTTGGCCGGCGGCACGCGCGATGACGCCGTGAGCCTCTACCTACTGTCCTCCAGGCGCTTCGACCCGCGCTTCGGACTCGACGAGTCCAACGTCGCAGCGGTGCTGGGCGTTTGCCGTTTGTTGGACGGTGTTCCGCTCGGGATCGAGCTGGCGGCCGCGCTGGCGCGAGTGATCCCGCTAGCGGAGCTGGAGCGCGAACTCGAAGCCGATCTCGACACGCTGATCGCCACGCAGCCGGACGTACCCGAACAGCACGAGAGCATGCGGGCGGTCTTCGAGCGTTCGTGGGGCTTGTTGGACGAGGTGGCGCGCCTGGGGCTGGCCGGCAGTTCGGTGTTCCAGGGTGGCTTCACGCGCAAGGCCGCTAGCTTCGTCCTGGGCATGGACATGCGGCTACTCAGCGCATTGCTCGACCGCTCGCTGTTGCGCCGCGAAGGACCTCGTTACGACCTGCACCCGCTCGTCAAGCAGTACGCGGGCGAGAAGTTGATAAGTCTGCCCGCGGCCGAACAGGTCCGGGCCCGGCACGCCGAGTTCTTCTGCCGGCTTCTGGAGTCGAAGCGCCCGTTCTACATGCAGGTCGGGCAGCGGGCGGCGTTCGAGGAGTTGGATCGTGACTTCGCGAACCTGCGCGCGGCCTGGGTGTGGGCGGTCGAGACGCGGCGGCACGACGTGCTCGAGCGGATGGTTCCGATGCTCAAGGACTACATGGTGATGCGCGAGCGCTCAGGCGCCCTGGCAAGCCTGATGGACGCCGCGTGGCCGACCGTCGACCCCGAGTCGCTCCTGGGGGGCCGCATCCTGTTCGCGCAAGCACGCGTTCTGGCCGGCACCGGCGCCGCGGAGGCGTTGCCACTTTACGAGCGCGCTCTGGTGCTCGCGCGCAAGCACGAAGACGAGGGCGACGCGGCGCGGATACTGATGGACCTGGGGACCGTCCACTTCAACCAGCTGGACCTGGAGAGCGCCCGCGGCTTCTGGCTCGAGGCCCTGCCGCTCCTGGAACGGCACGGTAGCGCGCAACAGTTGGGCGGCTGCCTCTCGAACCTGGGTCTGTTGGCCGCCGACCGCGCGGAGCACGAACGCCTACAGGTCGAGGCCATCGCGGCGTGCAGGCGGAGCGGCAACGCCGCCCACCTGGCGGCGGTGCTGCGCAACTACGCCGTCTTCGTCAGCACGACCTACGGGGATTACGCTCGCGCATACGAGCTGACCGCCGAGGCCATAGCCCTCGAGCGCGACGAGGTCGGCCGCAAGTACCACCTGGCGAAGCTGCACACGTACGCGGGTTTCAACCTCGTGCAGCTCGGCGACCTCGCCGGTGCCGAGCGGCACCTGGCCGCGGTGTCGCTACTGTTCGAAGGGCGGGAATCGTCCGACGAATCCTCCGTCCGCGGTGGTCGCCGAACGAAGCAGTTCCTTCTGGCACAGCTGCACTACGCGCGCGGGGACGTCGAGCTTGCGCGGGCCGAGGCCGCTGACTCACTCGACGAGCGCGACGGCTGCGAGCTGTTGGCGTGGATCGCGTTATATGACGGCGATGCGAGGGAGGCGGAGCGCTTCCGGCAGACGCTCCTCGCCCGCCACGCGGTGAAACCCGAGGCGCCGCGCTACGTCGAGTACGACTATGCGCTCTCGCACCTGTTGAGCGCCGGGGTGGCGGCGCTACCGCGGGCCGCCGGCGATGAGCTGCTCGCGGCGTTGCGGGTCATCACGGAGTTCGCCTTCGTGCCCCTTGCCTTCGACGCGTTCGTGATCGCCTACGCCGTTGCGCCGGCAGTCGCCGGGGAGGCGCTACTGGCGCTTGCGGCGACCCACCCCGCGGCCGAGTACCGCACACGTCGGCGCGCTACGCAGCTCATGGGCCCGAGCGCTGTTCAGGGTGTGGCGTGGCCGGCAGACGACCATGCGCGGCGAAGGGCCGTTCCGCTTGCGCCGGACGCGGTATTGGAGCTGGCGCGACAACTGGCGGACCGCTTGGTCGCGGCCCGCGGGTCCACGCGGCCGTCCGAAACGGCCTGAGCGCCGGGCCATGCCCGAGAGCGCCCGGCGTTGCCACGCTGGGGGCGCTAGGCTGAGCACTCGTGAGTAGCGACGAGCCCCCAACCCAGAGCCGCGCCCGTCGCCTCCTGCCCGTCCTCGGTGAGGTCTGGACCATGTCGGTCCCGATCATCTTCACCAACCTGCTGCAGACGTTGGTGAACGTGGCGGACGTCTTCCTGGTGGGCCGCCTGGGCCCCATCGAGGTAGCCGCCGTGGGCATGAGCCAGGTCTTGAGGATGCTCATGCTGGTTGGTCTCATGAGCATCACCACGGGCTCCATGGTCCTCGTGGCCCAGGCGCGCGGCGCCCGCGACCCCGAGCGCGTCAGCCGCGTGGTCCGCCAATCGCTCCTCTTCGCCCTGATGTTCGGCGTCGCCCTCGCCGTGATCGGCTGGTGGATCTCCCGGCCGCTGCTGGTCTTCTTGAACAGCGGCGAGGGCGGCCACGTCATCGACCTGAGCGTAGGTTACTTGCGCATCCTCTTCATCGGCGGCACCTTCCTCGCCGTCAACTTCGTGGTGAACAAGGTGATGCAGGGCGCAGGCGACGTCATCACCCCGCTTTACCTGACCGCGGGCGTCAACGTCCTCAACGTCCTCCTCGCCATTCTGTTGATCTTCGGCTTCGGTCCGATACCCAGCCTGGGCGTCGCGGGCGCCGCCCTGTCGACCATCCTCTCGCGCCTGGCGGCGAGCGTCGTGGGCGTATGGCTGCTCTACTCCGGGCGCAACGTGATCAAACTGCGAGCGGGCTCGTACCGTCCCGATTGGCGCCTGATGCGGCAGATCCTGGCCATCGGCGTGCCCTCGGGAGCACAGGGCGTGGCCCGCAACCTCACGCAACTGTTCGTGCTGCGCATCCTCACCTCCACTTCCGCAGGGGCCCTGGGGGCGGCCGCGCTGGCCATCGGCACGCAGGTGACCCGGCTCATCCAGACGCCCGGCCTGGCGATCGGCCTGGCCTCGACCGCCATGGTCGGGAGCTCCCTCGGGGCCTGGCAAACGAAGGACGCCCGTCTCCGCGGCAACGTGGCCATGGGGTTCGGCGTCGTGTTGCTGACTCTATTAGCGGTGCCGGTCATCTGGTTCGCGCCCGCTCTGGTGCGCTTCTTCGAGCCCACGGCCGAGGGCGTGGTGATGAGCGCGGGCGTCGCCTACTTGCGCATCGTGGGCCTGTCTCAGCCGCTGCTGGCGATAGCCATGGTCGCCAACGGGGCTCTGCGCGGGGCAGGGGACACCCTGCCGGGCCTGTACGCCACGCTCATCGGACGCTGGTTGGTGTCGGTGCCGCTGGCCTACTTGCTCGCGTTGCGTTTGGGGATGGGCCCGGCCGGCGTGTGGTGGGCGCTGGCGGCCGGAACGGCGCTGCAGGCCGGCATCACCTTCTGGCGCTGGAGCGGCCGCGGCTGGTTGCGCGTAGCCATCAGGCAGACGACCCTGTGGCGCGAACACTTGCGCGACCAGCCTCTGGAAGTGCGTCGTCGCTACCTCGAGGAGGTGCGCACCCCGCTCATGGCCATCGACGGCGTGATAGAGGAGGTCGACGAGGTAGGCGTCCATTACGAGACTACCGGTCTCGACGTCCGTGTGCGCTTCGGGCCCAACGGGTTCGAGGTGGCGAGGCATGAAACGTGAGCTCGGGGCGCGGGGCCGACGGCCGGCGATGAGAGGCCTCGCCCGTGACGCCGGGTCGCCTGTGCTTATAGTTGCGCAAGCATGAGTGCGCTCATCATCCTGCTGCTCATCGTCCTCAACGGCGTCTTCGCCATGGCCGAAATCGCCGTCGTGTCGGCCAACAAGCTGAGGTTGCGGCAGAAGGCGGAAGCCGGCGTGCCCGCGGCCAAGCGGGCGCTGACCCTTGCCGAGCACCCGAACACGTTCCTTTCCACCACCCAGATCGGCATCACGCTCGTGGGCGTCTTCTCGGGCGCGTTCGGTGGCGCCACGCTGTCCGGGCCCCTCGCGAGGGTTCTCGAGCGGGTGCCTTTCCTCGAGGGTATCGCCGACCCTCTCGCCTTCGGCTTCGTGGTCGTGCTCATCACCTACGTCTCGCTGGTGGTAGGTGAGCTCGTCCCGAAGCGGATAGGCCTCAACGACCCGGAGCGGGTCGCGATGGCCATAGGCGGCCTCATGCTCGCGCTCTCGGTGATAGGCAAGCCCCTCGTGAGTTTCCTCGGGGCGTCCACCAACGCGCTGCTCGCCCTTATGGGCGTGAAGCAGGGCGAGGCGGACGACATCAGCGAGGCGGACATCGACATGGTGATCGCCCAGGGGTTGCGCGCGGGCGTCATAGAGCCGGCCGAGCAGGAGATCATCGAGAACGCTTTCTGGCTGGGGGAGCGAAAGGTGAACGCCATCATGACGCCCAGGCACGACGTGTCTTGGTTCGACGTTAGCGCCACGCCGGAGGAAGTCCTGGAGCAGATCAGGACGGAGCCCCACGGGCGTTACCTCGTGTGCGAGGGGGAGCTCGACCGCGTGGTCGGCTTCGTGGTCATCCGCGACCTGCTCGCCGCCAAGCTCGACATCGGCAGCTTCGACCTTCGTGCCGCTTTGCACAAGCCACTGCTGGTGCCCGAGACCCTGCCGATCCTCAGCCTGCTCAACAAGTTCCGCGATTCGCGGACGCACATCGCGGTGGTGCTCGACGAATACGGTGGCGTCGAGGGTCTGGTGACCCTCTCCGACATCCTCGAAGAACTGGTCGGCGACATCATGCCGCCCGGCGAGGACGACCCCCCCGAGGTGGTGCCCCTGGGCGAGGGCGCCTGGCGCGTGCAGGGTTCCATGCATGTCGACGACTTCGTGGACCTGCTGGGGTTGGAGGAGGACGTGGTGCCCGAGGGCGCGGGCTACCAGACGCTGGGTGGGTTGATGGCGGACAGGTTGGGACGCGTGCCTCAGGCCGGCGACGAGACGTCGTGGCAGGGCTACCAACTGGTGATCGAGGCGATGGAGGGGCTGCGCGTCGGCTGGGTGGACGTCAAGCGCGTGGCGGCGGAGGAACCCGAGTGGGAATGACGTGCGCCAGGGGCTAGTTGAACCTGGCGGCGAAATCGGCCCGCCCTAGCGCAACGTCGCCTTGCTCGAAGTCACCTAGTTCCAGCTCCTCGGCCGACTTGCTCTCCAGAGCGTCGTAGAACGCCCCGGCCGTGGCGGCGACCTCCAGCCGGTCCTCCGCGCGCTCCGAGCGGTCCAGCCAGGCGAACAGGGCATCCTCGGCCCGCGCGAAGCGGCCGCTCGTGAACTCGTAGCGGAAGAGGCGCTCGAAAGTGGAGTCGGGCCTCAATTCCTCGGGCACCTCGCTTAGCAGGTTCTGCACGCGGCGGTCGAGGTCGGGCTCGCCCAGGCTGACCGCGCCGGCCTCCAGCAGCATCGCCAGGGCCGCGTTGCGCAGGCGCAGGACCTCGGCGTCGTCCTCGGCGGCGCCCGCGACCAGCGCGACCTCCGCGTCCACGCTCAGGAGGGCGCCGAGCAGGTAGGCGCGTTCGCCGTCGACGTAGCCGGCGGTTCCCAGCACCCCGATGAGGTCCTCCACCCCGAGCCGCCCCACCAGGCTCCGACTGGTGCCCAGGTTGGCGAGGTAGAGGCCCTCGAGCTCCCGCTCCGCCGCGCCCAGGTCGAGGCGCGCGGCCTCGAGGGTGCTCGAACGGGCGAGCAGCAGCTTGGCCATGAGCGCCGCGAGTTGCTGGATGGTGCGCTCGATGAGTTCGTCGCGGATCGGCACGCCACCCAGGCTATTACATGCGCCGGGCAGGGGCCGCGGCGCCGGGCCGTAATATCATTGCCCCATGGCTCTAAGCGATATCGAGCTGCGCGTGCTGGGCTCCCTGGTCGAGAAGGAACGCACCACCCCGGGGGCCTACCCACTGACGAGCCAGGCCCTCTTGACGGCCTGCAATCAGAAGACGAGCCGCGACCCCGTCACCGAACACCACCTGCTCGACGTGCTCGACGCCTTGCAGCGGTTGCGCGACAAGGGCCTGGCGGCAACCGTCCAGGAGATCAGCGACCGCGTGCCCAAGCACCGGCACAAGCTCGCCCAAGCCTGGTCCTTGAACGACCAGGAGCTGGCGCTGCTGAGCGTGCTCATGCTGAGGGGCCCGCAGACGCCTGGCGAGTTGCGCACCCGCACGGACCGCTACACGACGTTCGCAAGCGTGGCGGAGGTCGAGGGCGTGCTGGCCGGGCTCGCCGCTCGGAACGTCCCCATGGTGGAGAACCTCGGCCGTGGTCCCGGCCAGACCCAGGACCGCTGGGCCCACAAGCTGGGCGCCGACGTCGAGCGCATGCAACCGCGCGTCCGCCACCGGCCGCCCGGGGAGAACGGGGGCCACCAGGAGGCGGCCCAAGGTTCCGGCTCCCCGTTGGCCGTGCTGCTCAGGCGCGTGGAGGCGCTGGAGCGACGCGTGGCCGAGTTGGAGGCACGGATGGGGGAGTCGGGCCAAAGCCTCACCGCCCCGAGCTGACGCGGCCCTGAGCGACCTGGCCCTGACCGGACCAAGACGGCCCGACTGACTGACGGAGCGAACCGCCCCGGCTAACCCTCGGCCCCCTCCGCGCGTCCCGCGGCGCTCGTGGCGAGCAGCGCCGTCACCTCCGCGTCCGTCGTCTGGCCGAAATCCGCGTACCAGGCGCCAACGCTCGTGAACCCGGCAGGTTCCGCGAGGCACACGACCTGGTCCGCCTCGCCCTCCAGGAGCTCTCGCGCCTCCCGGGCGGCCACCGGCACCGCCACGATCACCCGCGCCGCGCCCGCTCCCTTGGCGGCGGCCACCGCCGCGCGCATGGTGGCGCCGGTCGCCAGGCCGTCGTCCACCAGCACCGCCTGCTTGCCCTTCAGGTCGAGTGGTGGGCGGCCGCCGCGGTAGGCGTCGGCGCGGCGCTCCAGCTCGCGCTGCTCCCGGGCCAGCACCCGAGCGAAGTCCGCCTCCGAAACTCCGGCCATGAGACCCTCGTTCCTCACGCTGAAGCCGCCCTGCGCCAACGCCCCCACCGCCAGCTCGGGCTGGCGCGGGTGGCCCAGCTTGCGCACGATGAGGACGTCGAGGGGCGCGCCCAGCGCCCTCGCCACCTCGGCCGCTACGGGCACGCCGCCCCGCGGCAGGCCGATGACCACGACGTTCTGCCCCGCGAGGGCGCCCAGCGCCCTCGCCAGCTTCTCGCCGGCGTCTACTCGGTCGCGGAACAGTGCCATGTCGCCTCCTCGGCCCGGAGTGTCGGGCCCTGCCACCAGGGTCCGGGAAACCGCGCGGTTGTGCAAGGGTCAGTCCGCCATGTGGCCCAGCTTCTGCTCCTTGGTCCTCAAGTACCGCTCGTTGTAGACGGTCTCGCCAACGTGTAGCGGCACGCGTTCCACCGACCGGAGTCCGAACCCCCGCAGCGCCGCCAGCTTGCGCGGGTTGTTGGTCAGCAGCCGCATGTGCTTGACCCCGAGATCGACGAGGATCTGCGCGCCCACGCCGTACTCGCGGCCGTCCACGGGCAGGCCGAGGTGCTCGTTGGCCTCTACCGTGTCGAGGCCCTCGTCTTGTAGGTGATAGGCGCGAAGCTTGTTGAGCAGGCCGATGCCGCGGCCCTCCTGCCTCAGGTAGACGAGGACGCCGCGCCCCTCCTCGGCGATCCTCGCCAGCGCCGCGTCGCGCTGGGCGCCGCAGTCGCAGCGCAGGCTGTGCAGGGCGTCGCCCGTGAGGCACTCCGAATGCATCCGCACGAGGACGTCATCGCCGCTGCTCACGTCCCCCATCGTGAGGGCGACGTGCTCGGCGCCCGTCAGTTCGTCCACGTAGCCGTGGACGGTGAAGGCGCCGAAACGCGTGGGCAGCGCGGCGCTCACTACCCGGTGAACGAAGGAGTCCTGGCTCAGGCGGTACTCGATGAGGCCGGCGATCGTGCCGACCTTGAGACCGTGCTCCGCGGCGAACTCGCGGATGGCCGGAAGGCGCATCATGCTGCCGTCGTCGTGCATCAGCTCGGAGATCGCGGCGGCAGGCTCGAGCCCGGCCAGGCGGCAGAGGTCGACGCTCGCCTCCGTGTGCCCGGCGCGGCGCAGCACACCACCCCGCTTGGCGCGCAGCGGGAAGACGTGACCCGGGCGCGAGAGGTCGGCGGCCGTGGCGTCCGCCGCGGCGGCGGTGCGGATGGTGAGGGCGCGGTCGTGCGCGCTGATGCCTGTGGTGATCCCGTCCTTGGCCTCGATGGTGACGGTGAACGCGGTGCCGCGGCGGGCAGTGTTGTGCTCCACCATCGGCGGAAGTTCCAGGCGGTCCGCGGCGTCCTCGGTCAGCGCCAGGCAGACGACGCCGCCAGTGTGCCGGATCATGAAGGCCACGTTTTCCGTGGTGGCGCGGCCCGCGGGCAGCACGAGGTCGCCCTCGTTCTCGCGGTCCTCGTCGTCCACGACGATGATCGGCCGTCCGGCCCTGAGCTCGTCGAGGAGCTCGGCCACGGAGGCGAGCCCTTCGGCGGCGCGGGCCGGGGTGGGCGGTGGCGTCTTACTGAGCATCTGCGGTTCCCTTCGAGACCAACTGCAGTCTCTCGACGTACTTGGCCAGCACGTCGCTCTCGACGTTCACGAGGTCGCCCGGGCCCAGCTCGCCCAGGGTGGTCACCTCGAGGGTGTGTGGGATGAGCCACAAGGTGAAGTGGTGCGCGGGCCACTCCCGCCGCGTGCCGCCGGGACCGCCGACGTCCACCAGGGTGAGGCTCACGCCGTCGACGGTCACGCTGCCCTTGGGGACGAGGTGCGGCGCCAGCGCCGCCGGAGCCGCCACGCGCAACACGTAAGCGCCGGGCTCTGCGGTGAGGTCGAGGACCTCGCCCACGCCGTCCACGTGCCCGCTGACGATGTGCCCACCCAGGCGGTCCTGGACGCGCAAGGCGCGCTCGAGGTTCACCCTCGAGCCCACGCTCCAGCGGGGCGCCGTCTTGGCGACGGTCTCGCGCGAGAGCTCGACGTCGAAACCTCGCGCGCCGAACTCCACGACCGTGAGGCAGCAGCCGGAGACGCTTATCGAGTCGCCGATCTTCATGTCCTCCAGCACCTTCCGGGCGCCGATGGTGAGGCGCAGGTCGGCCCCCTCGACCGCCTTCGCCACCGTCCCGACTTCCTCGACTATGCCGCTGAACACGTCAGGCCCCCGTCTCGTCGCCGGCGCCCGTGCTCGCCTGGGCCGCCGGCGTGGCGACCTTGCCGCTGATGAGCAGGTCGGGACCGATGGTCTCGACCAGCACGTCGGTGAGGGTGTAGGCGTCGGCGATGCTGGCGACGCCCAAGCCGCCCAGCGGTCCGGCGGCCGAGCCGCCCAGCAGCTTCGGCGCCACGAACCAGGCGACGCGGTCGACGGCGTTGGCGCTGAAGAACTCCCAAGCGATCGAACCGCCGCCTTCCAACATGATGCTGGTGATGCCCAGGGCGAGGAGCGCCGCTAGCGCCGCCGGCACCGGCGGGCGTCCGTTCTTGGCGGGCAGCGAGACGATCTCCGCGCCGGCGGCCGCCAGCGCCTGCTTACGCGCGGCGGGCGCGTCGTCCGTGACCACCACGATGACGCGCGCGGGCATGCCGTCCGCGGAGGGCGCGAAGAGCCGGGCGGTCACGGGCGTGCGCGCCAGGCTGTCGAACACGACCTTCGTGGGCGTCCGGCCACCCGGGATGCGCGTCGTGAGGGCGGGGTCGTCGAGGAGTAGCGTGTTCATGCCCACGGCGACCGCGTCGTACTCGTCGCGCCAGTGATGCACGCGCGCCCGGGCCGACGGCCCCGTTATCCAGCGCGAGCGGCCCGTGCGCACGGCGATCTTGCCGTCGAGCGACATGGCCGTCTTGTAGAGCACGAACGGCCGCCCTTGAAGGTGGTTCGTGCGGAAGACCTCGTTCTGGGTCTCCGCTTGCCGTTGCCTGACGCCGACTTCCACGGCGATGCCGGCCTCTCGCAAGCGCCGCACGCCCTTGCCGTTGACCAACGGGTTCGGGTCGGTGGTGGCCACCACGACGCGCGCCACCCCAGCGGCGAGCAGCGCCTCGGTGCATGGTGGGGTGCGGCCTTGGTGGTCGCACGGTTCCAGGGTCACGTAGCAGGTCGAGCCGGCCGCGGCCTGCTCAGCCTTGCGGAGGGCCACCAGCTCGGCGTGCGGCTCCCCGGCGCGGGCATGCCAACCCTCGCCCACGACGTTGCCGCCTTGCACGATCACGCAGCCGACCAGTGGGTTGGGGCTCACGCGCCCGCGACCGCGTTCGGCGAGCGCCAGGGCCAGGTCCATGAACTGGGCGTCCAGCCGGCCCTGCTCGGTTGTTTCGGGGTCTGTCGTTTGCGGTTCCATGGAAGCCGCGACCGCAGTCTCGCGGCCGTCGCTTCACCTCCTTCTCTCATCCGGACTGTCACCGTCGGCACCGGGATCTCACCGGTTCGGGCCCACCTTGGTGGGCTTCGCGGGCTGTGGCGTCGGTCACGTGCCGCGCCATTCACCGCCGGTAGGGAATCTCACCCTGCCCTGAAGGGGTTCAGTTGTGAGGGGCGCGTCCGCGCCACCCGGACCCATGATAAACCTCCCTTGGTCGTGGCCTGGTTCGGCCACGCATCACGGGCGTCGGTTGCTACGATGCACGCCATGAGCACACCCACTTTCGATGAACGTTTGCAGTCGTACGCCGAGCTACTCGTCCGCGTCGGGGTGAACGTGCAGCCGGGCCAGAAGCTGATCGTGCGCGCCGGCATCGACGCCGCGCCGCTCGTTCGCAGGGTAGTCGAGACCGCTTACCGCATCGGAAGTCCCTACGTCGAGGTCCTGTGGTCCGACGACGTCGTCACCCGCGCCCGCTTCCTGCATGGGCCCGAGGGTAGCTTCGGCATCATCCCGCAGTACCGGGCAGACGCCATGAACGCGCTTGGCGCCGAGGGCGCCGCCTCCCTGGCCATCCTGGCCGACGACCCCGACGCCCTGGCGGGCACCGAGCCCGAACGCTTCGCCGCCTTCCAGCGCGCCTGGCGGCCCGCCACCAGGCCCTACTCCGACCTGGCCATGTCCGACCGCATAGCCTGGTGCGTGGCAGCGGCCTCCGCTCCGGCCTGGGCGCGGAAGGTGTTCCCGCAGCTGCCCGAGGACGAGGCCGTCGCCGCGTTGTGGGAGGCCATCTTCACCGCCACCCGCGTCACCGAGCCCGACCCCGTTGCGGCGTGGCGCGCCCACAACGAGGGCCTGAGCCGGCGCAAGCGGCTCCTCAACGACCAGCGCTTCGCCGCGCTCCGCTTCGAGGGTCCGGGCACCGACCTGCGGGTCGGCCTGGCGGACGATCACCTGTGGGACGGTGGGAGTTCGACGCTGCCGAACGGCGTCGAGTTCGTGGCCAACATGCCGACCGAGGAAGTCTTCACGGCCCCGCACCGCGCCAGGGTCGACGGCACGGTCCGCGCCACCATGCCGCTGGCATACAACGGCATCCTGATCGACGACTTCTCGCTCGAGTTCAAAGGCGGCGAGGTCGTCGAGGCCGTCGCCGGCAAGGGCCAGGCGGCTCTAGACGAGATCCTGGGCACCGACGCGGGCGCCCGCCGGCTGGGCGAGGTGGCGTTGGTGCCCACCTCGAGCCCCATCGCCAAGACCGGCGTGCTGTTCTTGGAGACGCTGTTCGACGAGAACGCCGCCTGCCACATCGCGCTGGGACGGGGCTACACGAACTGCGTGAGCGGCGCGCAGGAGATGACCGACGCCGAGAAGCTGGAGCACGGCCTCAACGACTCGCTGACGCACGTCGACTTCATGATCGGCTCGCCCGAAGTGGACGTGACCGGTGAGTTGGCAGGGGGCGGGCTCGTGCCCCTGCTGCGCAAGGGAGAGTGGGTGGACTGAGCCAAGCGGGCAACGCTCGGGCCGGGGAAGGCCGGACGCCACCCGAGGCGCAGACGTCACCTGACGCGCCCACGCCACCCGACGCGGCCACGCTCTCGGACGCCCGGCGCCTGCTGAGCGAGGTCTTCGGATACCCCGACTTCCGCGGCGCTCAGGGCCGGGTCATCGAACACGTGCTTGGTGGTGGCGACGCCCTCGTCCTCATGCCCACGGGCGGCGGCAAGTCGCTCTGCTACCAGATCCCGGCGCTGCTGCGGCCCGGCGTGGGCGTGGTCGTCTCGCCTCTCATCGCCCTGATGCACGATCAGGTCGGGGCCCTCAGGCTGGCCGGCGTCAGCGCGGCGTACCTCAACTCGAGCCTCGAGCCGGCGGAGGCGCGGCAGGTGGAGCGCGACCTGGCCGAAGGCCGCATCGACCTCATCTACGTGGCGCCCGAGCGCCTCCTGACCCCGGGGTTCCTGTCGTTGCTCGACCGGCTGCCGCTCAGCCTCTTCGCCATCGACGAGGCGCACTGCGTGTCGGCGTGGGGGCACGACTTCCGGCCCGAGTACATCGGGCTGGGGGTGCTCGCCGAGCGCTACCCGGGAGTGCCGCGGGTCGCGCTCACCGCCACGGCCGACGCGGCCACCCGCCGCGAGATCGTCGACAAGCTCCACCTGGAGGATGCGCGGCGCTTCGTCTCCAGCTTCGACCGGCCCAACATCGACTACCAGGTGGTCGAGAAGGTCGACGCGCGCCGGCAGTTCCTCGCCTTCTACCGCGCCAAGCACGTGGGCCATGCGGGCATCGTGTACTGCCTCTCCCGCAAGAGCGTAGATGCCACCGCTGCCTGGCTGGTTGCTCAGGGCGTGAACGCCGTCCCGTATCACGCGGGCCTTTCCAGCGAGGTGCGGCAACGGCATCAGGAGCGTTTCCTACGCGAGGACGGCGTCGTGGTGGTGGCCACCATCGCGTTCGGCATGGGCATCGACAAGCCCGACGTGCGCTTCGTGGCCCACCTCGACCTGCCCAAGAGCCTCGAGGGCTACTACCAGGAGACGGGCCGCGCCGGCCGCGACGGCGAGCCGTCCGACGCCTTCATGACCTACGGGCTGCAGGACGTGGTGCAGGTGAGCCGCATGCTGGCCCAAGGCAACGGCAGCGAGGCCTTCAAGCGCGTGGAACGCCAGCGCCTGGAGGCCCTCCTGGCCTACTGCGAGACGCCGGGTTGCCGCCGCCAGGCGTTGCTGGGCTACTTCGGGGAGCGCCTGGAGGAGCCCTGCGGCCACTGCGACACCTGCCGCGAGCCCGTCGAGACGTTCGACGGCACCGTCGCGGCGCAGAAACTCCTCTCCACGGTCATGCGCACGGGCCAGCGGTTCGGCGCCGGGCAGCTCATAGACGTCCTGCTCGGGAAGGACACGGAGCGGGTAAGGGCACTCCGGCACGACCAGCTCAGCACGTTCGGCATCGGCACCGAACTGGACGACCGCGGGTGGCGCTCCGTCGTCAGGCAACTGCTCGCCAACGGCCAGTTGCTACCCGACCCGGACGGCTTCGGGGGCCTGGTGGTGGGTCCGGGAGCGGCGGCTGTCCTGCGTGGCGAGAGCTCCGTCGAGCTGAGGCGCGACCGGCTGCGGGAACGCCCGACGGCGCGGAAGTTGCGCTCCATCACCGCGCCTGGGCCCGACCGACCCGAGGCCGGCCCGGAGGAAGAGGAGCTGTTCCAGGCGCTACGGGCGCTGCGCCTCCAGATCGCCAAGGACCAGGGCGTGCCGCCCTACGTGGTGTTCCACGACAAGACGCTGCGCGAGATGGTTGCGGTGGCGCCACGGACGCTAAGCGAGTTGGGCAACGTCGCGGGCGTCGGGGCGGTGAAGCTGGAGCGCTACGGCGAGAAGTTCCTGGCGGCCCTGAGTGCGCCGCGGGACGCCGTGGGCGAAGACGCGGGGTCGTAGACGCGCGCTCGTCAACTGGGGCCGGGGGGCGGCCGAGACCGTCAACTGAGGCCCGGAGCGGCCGCGACCGTCAACTGAGGCCCGGGGCGGCGCGACCGTCAGCCAGGCCTCAGCGCACCTCACTCCCGTCGGGCAGGTCACGCTCGGGGCTCACCAGCCCCAGACCGCCATCCGGCCCCTCGCCGGAGAGGATCATGCCCTGGCTCAAGACCCCGCGCAGTTTCACGGGCTTGAGGTTGGCCACCAACACCAGCTTCTTGCCCACGAGGTCGGCCGCGTCGTAGTGCTCCTTGATGCCGCTAACGACGGTGCGCGTCTCGGGGCCCATGCGCACGGTCAGCACCAGGAGCCTGTCGGCGTTCGGGTGCTGCTCGGCCTTCTCCACCGTCACTATGCGCAACTCGAGCTTGCCGAAGTCGTCGTACTCGATCTCCGGCTTGTGCTCGAGCGCCACCTGTGCGGATGGCGTGGCGGCGGCCTCTATCTCGCGCGTCAGCTCGTCTAAGTCGATGCGGGGGAAGAGCGGTTCGCCCGGCTGCGTTGCCGTGCCCACCGGCACGAGCCCCCACTCGCTCGCCGCGCTCAGGTCGTAAGGGGCGTTGCGCACGCCGAGCTGTTTGCGCAGCTCGAGGGCCTTGGCCGGGATGACCGGGTCCAGCACTATGCTGGCGCAGCGCAGGGCCTCGACCAGGGTGTTCAGCACCGTGTCGAGGCGGGCGGAGTCCTCCTCGCTGCGGGCCAGCTCCCACGGCTTGGTATCGGCAATGTACTTGTTGGCCTTGCGCACGGCCTCCATCACGCTCTCCAGCGCGCGGTCGAACTGCAGCGCGTCGAAGTAGCTCGTCACCGTGGCTGGCAGGGCGAGGAAGGCGTCAGCCAGGTCCTGGTCGATGGCTTCGAGCTGGCGGGCGGGCGGCACGAGCCCGTCGCGGTAACGTCCCAGCATCCCGAGGGTGCGGTTCAGGAGGTTGCCCAGGTCGTTGGCGAGGTCGGCGTTGATGCGCTCGGCGATGGCGAGCTCGTTGAAGCTCGAGTCGAGGCCGAACGGCATGTCGCGCAGCAGGAAGTAGCGGAAGGCATCGTTGCCGTACTTCTTCAGCAGGTCCAAGGGCTTCACCGTGTTGCCGAGCGACTTGCTGATCTTGCGGTCGTCCACGAGCCAGTAGCCGTGCACGTTCAGGTGCTTGAAGACGGGGATGTCGGCCGCCTTCAGCATGATGGGCCAGAAGAGCCCGTGCGGCTTCACGATGTCCTTGGCTATGAAGTGCTCGACGTGCGGCCAGAAGCGCTCGGTTAGGCCCTTGCTCTCGAGCGCCGAGTAGTAGTTGATGAGGGCGTCGAACCAGACGTACGTCACGTGCTCCTCGTCCCACGGCAGCGGGATGCCCCAGGGCACGCGGCTACGAGGCCGGCTGATGGAGAGGTCGCCGACGCTTTCGCGCAGCATGGCCAGGACCTCGTTGCGGTAGCGCTCGGGTCTTATCAGGTCGGGTTGCTCCGTGAGCAGGTCCCTGAGCCACAGGCGGTACTTCTCCATGCGGAAGAAGTAGTTCGCCTCGGTGCGGTACTCGAGCTCGATCTCGTGCTGCGGGCACTTGCCGTCCACCAGCTCCTTCTCCGTGTAGTAGCGCTCGCACTTCACGCAGTAGAGACCGGCGTACTCGCCGAAGACGATGTCGCCCTTGTCGTACACCTTCTGCAGCACCTCTTGCACGACCTTCTTGTGCCGAGGTTCGGTGGTGCGGATGAAGTCGTCGTAGCGGATGCCTAGCCGGTCCCACGTGTCGCGGAACTCGCCGCTCACCTGATCGGCGTAGGCCTGCGGCGACTCGCCATGGGCCTCGGCCGCCTTCTGGATCTTCTCGCCATGCTCGTCGGTGCCCGTCAGGAAGAACGTGTCGTCGCCCTTGAGGCGGTGGAAGCGCGTGACGACGTCGACCAGGATGGTCGTGTAGGCGTGGCCCATGTGCGGCGCCGCGTTCACGTAGAAGATGGGGGTGGTCGCGTAGTACGTGTCGCGCTCTCGTGCGGCCGGGCCCGGTTCCGGGTCGGCTTCCGGCAGCGCGACGTCGTCCGGATCGGCCTCGTCCGCGGCAGCGGCGGGTTCGGCCGTGTCCTCGGGGGCATCGACGACCAAGCGGTTGATTAAGGTTTCGCTGTCCATCTTGCGTTTCCTCCGAGCAGCGGCCGTCGGCCACTAGGCTGCTGGCGCCGCGGCCCTTCGGCTGCCCGGCCAGGGGCGACCGGCGTGCCGGCCGGCGCAACAAGAAGGGCGCCGTCGTTGGTGCACGGCGCCCTGAACGAACCGACCTGGGCGGTCAGTCGCTTTCAGGGCCGGAGTGCATCATTCGCAGCGCCATGCTGCCGTGCACTATAGCACCGGCGTGGGCGGCGAAAAGGCCGCCGTGGCCGGTCAGGACTGCGGCAACTCGCAGGAGTCGTCCGTGCAGGCGCCGGCCGCCGCTCCGGCGGGGTCCAGCATCACCACGGGCCTCACCTGCGGCCCGAGCTGGCGCAGTGCGGCCAGGAAGAACTCTCTGGGTTGGGCCCCGGAGATGCCGTGCAGTTCGTCGATGACGAAGAAGGGCACCCCGCTGACCCCCAGGGATCGCGCGCGGCGCTCGTCGGCGAGCACGTCGGCGCCGTACTCGTCGCCGGCGAGAAGGGTGCGTACCTCGTCGCCGACGAGCCCCACCTCGGCGCCCAGCCTCACCAGGGTGTCGGGGTCCGAGACGTCGGCGCCCTCGCCCTGGTAGGCCTGCATGAGCCGCGTCATCGCCTCGTGGCCCAGGCCGCGCTCCGCGGCGAAGTGGATGAGCCGGTGGGCGTCGAACGTGCTGGCCGACACGGCCTTGTCGAGGTGGTACTCGAGCCCCTCTTTCGCCGCCTCCTCGGTCACTCGCGCCAACATCTCCAGCACCTCGCCTTGCGAGCGGCCGTACTTGGCCATCAGGTGAGCGATCGCCGGTTCGGGATCGCGCTTGGGGGCGCCGGCCTGGAGTTCGTAGGAGCGCCACACGACTTCGACGGAATCCTTGTGCTCGTACTCGGCGAGCGCGGCCTCGAAGCGCGTCTTGCCTATGTAACACCAGGGGCAGGCGATGTCGGACCAGATCTCGATGCGCATGAGCCGAGGCTAACCGTCCCCAGCGCCCCGTAGGGCTCACGGGACTACTCACGCACCGTGGCAGAATGCCGGCATGGCAGAAGCAGCGCACAATGCCATAAGCGACTTCCAGGCCGCACGGCGGCGCGCCGACATCGCCGCCGTGCTAGCGATGCTCTCGGGCCAGAGCGATCACCTGCTGCAGTACGACGAGGTGCGCAGGCGCCTGAAGGCCGTCGAAAGCGGCCGCACCACCCTCGAGGACGTGCCGCTCGACGCCATCGTCGGCAGCGTCGGGCGTTACCAGGACTTCAACCGCTCGTTCCTGCCACTCACCAATGCCGACCGAGCGCGCTGGGTGGGCGTCAAGCTCGCCATGACCGGCCTCGAGGGCGTGCCACCCATCGAGCTCTACCGGATCGGCGACGCCTACTTCGTCAAGGACGGCAACCACCGCGTGTCGGTCGCGCGGCAGCTGGGGGCCAGCCACATAAACGCTTACGTCACCGTGGTTTCCACCCGCGTGCCGTTCAAGCCGGGCATGGACCAAGATGACCTCATCAAGGCCACCGAGTTCGCGGAGTTCCTAGAGGCCACCCAGCTCGACGAGCTCCGCCCCGGGGCCGACCTGAGCGTCACCGAACCCGGCCAGTACCCGAAGCTTCTCGAACACATCCGCGTGCACCGCTACTTCATGGGGATAGACGAGGGCAGGTCGGTGAGTTGGGACGAGGCCGTGACCCACTTCTACGACAACGTCTACCTCCCCGTGGTGGAGGAGATCCGCGCGCACGGGCTCTTGCGCGACTTCCCGGAACGTACCGAGGCCGACCTCTACCTCTACCTTTCCGAGCACCGGGGTGAGGTGGCGGAGCGGCTCGGCTGGGAGCTGGAGGGCGCGCAACTGGCCGAGGGCTTGGCGCGGACGCCGCCCGCCACCGTCGACGAGCGCGCGGCTGCCCTCGCCGGCGAGGATTCGCGAGTCCTCGTCGACAGCGAACTGTTGATCCTGACGGGGGCCGCCAGCGACGCCGAGGTGGTGCGCGTGGGCGTCGGGTTCGCCGAGCGCGAGAGGGCGCAGGTGTTCGCGCTCTGGGCGCCGACCGGGCCGGCGGATGACGGCCCGCTGTCGAAGGCGCTCGCGGCGGCCAATACCTCCTACGAGGTGGGCGAGGCCGCCGCCCGCGAGAGTCTCGCTCGCGCCTGCGAGGCCGCGGGCGTCCTCCACCAGTTCGCGGTTGCCAAGGACGACCTGCTGCCCGAGGTCAAGGCGCGCGCACCCTACGTGGACCTCGTGGTGGCCGCCACGAACGACGGACTTCCGGGGCGCCGGCCCGTCGACCCCGGGGTCCACAGCCTGCTGAGGCGCTGCCCCAAACCGCTGCTCCTCGTGGGCAAGGCCCGGGGCGAGTTCCGTCGGCCACTGCTCGCCTACGACGGGGGAGAGAAGTCCGAGGAGGCCCTGTTCGCCCTCGCCTACCTGGCGGTGAGGTGGAACCTGACGCCCGTGGTCCTACACGTCGGCCGACGCGCCGCGGGTCCGGACCGTGAGGTGGGCGAAGGTGGGCGCAGCGCGCCACAGGACGCCACGCTGCGAAGGGCGGGGGCGTACCTGGAGAGGCTCGGGGTGAACGCCGAACTCGTGAGCGCCGCCGGCCCGGTCGCCGCCACCATCGTGCGCGTGGCGCGAGAACGAGGTTGCGGCGTCATCTTCCTCGGCAGCCACTCGCGCCCGCGCTGGCTGGAGGAGGTGCTGGGCGGGATAGTGGACGAGGTGTTGGAGACGACCGACCTACCCCTACTGATCACGTGACGCCACCCTTCGAGGACCCCACGGCGAGAAGGCGCGCCTCACGGCGCTACTGCTAAGCTGTAGCGTCATGTCGAAGTCGAGAGCCCTCCCCACTCAGGCCGAAGATTTCAGTGCCTGGTACAACGACATCGTCTACCGCGCCGACCTGGTCGACCTAGGCCCGGTCCGTGGCGCCTTCGTCATCAGGCCTTACGGCTACGCCCTCTGGGAGAACATCCAGCGTGAGCTGGACGCCATGTTCAAGGCCACCGGGCACGAGAACCTGTACTTTCCCATGCTCATCCCCATGAGCTACTTCCAGCGCGAGGCCGACCACGTCGAGGGCTTCGCGCCCGAGCTCGCGATCGTCACGCACGCCGGCGGCAAGGAGCTGGAGGAGCCCCTCGCCATCCGCCCCACGTCGGAGACGATCGTCGGGGAGCTCTACAGCAAGTGGGTGCAGAGCTACCGCGACCTGCCGCTCCTCTACAACCAGTGGTGCAACGTGGTCCGGTGGGAGATGCGCACCCGGCCGTTCCTGAGGACCTCCGAGTTCTTGTGGCAGGAAGGCCACACGGCGCACGCCACCGCCGAGGAGGCGCTCGCCGAGACGCGGCTCATGCTCGAGGTCTACGCCGAGTTCGCCGAGAAGTTCGCCGCCGTGCCCGTCATCAAGGGAGAGAAGACGGTGGGCGAGCGCTTCGCGGGCGCCCTCAGCACGCTTACCATCGAGGCCATGATGCGCGACGGCAAGGCCCTCCAGTCGGCCACCAGCCACTACCTGGGCGAGAACTTCGCACGCGTGTTCGACATCTCGTTCAACGACGTTAACAACCAGCAGGCCTTCGCTCACACCACGTCCTGGGGCTTCAGCACGCGCTTCATCGGGGCCATCATCATGAGCCACGGCGACGACAAGGGCCTGATCCTGCCACCCAAGCTGGCCCCCCACCAGGTCGTCGTGCTCCCCATCTACCGCGCCAACGACGAGGACACCAAGGCCGGTGTCATGGCAGCGGTCGAGGAACTGCGGTCCCAGCTGGTGGCGCAAGGGGTGCGCGTCAAGGTGGACGACCGCGACGGCGTGTCGCCGGGGCGGAAGTTCAACGAGTGGGAACAGAAGGGCGTGCCGCTGCGCGTGGAGATCGGGCCCAAGGACCTGGCGCAGGGGGTGGGCATGCTGGCGGACCGCCTCACGGGCGAGAAGCGGGCCGTGCCCCTGAACGAGCTGGCGGGCCGGATCCCTGCGGAGCTCGAGGCGTTCCACGAAGCGCTTTTTCACCGCGCCACCGAGTTCCGGCAGCAGCACGTCTCGCACGCCGAGACGTACGAGGAACTGCGGGAGGGCGTCGAACGCGGTTTCGTCTACGCCACCCATTGCGGTGATCCCGAGAGCGAGCGGATCATCCAAGAAGAACTGAAGGCCACCGTGCGTTGCATCCCCTTCGAGGGCCCCAGTGCCGAGGGAACCGTGTGCGTCCACACCGGCCGCCCCAGCGGCTACGCCCGCAAGGTCATCTTCGCCAGGGCCTACTGATGGTCGGCGGGGAGCCCCGGCCTTCGGGGAAGAACGAGGACTCGGGACGCAACGTGGAGCGTGGGCCGGGTGCTGCGCCTGCCGACGTGCCTGCGGCTTCTCCGATAATCGCGCCGGGCACGGCGCCCGTCAGCGCGCCTGGTGCGGCGCCTGGCACCGGGCCGGGAACGGCGCCCCGCACTGCGCCGGCTGCCGGATCGGCCAAGGAGGACCTCCAGGGGCGGATCCTCAAGGCGCAGGCCGTCATCCTTCAGAAGGCCCTCGGCAACGGGGTGAAGGTGAGCTTCGGTGAGGGCAGGCGCGCCACCGACGTCGCCATGGCACTCCTGAAGGGCGACCGGGACGCCGTGCTGGCGCTGCCGGCGCAGCTCGAGGACCTGCTCGATTTCGACTTACATATCCTGCGCAGCGCGTTCGCGCGGGAGACGTTCGAACTGCTCCTCGTGTTCGTGGAGCCGCTCGACCAACAGGCCCTGCGGAGCCCCGAGCGCCGCCGTCACCTCAGGCGTCGGCTGCAGCAGGTGGCTGCGGACGAGGAAGGCGAACGGCTGCTCGAGCAGGGAACCGCCGCGGACGCCGACTAGACCAGGCTGCTAAGGGCTCCTCGGCCGACTCCTCAGCAGCCCGCCGCGCGGCATACGGTGAGGCGCGCGTAATCGTGGTCCTCCCGCACGATCAGGAGGAGGTAGAGCCGGTCGTTCGACGAGTCCACGAAGTAGCCGCTCGACGGGCCCGTTCGCAGCGCGGCCGCGCTCGAGTAGGGCGGCACCAGGCCGCGGGGGTCTAGCCACCAGTCGCGGTACACGAACGGCGTGGCCGCTTGCCTGAACGGCACGCTGACGACGAGCCGGTCGCCGGGCCGCGCCTCCCCCAGATCGATGCTGAACGTGCTGGGGCTCAAGCCGGAGTGCTCGTAACGGTACTCCCGCTGGAAGGGCACGATGCTCCGGTAGTGACGGTTGGGTACGCTGGGCCCACCCTCCGGGCTGCCGAACATGACGTGAGTGCCGGCCGGGGAGGCAAGCGTGAGGGGCGCGAAACCTCGCGCCGGAGTGGTCTCGTCAAGGTAGGTGAGGCTCACGTAGCGGCCACCACACACGTAAGCGTTCCAGTCGGTGCGGCGCTCGCAATCAGGGCCGAGGAGGAACGGGTTGGGCATCACCACGTACTTGCCGGCCGTTCCCGTCACGCTGCCGTCCTGGTCGAGGAAGACGGCGCTGCGGTAGCCGTCCTCGCCCGAGTCTCTGGTGTCCGGGTCGTAGTCGCTCATGGAACGCGTCTCGAAGTTCACGCGGTTGGTGCCCGCGCCGAACGACAGCCCCCGCGCCGCCGACAGCGGGCTCATGGAGAAGGACGTGTAGTCGAGGACGCTCAAGGCTCCCGCCTCACGCTGCGGCGTAGGCGTGTAGCCCTCGAAGTGCGAGTCCGCGACGAGGACCGGGCCGTCGTAGAACTCGAACCCCCGGATGGCGAGGTCGGGTTGCCACGGCTTGGGCAGGGAACGCCCGCCGCTGCCCGTCGGCTCCCAGGGGGCCGGCGTCCCGAGGTTGTCGCTCTCGCCCACCACCACGCTCGCCTCGAGCCCAGACGCCCTGGAGGCGAAGGTGACGCCGACGGCGTTGTCCACCAGCAGCGCCCCACGCAAGACGGCGTTGTCGCCCCGGAACCAGGCGGCGGCGTTGCGTTGCTTGTAGGCCACGTAACCCTCGAACACCGCCTGCACCGGAGCGGAGCGCCGGTCCGCGGGATCGGTGCGCGGGGCGTAGTAGGTGGACTCGGAGGCGAGGCTGCCGGCCCGGGGCCCGCCGTCGACGTGGAGCCCGTCGACGTAGTTCGAGTGCGCCAAGTTGCCCGAGAAGCTACCGAGGGGCGTGCGGCGCGGCCACTGGTCGGCGCCGCCGAAGAGGGCGTAGGAGGGACCCGTAGGGTGCTCGGGTAGCGCGTACCAGAAGCCGGTCCCCTCCGAGGAGGCGGCCACGTTGGCCATGACGTAGTTCGCCGGGTTCGTCACCCAGAACCCGGCCGGCCCCAGGTAGGAGACGTCGGTCGGAAGCAGCGCATCCGCCGCCGTCGGCTTGCGGGTCTGCAACGACAGATTCCCACGCAGAACGTTGCCGGTCTCGGCGCCGTCCTCCAGGAAGTAGCAGTGACCGAACGTGTCCACAGCGGCGTTGTTTTCCACCAGCACCCCGCCGGTGCCGTGGATGGTCACGCAGCGGTTGAAGAGCCCGTGCAGGCTGCTGTTGCGGATGAACGAGCCCTCGCCCGCTTTGCCCATGAGGTGGAAGTGGACGGGGTAGCGCAGCAGCAGACCGGCCTGACCCATGCGCGTGAGCTCCACGGAGTCGAGGCGCACGCGCGCCTCCCCCATGGCCATGACCTGGCCCCCGAACTGGTAGTCGGGGCTGCCCGGGTCGGTGGTGGCGACGGCACCCATGACCTTCACGTTGCGACTGAGCCGCGCCACCTCGGCGCGCGACTCGAGCACGGTAGTCGGCAGGCCCGTACCGGCCGCGAAGGTCTGCCGCCGGCCGTAATGCTGGTAGGCCAACGGCGAGTCGAGCGTCAGGGTCGAGCCGCTCACCGCGGTGACGGTTCGGGCTTCCACCTGCAGGTCACGTGAGACGGCCTGGTGGTGCTCGGGCGAGTAGAAGTCGGTGGAGGCTATGGCCACGCTGTCGCCAACGCGCCAGCCGCCGGCGTCGTCCACGGTGATGCTGCCGGCGCCCGCCTCCGCCGTTGCGGCAAGGCGGGTCCAAGCCACGCCCGCAGGGTCGCCGTAGAGTTCGAGCGTGCCGCCCACGACGGCGATGTAGTTGCTGCCAAGGCAGCCGTCGTCCGGCGCCCGGCCGCCTGCGAGCGTGATGGTGGCGTTCTGCGTGAACGGCCGGCCGGCAGAGCCCACGTAGAGGCCGCCCTCAAGCAAGATGTGGTCTACGACCAAGTCGATGTCCGCACGGTCGAACACCAACGCACCCGCGATGGTCAGTCCGGACAGGGGCGGCGGCGAGACGTCCAGCAGCACGACGTCGCCCTGCTCGATCGTCACGTCGTCGCCCGCCTGCGGGAGCCGGCCGCCGAACCAACCGGCGGCGTCGGACCAGCGTCGGTTGGGGCTCGGCGGCTCCTTACTGGGCTGTGGGTTCGCGATCGCAGGAAGTGCCGCGGCCATCAACGCACCGTCGGCATACGCACCGGCGGCGGCGAGAGCCGACGATGAGGCGTGCTCGGCATGGCAGGCGCCGGTGAGCGGACCGCCCGGGACGGCCCCGCCGCAGGCAACCAGGACGAGGAGCAGCAGCGGAAGGGTAGTCAGCGGAAGGAAGCGGTTCCGGGGGGCCACCCAGCGAGCCTAGAGCTACGCGGTGGTAGCGCGGTGTGAAGTACCCGGGCCCGCGCTCAAGGCACCGCCTCGACCACCGTTGCCTCGCCCTGCCCGACGCCGACGCACAGCGTAGCCAGGCCGTAACGGGCCGTGCCGGTGGCGGCCCTGCGCGCCAGCTCGTGCACCAGCGTCGTGAGGATGCGGGCGCCGGAGCACCCGAGGGGGTGGCCGATGGCGATGGCGCCGCCGTTGACGTTCACCCGCTCCTCGCTCAGGCCCAACTGGCGCATGACGGCGAGGGCCTGCACGGCGAAGGCCTCGTTGAGCTCGATCAGGTCGAGGTCGCTCAGCGCCAGTCGGGCCCTCGCCAGGGCCTTGCGGCTGGCGTCCACCGGACCCAGGCCCATCAGGCGCGGCGTTATGCCGCTGGCCGCCGACGCCCGCCACCTGGCGAGCGGCCGCAGCCCGAGGTCGGCGGCGCGCTCGGCGCTCATGAGCACCAGGGCGGCGGCGCCGTCGTTCATCCCCGACGAGTTGCCGGCCGTCACGGTGCCGCCCGCCCGGAACGCCGGTTTCAGCCTGGCGAGGGAGGCCAGGTCCGTCGTCACCACCAACTCGTCGCCCCTGGCCTCGTAGCGCGGGTGCTCGTCGCGCCCGAACCGCTCGACGGCACCCTTACCCGCGGGCACCTCCACTGCCATGATTTCGTCGTCGAAACGCCCGGCGTTCATCGCCGCGACGGCGCGCTGGTGGCTCAACAGCGCGAAACGGTCCTGCTCCTCCCGCGAGATCTCGCCGCCGGCCACGCCGCCCTCGAGGCTGAGTTCGTGGATGTTCTCGGCGGTCTCGCCCATGGCCTCCAGCGGGTAGAGGTCGGCCAGGCGCGGGTTCGGGAAGCGCCAGCCGAGCGAGGTATCGAACGCGGTCCGGTTGCCCGGCGGGCCGAACGGCCGCGGGTTCTTAGCCAGCACGTAAGGCGCCCTGGTCATGCTCTCCACGCCCCCGGCCACGTACACGCTCCCCTCGCCCGCCAAGATGGCGCGCGCGGCCATGTTCACGGCGGTCAGGCCGCTGGCGCAGAGGCGGTTGACCGTCACTGCGGGCGTTGTCTCCGGGAGCCCCGCCAGCAAAGTGGCCATGCGGGCCACGTTGCGGTTGTCCTCGCCCGCCTGGTTGGCGCAGCCGAGGTACACCTCCTCCACCTCGAGATCGTCCGTGGCTGCCCGAGCCAGGGCCTCGCGGATCACCAGGGCCGCCAGGTCGTCCGGCCTTACGCTCGCCAGCGCGCCGCCGAGGCGGCCGACGGGCGTCCGGACGGCGCTGACGATGACTACCTCGCGTTCAGATCGCCCGCGCACGCTCTCTCGCATGAGACCTCCTTCTGGTGGCGCACCAGGTACTCAAGTACCGCGCAGTAGTAAGACGCCGAACCTGATCGCCCTGGGCAGGACCGGGTGCGGCCGGGCTCGATTCGTTCGGGCCGGGCCCGACTTGGTGCGGCCGGGCTCGACCAACTGCCTCCGGATCTGGTAGACTACCCGTTCGGGCGCAAGCCGCGCCCTGACGGTAACTGGCAAGGCCCTTGAGCGCCCTTTCCGAAACGCTCGGGCAAGTGATGGAAGCGCGGATAACCAACGCGCTCCCCCAGAAGACACCAAGATTCTCACTGCACCCGGCGGTACGGGTGCGTACTCGGGCGCGCCCGTCGCGCCCAGAGACCGAAGGAGCAGAACGATGTACAACAACAGCACACTCGACTTCCTGGAGATCTCCTCGACCACGACCGTGGGCGGCGGCGCCGACGACCTGCGCCGCGCCGGTTACCTCGACGGTGAGCGCTCGCCGCGCCAGGACCACTACTGGGCGAACCAGGGCACGTCGGTACGGGCCCGCTCGCGCAGGTGGCGCAACAAGAGCCGCAGCGCGCGCTGACCGGCTGCGCGCCGACCCGGGCGTCACGCCAGCGCCAGCAGAGTGACGCCCGCCACCATCCCGAGTGCCCCCAGCGCACGCCGCTTGGCGTGCCCCTCCGACAGGACCCTGACGCCCAAGAACGTGGCGATCAGGATGCTCACCTCGCGCGTCGGTGCCACTAGGCTGATGGGCGTGAACTGCATGGCCGTCAGCACCAACAAGTAGGCCAGCGGGCTGAGGACGGCTATGCCCAGCGCCTCGCGCTTGTGGAACTGCCACGCTTCGCGCAGTTGAGGCCGGCGCCGGATCACCAGGGGAAGCAACATGAGCGTCCGGCCGATCTCGGCCGTGTACGTGTACAGTAGCGGCACCGCACCTGCCCTGCTGACGGCATAACCGTCGTAGACCGTGTAGCACCCGATGAACAACCCGGTCAGTAGCCCATAGATGAGGCCGGGCCTGGCGGCGGCGCTCGTCTTGCCGCCGGCCAGGACGAACACGCTCACGACCACCAGGCCGGTGCCCACCAGTGCCTGAGCACCGGGCCTCTCGCCCAGCACCAGCACCGCCAGGATGGTCGCCAGCATGGGCCCGCTGCCCCTGGCGGTGGGGTAGACGAGCGAGAGGTCGGCCAGACGGTAACCGCGCTGCAGGCTCACGAAGTAGAGCACGTGCATGACGCTCGAGCCCAGCGCCAGCGCGGCGTGCTGCCAGGTGAAGACCGGGCGCGCCACCAGCACGTAAACCAACACCAGCGGGCCGTACACGACCAGCGTGAGGCAGGCGAACAGCCAGATGAACTCCGCGCCGCCGCGGGAGCGCTTGGCCAGCAGGTTCCAGGTGGCGTGCAGGACCGCCGAGGCCAGAACGAGGCCGAGGGCGATGGCGGTCACGCGGCCACGCGCGGCTCAACCGTCGACGTAAGTCAGCCACTGGTCGAACTCGGGCACCTCGCCGTGAACGACCTGCAGGAAGCGCTCTCGAAGCCGCAGCGATAGTGGCCCCGCTGCGCCGGTCCCGATCGGCCTGCGGTCGATGCTGCCGACGGGCGTCAGTTCCGCCGCCGTGCCCACCAAGAAGACCTCGTCTGCCGTGTACAGCTCGTCGCGCGTGGCCATTACCGCCTCCACGGGCACGTCCATCGACTCGGCGATGCGGATGATGCTGTCGCGGGTTATCCCGCGCAGGTTCACCGAGTGCGCGATGGGCTGCACCACCCCTCCCTTGACGATGAACACGTTCTCACCCGAGCCCTCGGCCACGAAGCCCTGCTTGTCGAGGAGCAGGGCCTCGTCGAAGCCGTTCGACTTGGCCTCCATGTTCGCCAGCACCGAGTTCACGTAGTTGCCGCCCGCCTTGGCCTTCGTCGGAAGGATGTCGCCGGAAGAGCGGCGCCACGAGCTGGTCATGAGCCGCGCGCCCTTACGGATGACTTCTTCGCCCAAGTAGCTACCCCACGGCAGCGTGGCCACCATGAAGTGCAACTGGTTGCGTTCGGGGTTGACGCCGAGGGTCTCGGAGCCGTACCAGATCAGGGGCCGGATGTAGGCGTGCTTGCGGTCGTTGGCCTTCAGTGTTGCCAGGACCGCGGCCGAGACCTGCTCGGCCGTCAGTTCGGGGCGCATGCCGAGGATCTTGGCCGAGTCGAGCAATCTGCGCGAGTGCTCGGGCAGGCGGAAGACCGCGGTCCCGCGCGGGGTCTCGTAGGCGCGCAGCCCCTCGAACACGCTCGTTCCGTAGTGGAGGGCGTGCGTCAACACGCTCACCTGGGCCTTCTCCTCGGGCACCAGTTCACCGTCGAACCAGATCAGACCTGCGTCGTTGAGGAGCTTCGTCGGTCGTGCGGAGCCGCTTGCCGTGCTCATGTGTACTGCCCTCCTGTCGCTGCGTAACAGTATCGCGCACGAACCACGGGAGAGACGAGACGTTAGACTCGTGGCTGTGAACGTCCTGGTCACCGGGGGCGCCGGTTACATCGGCTCCGTAACCGTATCCGCGCTTCTGGAACGCGGCCACGAGGTCGTCGTCCTCGACGAACTGTCGACCGGGCACCGCGAATCGGTCCCTGACGGCGTGCCGTTCGTTCACGGCAGCGTGGCCGACGACGAGATGGTCGGTTACGCGCTGGTGCAACACGACGTGGAGGCCGTCGTGCACTTCGCCGCGGCGTCCCTGGTCGGCGAGAGCATGACCAAACCCACCAAGTACTTCCTCGCCAACACGGCCGCCACCTTCGCGCTCTTGGACTCCGCCGTGAGGCGCGGCGTGAGCAGGTTCGTGCTCTCGTCGACGGCGGCGGTCTACGGCACCCCGGAGGCGGCGCCCATTCCCGAGGCGGCGGCATTACGGCCCGAGAGCGTCTACGGCGAGACGAAGCTGATGATCGAGACGGCTCTCGGCTGGCTGGCGTCGACGGTCGGGTTGGCATCGGTGGCCCTGCGCTACTTCAACGCGGCGGGCGCCACGCCCACCCTCGGTGAGGATCACCGTCCCGAGACGCACCTGATACCCATCGTGTTGCAGGTCGCGGCGGGGCAGCGGGAGGCCGTCCACGTTTTCGGCAACGACTACGCCACCCCCGACGGCACCGCTATCCGCGATTACGTCCACGTCAGTGACCTGGCAGACGCTCACGTGCTGGCCCTGGAGGCGATGGTCCCTGGAGTTGCCACCGCCTACAACCTCGGCAGCGGCACCGGCTACTCCGTCCGCGAGGTCATCGAAGCGTGCCGCCGCGTTACCGGCCACGCCATACCGGTCGTCGAGGCGCCACGCCGCGCGGGCGACCCGCCGATCCTGGTGGCCGACAGCTCCCGTGCTCGCGCCGACCTGGGCTGGGCCCCAAGGTTCGACGACCTGGAGGCCCTGGTGAGGACCGCCTGGGAGTGGCACAGCCGCCACCCCGGTGGGTATGGCGGCCGCTGAACAAGACCGAGCCGCTACTGCCCCACTCCTCGCGTTGGGGGCTTCATGCGTTAGGGCCCGCTGCGTGAGGGCCCGCTGCGTTGGGGTCCGCTGCGCGAGGGCCCGTTCGTGAGGACGCGCTGCGTGAGGGCCCGATGAAACGGGGCGGCACGGCACTCACCCAGGAGGCACCGGCCTTATCGGAAGATGTGATATGACCTGTTGCGACGTGAAGGCAACCGCGAGAACAGGCGTATGAGCCTCACTCACTACCTTCGGCACGCGGCCGCGACGGTCGCCGAGCGCCGCGGGGCTCACGCTCGAGCTTGCCCGGAAATAGGGTACCGGCGTGCTAATCTTGAACACTTGGAGCGTGCAATGAAACGACTACTTCTCACCGCCCTGCTTGCGCTGGTCGCGTTGGCCTCGGCGCAGACGGGCGCGGTCATGAGCGGCATCGTGAAGAGTGATGGGCCGCTGGCAGAGGGCACCCGCGTGGCCATCCACGTTGTCGACGTCGACAACGTCTGGGGCCTGGAGGTGGCGTCGGTCGAGCCGGTGGGTGGCACGTTCCGCGTGACACCGGGGCCATTGCCCGAAGACCAACTCAAGCCCTTCCGCTCGGGGAGCGTCATCCTCCCGGGCCTCCAGAACGAGTACCGCGTGAGCCCCGACGACGTCAACGTCGCCGTGGGCCGTTTCAACATGTACGTCGATCAGAACGGCAACCACGTGTTCGACCGCGTGGTGGACCGCTTCTACATCGGCATCGCCAGCCTCGAGTCGCCGGTCGGCTTCTTCACGCTGCTCTACGTCGACAAGGCCGCCACCATCGCAGGAAGCGGTAGCGAGCTGTCGCTTCAACCCGGTTGGAACGTCTTCACCGTGCGTTTCCCGGACGAAGAGGCGACCTACGCTGTCCAGTCCTCGGTCGACGACATCGTCCTCGACGTAGTCCTCCAGTAGCTCACCGGCAGCTAAGCTGGCAGGCATGAGAGTGTACGAAGGTACCCTTGCAGCCACGGGCCTGCGCTTCGGCGTGGTCGTCAGCCGGTTCAACGAACTCGTCACCGCTCGGCTCCTGAGCGGCGCGCTCGACGCCCTGAAGCGCATGGGCGCCGACGAGCAGGCTATCGCCGTGGCGTGGGTCCCGGGCGCCGTCGAGATCCCGCTGGTGGCCGAGAAGATGGCCGCCTCGGGCGGCTTCGACACCGTGATCGCGCTGGGCGCCGTCGTAAGGGGCGAGACGAGCCATTACGATCACGTCTGCAGCATGGTGGCGAGCGGCGTGGCGCAGGCCGGCCAACGCACCGGCGTGCCGGTGATCTTCGGCGTGGTGACCACCGACACCATGGAACAGGCCCTCGACCGCGCGGGCGGCAAGGCAGGCAACAAGGGAGCCGAAGCCGCGGCCGCAGCCACCGAGATGGTCACCCTGCTCAAGGGCCTTGCAGCGCGGCCCGGTCTAGCGCCGAGCAAAGTCAAGCGGGCTTAGCGTTGGCGCGAAGCGGCGCGTTCACGCGTCCAACCTTGCGCGGCCGCGTAGCGCAGGAGCAGGGCCTCGGCGTCGCCGCGGTCACGAACGTCCCCCAGCGCCTGAGACTCGCTGAGTAGCGCCAGCGACTCGCCCACTCGCGGGCCGGGCTCGATACCGAGCAGCGCCATCACCTCGTCACCGTTCATGAGCGGGGGGGTGCTCGGCTGGGTCTCCAGCTCCGCCAACACCGACGACACCTGGATGCGGTACGCCACGCGCGCCTGCTCGTGCGCCGCGCGGCCCCGCGCCGCCTCGCGGTCGGCCAGCATGAGCTTGAGGAGGTCGGGGAGCAGTTCGTTCCTGCGGTGAACGAAGCGCCTCACTGCGCGTTCGCCGCGCGGCAGGGGCAGCATGTGGTAGCGCACCAACGCCGTCGCCTTGGATACCAGGTCGTTCGGCAGCCTGAGGCGCTGCAACAGTTCCCGCACCATCTCCGAACCGACCTTGTCGTGACCGTAGAAGGTCGGGGTTCCCGCGGGCGACCGACCCACGCAGGCAGGCTTGCCGACGTCGTGCAAGAGCGCCGCCCAACGCAGCGCCGGCCCCGCGTCGGGGAAGCCCTGAAGCAACTGGTTCAGGGTCTCGAGCTGGTGGTCGAGCACGTCGAGATGGTGCAACGCGCCCTGGTTCACGCCGCGGCCCAGCTCGAGCTCCGGCAGGTAGAGCGCCATGCCACCCGACGCCTTGAGCAACGCGAAGCCGCGCGCCGCGTAACGCGACGCGACGATGGCCTGCAGCTCAGCGCTGACGCGCTCCCAAGCGGGCGCAGGCGCGTGGCCGCCGCGCTGCGCCTCGAAGGCCTCCCTTGCGCCCGCCCGGGTCTCGTCTTCGATGTCGAACGCGAGTGTCGCGGCGAAACGCACCACCCTCAAGGGCCGCACCGCGTCGGCGTTGAGACACGCGAGGGAAGTCATGCGCACCAACTTGCGGCCCAAGTCCTGGCGGCCGCCCGTAGGGTCTACCAGCGTGCCGGCTTCAGTGAGCGCCATGGCGTTGAAGGTGAGGTCGCGGAGCCGGAGGTCCTCCTCGAGGGACCTTGCCCCAGCTCTCAGGGGAACGAAGTCGTGAACGGCGCCGTGAGGCAGTGCAACGCGCCAGTGGCGCCTCTCTTCGTCCATGAGGAAACGAGAACCGCCCAGCAGCTCGGCGTGCCTCCGCGAGCTTGCCGCTGGGTCTGCCACCAACCAGTCGAGGTCCGTGGCGGGCCGGCCCAGCAGCGCGTCGCGCACCGCCCCGCCCACCAAGGCGGCACCCTCCGGCCACGGCATAAACTGACGCGTGTCGAGCAAGTCAGGAACGGACACCGCGCGCGCCTCCCTTGGCCCTACTCTAGACGGCCGGGGGCGCCCCTTGCGCGTGGGGCTTACGGGCAACATCGGTTCCGGGAAGTCGAGCGTGGCGAGGTTGTTGGCTGCGCGCGGCGCGGTCGTCATCGACGCCGACGCGTTGGCGCGCCAGGCCACCGACGATCCCGCCGTCCTCGAGCGGATACGGCAGCAGCTGGGGTCGGAACTCGTCGTCGCGGGGGCGCTCGACCGCGCCGCCACGGCCCGCCGAGTGTTCGAAGACCCGGCGGCTCGCGCCCTGTTGGACGGCATCGTTCATCCCTGGGTCGCCGAGCGGCGGCGGCGGCTGGACGCGGAGGCGGCGGCCGCCTCGCCCATGCCACGCGTCGTCGTCCATGACGTACCCCTGCTCTTCGAGGTGGGGCTGGACGCGGACGTGGACGTGGTGGTGGTGGTGTACGCCCCGCTGGAAGCGCGGTTGGCGCGGCTGGCCCGACGTTCCGGCATGAGCCGCGCCGACGCGCTGGCGCGTGACGCAGCGCAGCTGCCCCTGGACGAGAAGGCGCGGCGCGCCGACTACGTTGTCGACAACTCGGGCACGCCCGAGGCCCTGAAGCAAGAGGTGACGCACCTCTGGGAGGAGCTCTATGCTCGCTCGCCGGTCGGTGCGCCACCAGGGTAGGAGCGCTTAGTCGTTACCAGGCGTTACGGCCCCGGACTACCAGGTGACGCTCAGCAGGCCGTAGCCGCGAATCACGTTTCCGTCGGGTACCTGGTAGGAGTACGAGCCGCCGAGGCGGTCGGCGACGAAGTTGACGAACTGGGTGAGGGCGTCGCCCGTGGCCTCCACCGCGTCGAAGTCGAGGTCCTCGCTGCCGGTCATGCCGGCCGCCAGGCCAAGCTGCGAGAGCAGCGTGTCGGCCAGCGTCCGCAGGCTTGCCTGGTCGTTCGAGAGCGCCATGGTCGTGGCGCCCGCAGGCACGTTCTTCTGCAGCGGGGCGAGCGCGCCCGCCAGGCCGCTGCGGTGACTGGCATGCGCGGCGAGTGAAGCGTCCATGGCCCCGCTGGACGTCGCGATGAGCAGGTAGCCGTCCGTGAACGCCGTCTCGAACGTGAGGCCGTCGCCGACCGCGTACGACGTCACGTCTACGCCCGACGACTGGCGCGTGGTGGGCTGGACCATCCCGGAATCGCTGTCGGGCGCAACGAACGACGCGCCCATGGAGGTCGCCATGGTCAGGAACTGCGAGAGCCCGGCCGCAGCGGCGGCCTCGTCCTTGACGGCCACCAGGTAAACGGAGTCGCCGAGGAGGTTCTCGGGCGTGATGCCCGGTTGGGTGGCCGCGGGGCTGCTGATGGTGATGCTGGCCGTGCCGGGGCCCATCCAGCCGAAGAGCATGAGGTTGAGGTCCAGCCCCAGGTTATCGCTGATGAACGAGTCGAGGTCACTTATGCCAAGCTCGGGCAGCTGACCCACGAGCTGGTTCAGGTAGGCCCAGATGGCGGGGATGTCCGTGGCGCCGGCCTGGACTCCCACCGCCGAGTCGGGAACGAAGCTCAGGACCGCACTTGGGTACCCGGTCTTGTTCGAAAGCAGGTCGAAGAGGGCCGGGTCGAGGGAACGGTCGCCTAGGGCGTGCAGCGACAGGGTCTCGACGCCGGCGTCCGTGAGCCGAACGGTGGTGGCGAAGACGCCCATGGTCTTGAGCATGTTCGCGACGCGTTGGGCACTCTGGTCGAAGCCCATGCCTTTCGCGAACGGCATGACCACGTCCACCACCGCCGGCAGGTCGATCACGAAGGACACGAGCGCCGGGGAGATGGCGGCCAGGGTGGAGGAGTAGGTCTTGGAGTCGGTGAAGTTGGGCTCTTTGGCGCCCTGGTAGCGGCGCAGCACGCCGCGCAAGGCGTCGGGGTTGGTGGAGAAGGCCAGGAAGTTCCCGTCCTGGGCCATGGCGACGGGCATCTCGTCGTCGTCTGATGTGTAGACCTTGAACTCGATCTTGCCCTCGGTGAGCGTCTGCACCTCACTGCCGGCGTTCTCCTCGGCCAAGCTGCTGCTCAGGAGAGCGGCCGCCTTGTCGGACATGCGCCCCACCACCGTCACCGCAGGGACGGGGCTGACGCTCGAGGCGGATACGCCGATCCACACCTCGTCACCGAGGACGTCGAAGAGGTTCATCCCTTGCAGGTCGGCAGGAATCTCGTCGCCGACCGCATCGCCTCCGCTCTGCTCCAGCAGATCCGTGAGGCCGAGCCGGTCCCACTCGTCGATGAACGGCTGCAACTGGTCCTTGTGCTGGGCGAGGCCCTGCACCCCGACGGCTGCGAGGGTCTCGGATGGGAGTAGTGCCGCCAGCGACTGAGCCGTTGCCGCCGCGAGAAATGCTGCTGCGACGAGCACGGCGACCAGACTTCTTAGCGGCCGGGCAGATGTAGGTCGTCTTCCATTGCGGTTCATCGTTCCTCCTGAGCGGTTCGCGCCACTAGCCTAAGCGCGGGGACCGGCGTGCGCTGTGCGGTTTGCGGTCTCGTCTCGGGCGCTGGCGCTAGTGCTGCTCCGTGGCAGGGCCCGACGTTGGCAGCCTCGACGCCGCTCGTTGCTGCGGCGCCCAGTGACGTGGGAATCGAGGCACGAAGGGCAGTGTAAGGCATATCCCATTAGTGGCGGGTTAGCGGCACTAGGAGGGGAAGCGCCGGGCGCGCGGCGGCAGGGCCCTGAAGCGCTATCGCCGTCCGCCGCGCTTCCCCTTGGTTCTCTCCGGGCGAAGGTCAGGCCCGCGCGCGGGCCAGCGTCCGGCGCGCCGCCTCGACGACGTGCTCGGCGGTGAAGCCGTACTCGCGCATGACCACGTCGCCGGGTGCAGATGCGCCGAAGCGGTCGACGCCGATGATCTCCCCCAGGTCGCCGGCGTAGCGCTCCCAGCCCAGGGTGGCGCCGGCCTCCACGGTCACGCGGGCGCGGACCCCCGCGGGCAGGACGGCTTCCTTGTAGTCCGGCTCCTGCCGCTCGAAGATCTCCATGCTAGGCATGCTGATCACGCGCGTGCGCACGCCCTCGGCCTCGAGCACGTCGCGCGCGGCGAGGCATAGCTGAACCTCCGAACCCGTCCCAATGAGGAGCAGCTCGGGGTCCGCCGCCTCGCTGGGTTGGCCTGCCGTCGCGCCCGCCCCGCCCTCGGCAAGCCCACCGGCCGCGCCGGCCTCCGCCAACACGTAGGCGCCACGCGCCACCGCCCCGGCGGGAACGTCGAGGTTGGGCACGTTCTGGCGCGTGAGCGCGAAGGCCGTGGGGTGTGAACGAGACGCGATGGCGTGGGCCCAGGCTTGCGAGGTCTCGTTGGCGTCGGCCGGCCTGATGACGTCCAGGTCGGGCATCATGCGCAGGGCCATCAGCTCGCCGATGGGCTGGTGCGTGGGGCCGTCGCCGCCCAGGCCGATGCTGTCGTGCGTGAAGTCGTAGACGACGCCCTGGCCCATCAGCGCCGAGAGGCGCAGCGCGGGCCGCAGGTAGTCGGAGAAGATCAGGAAGGTGGCCACGAACGGCCTTAGCCCCCCATGCAAGATGAGGCCGTTGCCTATGGCGGCCATGGAGTGTTCGCGGATGCCGAAGTGGATGATGCGGCCCGCGTAATCGCCCGCGCGCATGGCCGTCTCACCCTCTATGTCGGTGTAGTTGGACCCGGCGAGGTCCGCCGAGCCGCCGACGAGCTCCGGCATGCGCTTGGCCAGCACGTTGATGGCGTCGTGCGACGCCTTGCGGGTCGCCAGGCTCTTACCCACGGGGAAGCTGGGCAGGTCTCGATCGAAGCCCGCCGGCAACTCGCCTACCATGACGCGCTCGAACTCGGCCGCCAGCTCGGGGTGGGCGGCGCGGTAACGCTCGAACATGGCCTCCCATTCCGCCTGGTCGCGCGCTCCACGCTCCACGGCGCCGCGCATGTGGGTCAGAACGTCCTCCGGGACGGTGAAGGCCGGCCAGTCTATGCCCAGGTTCTCCTTGGTCGCCGCGGCCTCCTCCTCGCCCAACACGGAGCCGTGGACCTTGGAGGTGCCCGCCAGGTGCGGAGAGCCGTAGCCGATGACCGTGCGCACGGCGATGAAGCTGGGGCGCGCGGGCTCGTTGCGAGCCGCCGCGATGGCCTGCGTGAGCGCCCCCACGTCGTTGCCGTCGTCGACCTCCTGCACGTGCCAGCCGTAAGCGCGGTAGCGCGCCGGGACGTCCTCGGTGAACGTGATGCCCGTGGAGCCGTCGATGGAGATGCCGTTGTCGTCGTACAGCACGATCAGCTTGCCGAGGCCATGATGACCCGCGAACGACGAGGCCTCGCTCGAGATGCCCTCCATGAGGTCGCCGTCGGAGGCGATGACGTAGGTGAAGTGGTCGACCACCTCGAAGCCGGGCCGGTTGTACCGCGCCGCCAGGTGGGCCTCCGCCAGCGCCATCCCGACCGCCGTGCTGATCCCCTGGCCGAGGGGACCGGTGGTCGTCTCGACGCCGGCCGTGTGACCGTACTCGGGGTGGCCGGGCGTGCGCGAGCCCCACTGCCTGTAGCGCTTGAGCTCCTCCATCGGGAGGTCGTAGCCCGTGAGGTGCAGTAGCGAGTAGATGAGCATGGAGCCGTGGCCGGCCGACTGGACGTAGCGGTCGCGGTTGGGCCACTTGGGATCCTTCGGGTTGTAGCGCATGGCCTGCGCGAAGAGCGTGTAACCCATGCCCGCCGAGCCCATCGGCATGCCCGGGTGGCCGTCGCCCGAAGCCTGGGTCGCGTCTACGGTCAGGGCGCGGATGGTGTCTATGGAGCGTTGGGCAAGCGCGAAGTCGGTCTGGGCAGTGAGGTCTGGCATGTGGGGTCCCTCCAGGTGCCGCACGCTCGCGCCAAGGCGGCAACGCGCGGCCCCGTCACGATACCAGGGCCGCGCGTTGTTGTCGGGGACGCTTGTTGCTCGTCGGCGTCCACCTCCCGGGATCCGACTCCCGATCTCTCGGGGTCCGATACCCAAGTCCGCGGGCCTGGGCTCGCGGGTCCTCGGGCCCCGACTATCGGGTTCTTGGGGACCGGCTCTTGGGCTCGGCGGTCCAGGTCAGCGGACCGTGATGGGCCTCGACGCCAGCGTCAACGTGTTCATGCCCGTGACGTAGCGCACCTCGTACTCGCCCGGCTCGGCGGGCGCCTCGAGCTCCAGCGTGCTGCCACTGCTCGTGTTGAGGCTGTAACCCCAGTCCCCCTCGGGCGTGCCGACCGGCACGATGGTGATGAAGTCGCCCTCGCCGTTCGGCCCCGTCCAGGTCACGTCGAAGAACTCGTCGGGCGCAACCACGTCCGGCGCGCTGAGGGTGGCGTGGGCCTCGGTGAGGGTGATCTTCTGCCTGACGAGCGTCTTGTCCTCGCCTCCGGTCTGGTAGCGAATCTCGTACTCCCCGGGGACGTCGGGGGCCGTGACCGAGTAGACGCCCGGCTCGGACACGTACGTGAAGCCGAGGTACGCGCCCTCCTCCGCAGTCGGCGGCACGATCGTCAAGTAGTCGTCGGGGTTGCCGGTGCTGCTCGTCACCTCGATCTCCACCTGGGAGGCGGCCATGGCGGTCGCCGGGCCGACGAAGCTCGCAGTCTGTGGCGTGAGGGTCAGCGGGCGGCTGGCCAGGGTCGTGTCCTGGTAGCCGTCCTGGTAGCGAAGCTCGAAGTCGCCGGCCTCCTCGGGGAGCCTGAGGCTCACGGGGTTGCCCTCCGAGGTGTACGCGAACTGCATCCACGTTCCTTCCGGGGCGCCGGCCTCGACCACGGTGATGTAGTCGTCCTTGTTGTCGGGACCCGTCCAGGCGACCTCTATCACGGAACCCGCCGTCGCCTCGTCAGGGGCGTCGAGGCTGGCCGTGACCTCCTGCAGATCGATAGTGGTTCGGCCGGCCACCGGCCAGGAGTTGTCGGGACCCGGGACCAGGAACCGCAGTTCGAGCGGGCCCGTCACCATCGGGAGGCGGAACTCGACCGTGCCCGCTTCACCGGGCGCCGGCATGGTGTCCAGGTAGAGGTCCTCGCCCTCGACGCCGAGTTCGATGTAGCTGTCGCCCGTGGTGGGTGCGCCTTCCCAGCTCACGCTGAGCATCGATCCCGCGTTCGGCGTGCCCGTCTCCGGGGTCAGCGTGACGCTCAGCTTTGGCGCGAGCTCGAACGTGAACTCGTTCCGCGCCTCGGGCATGACCACGATACCCGTGACCAGCACGGGCTCTTCCGCGAACGCGTCGGCCAGCTGCGCGCTGTAGTTGCCGGCCGGCAGCAGCGCCTCGAAGACGCCGTTACCGCTCGGCTTGAAGCCCTCTCCCTGTGAGGCGTCGCCCAAGGCGGGCACGAAGGTCACGGTGGCGCCTTCGGCGACGGGCTCGCCCCCACGCGTGAGGGTCACCGTGACCTTGTAAGTCGGGATCTCCTTCACCGTCGCCGCGACCGCCACCGCGCGGTTGAGGGCCGAGAGGAGTTCGGCGGCGCTCGCCGCGTTCTCGAACGTGCCCAGGCCGTCGAAGCTAGCGGCGGAACGCGGGTCCAGGTCGAAGCCGATGATGCGGAGGTCCACGCCCGCCGCCTTGAGGGCCTCGGCCGCCCCGCGAACGTCGCCGCCGCACGCCTCCAGGCCGTCCGTTATCAGCACGACGACCTTGGTGCCGGTGCGGCCACTCAAGTCCTCGGCCGCGCGCTGCAGCGAGTACGCGATGGGAGTCGAGCCGCGCGCCTGCGTGTTCCGCACGGTGTCGAGCAGCAACTGGCGGTCCACGCCGTCTATCGGCACGAAGAGCCGACTGTCCTCGCACGACCCCGGGTCTGACCCGCGGAGTTCCGAGCCGTAGACTCGCAGGCCCACGTTGAGGCCCTCGGTCTCCGGCAACGCCGCGATCAGCTGGGTGAGAACGTCCTTGGCTGCCACTATCCGGTAGCGGCCGTCGTCCAGCTTGTTGAACATGGAGCCGGAGGCGTCGAGGATGAGCTCGACGTGGCTCTCGGCGGCGGCTCGAGGCGCCAGCGCGAGTGACATGACCGCTACAAGTACGGCCAGAGAGAACGAGACGGTGCGCATTGGTTCTCCTCTAACTGCTGTGAACTCGGGACTGATAGTCGACCCGTGTGTTGAGCCAATGCTAAGGGCGCGCGCGCAGGGGCGTCAGTGGGCTGCACCCCATATCGGTATCAGTGCGTTGCGGCCCACGTCATTTCGGTGCGTTCCGCCCCGAGAAGGCCGGGTACGGCTGGCTCAGGTGGGTTCGTAGGCCTTGCGCGAGCGGCGGCGTTCCAGGTCGTCTCGCACGCGCTGGCCCGTCTCCCAGTGCCGGTGCTCCATCTCCGTCTCCACCTTCAACTGCGGTACGGGGGTGGGCCTGCCGTCGTCGCCGATGGCGACGAAGTTCAGGTGCCCGATGGTGCAGAGCCGACGCTCGCCCGTGAGGGGGTTCTCGCCGTGCACCTCGCAGCGCACGATCATGCTCGTGCGGCCCGTCCAGGCCACGCGGCACTTCAGCTCGATGATCTCGCCCACGTGGATGGGGTTGCGGAAATCGATCGGTTCGGTGGACGCCGTCACCACGGCGTTGCGGCAGAAGCGTTGCGAAGCGACGGCGGCTCCCATGTCCATCAGCTCGAGGACGTGACCCCCGAAGAGCGTCCCGAGGGGGTTGGCCATGTTGGGGAAGGCGGTGTGGACGGAGATCACCCAGTCGGACGACCTCGGGGTGGAGGGATCGTTTGGCACCTGGCGAGTATATGCGCTGGTATCCTGCGGTCTCGCCCGAGGAGGCCAAGAACATGACAAGCTCCAACCGCCACTCCACGCTAGTAAGTACCCTGCTCTCCACCCCGGCCTCCAACACCCGGGGCGGGCTCCGCACCGTGACCCTCGTCGCGACCGGCGTGGCGCTGCTGGCGTTGCTGGCGCAGGTGCGCTTGCAGCTCGGCCCGGTGCCCTTCACGGGACAGACCCTGGGCGTGCTCCTGCTGGGCGCCGCTTACGGCGCGCGGCTGGGCGCCATGACTACCGGCGCGTACCTGGTGTTGGGCGCCGTCGGGTTGCCGCTCTTCACGGGTGGCCATGCGGGCGTGGCCTACGTGTTGGGGCCGACCGGCGGTTACCTGCTCGGCTTCGTGGCGGCCGCGGCGCTCCTCGGCGCCCTGGCCGAGCGCGGCTGGGACCGCTCGCTGTTGGGGGCGGCAGCCGGCATGCTCATCGCGAGCGTCGTCATCTACGCCTTCGGCCTGGTGTGGTTGCACGCCGCCGTCGGTGGGTCGTGGCTGAGCGCGGTGCAGGTGGGGGTCCTGCCGTTCCTGCTGGGCGACGTCGTCAAGCTGGGCTTGGCTACGGCGCTCCTGCCGGCGGCCTGGAGGTTCGTCGGTAGGCGCTGAGGGGACTTCGCCGGCTGCTTCGTACCCGGGTCCGCCGGTTGCTCACTGCCCGGATGCGCCGGCCGCTTCCGGCTCGAAACAGAACTCGCCCCCGGCCCGAAGGTCGGGGGCGAGTCGGTGCCAGCCTGGAATTCGGGGAACCTCACGTTCCGACTCATCCAGGAGGCGGCTCTGGGCTACCCTAGGCGGGCACCTCCACCGGTCATTTCTATGCGTTGAATAAGACCACCTCCTTTCCGTGGTAGCGCCATGTTAGACCTAAGCGGCGACGGATGTGGCGACTACGCTACGCAAGCGCGTACACCGTTCTTTCACCGTGCGCTCCAAGCCGTGTCAGACGTGACTTGTACGCGCCCACCCCGTTCCGGGTCCGTCCCCTGGCAGCCGCATATAGACTGAGCCTAGACTGCGACGCCGAGCGGCCCCGCCCGCTGGCGCGGGAGGACGCCCGAATGCTGAGCATCCCTGAGAAGATCCTCTTCGTACTACTCGCCGCCGTTTCCCTCTACTTCACGTACTTGGGGTTCAGGCGGGTCGTGCGGGTCATCGCTCGGGGGCAGACGGGGCCCGTTCCCCGCCTCAACCAACTGCCGCGGCGCCTCTTCGACGGCATCATGCGCGCCGCGGGCCAGACCACGGTGTTCCGCGCCCGGCCAGTTGCCAGCGTCTTCCACTCGTTCATCTTCTACGGCTTCATCCTCTACCTCGCCGTCAACGCGGTCGACGCACTGAACGGCCTGCTGCCCGTCGGCCTCACCTCTCGCCTCCACTTCGGCGTGGTGGGCGACGTGTACCGGCTGGTGGCCGACATCCTCACCTTCTTGATCCTCGTGGGGATGGTGTACTTCCTGATCAGGCGCTTCCTCGTGAAGCCCAAGACCATCGAACACGGTCGCCGGGTGAAGCTCCACGAGGACGTGGCTGCGGGTGGCGTGCAGCGCGACAGCCTGATCGTGGGGGGCTTCATCCTCCTTCACGTTGGGTCGCGGCTGCTGGCCGAGTCGTTCCTCCTCGCCTCGCACGCACATGCCGACGCGTTCCAACCGATCACGAGCCTCGTGGCGGGGCTCATCGGCCCGGGTGACGCGCGGATCTTCGGCTGGCACGTGTTCTGGTGGCTGGCCCTCGGCATCATCCTCGCGTTCCTGCCGTACTTCCCGCGTTCCAAGCACATCCACCTCTTCGCCGCGCCCGTCAACTTCGCGTTCGAGCGCCGCACCGAGGCGCTGGCGAAGGTGCCCCTCGGCGTGCTCGAGCCGGTCGACCTGGAGGACGAGGAGGCCGAGCAGTTCGGGGCGGCAAGGCTCGAAGACCTGCGCTTCCCGCAGATCCTCGACGCCTACGCCTGCATCCAGTGCAACCGCTGCGCGAACGTGTGCCCTGCGAACCAGACGGGCAAGGCCCTCAGTCCGGCGGCGCTCGAGATCAACAAGCGCTACGAGCTGAACGCGAACGTGGACGCGTTCGCCGCGGGCGAGCAGAGCCCACGCCCGCTCCTCGAGTTCGCCATCCCGGCCGAGGCCGTGTGGGCTTGCACGGCCTGCGGCGCCTGCATCGAGGTGTGCCCGGTGGGCTGCGAGCAGATGATCGACATCATCGACATCCGCCGCGACCTGGTGATGATGCAAGGCGAGTTCCCCGCCGAGTTGCAGACCGCCTTTCGCGGCATGGAGCGCAGCGGCAACCCGTGGGGCATCGGCCAGGACAAGCGCATGGAGTGGGCCGACGACCTTGACGTGCCTACCGTGGAGGAGAACCCGGACTTCGAGGTGCTCTTCTGGGTGGGCTGCGCGGGGGCGTACGACCCCGCGGCGCAGAAGACCACGAGGGCCATGGCGCGGATCCTCGACCAGGCCAAGGTGAACTACGCCGTGCTGGGCAAGGCCGAGAAGTGCACGGGCGATCCCGCGCGCCGCGCCGGCAACGAGTACCTCTACTACCAGTTGGCCACCGAGAACGTGGAGACCCTGAACTCGGTCCTCATAGACGAGAAGCTCGACGAGAGCAAGCGCAAGCTGGTGTTGACCACCTGCCCGCACTGCTACAACGCGCTCCTGAACGACTACCCGCAGTTGGGTGGCGATTACAGCGTGGTGCACCACACGCAACTGATCGAGCAGCTCATGGCCGAGCAGCGTATCCCGGCCTTCAAGCTGGACGGATCGATCACCTTCCACGACCCCTGCTACCTGGGACGACACAACGGCGTGTACGACGCGCCTCGTAACGTGCTGGCCAGTGGCGGCAACACGCTACTGGAGATGCCGCGCAACCGCAACAACTCGTTCTGCTGCGGTGCCGGCGGGGCACAGTTCTGGAAGGAAGAGGAAGAGGGCGACGAGCGCGTTTCGAACGTTCGTTTCGACGAGGCCGCCGCCACCGGCGCCCAGGTAATCGCCACGGGCTGCCCCTTCTGCAAGGTGATGCTGTCGTCGAGCGACGGCGCCGACGAGAAGAACGCGCCCCAGGTGCTCGACGTGGCCCAGATAGTGGCCGCCAGGCTGGACGGGATCCAGGCCTTCTTCGACCACCACGCCCCACCCCCGCAACAAGGGGCGGGGTCCGGCAGCGGCTCGACGGGTGTAAGCGGCGACTGACACGCATATACACGCAGAGTGGCATCTTCATCAGCCGCGGATCGACCGCAGCCCATATCCTTATGGGGTTGCGGGCGCCGGTGGACTAGGGTGCCCCCGGCGTCCAGGAGGCGACGCGAGCAGTGGGTCGTAACCGTTCTTCCCCCATCCTCAACGAACCCACCAAGCTCAGTGGCGCGGGAGGCGCCATGGGCGCGGAGGGTCGGGACGATGACCAGCCGCATAGGGAGCTAGGTTCGCTGCTTCTGGCCGAGGTGTTCGAGCGGGTGAAGGACGGCGTCATCGTCCTCGACGCCAGTGACCAGGTGGTGGCCGTCAACGAGGCCGCCGAGGTTCTCATGCAGGTGCGGCCCGGCGCGCTGCTCGGGATCCCGCTCGTCAACCTCCTTCCCGTGTCGGCGCCGCTCCTGGCGCTGGTGGTGGCGCCCGACAGGCTCGGCCCACTGGAGCTGGAGGTCGAGCTCGTGAGGCCACAGGGCGGGCTAGTACCAGCCTCCGTCAGCGCGTTCAGGGTGGACGACGGCCGCACGGTTCTCATTTGCCGCGCCCTCAGCGCACGGCCGGCCGAGGCCCGCCTGCCCCGCACGGAGCGGCGCTACCGGGCGATCCTCGAGAGGTCTCCCGACGTCTACTTCGTCGTCGATTCCCATGGCCGTATCGACTACGCGTCACCCATGGCGGCCGCGTTGGGCTTGGTGGCCGGCGAACACCGCGAACTCGACCTGTGGCGGCTCGTTCACCCGCGCGACAGGGCGGCCGCTCAGTCTGCACTCGCGCCCCGCTATCAGGCCGGTAGCGGCCCGCTGCGGAACGTGAACCTGGCCGTTCGGGTGCGCATGCCGGGCGGTTGGCGCTGGTTCGAGTTGACGGTCACAGACCTGTCCGACGACCCGGACGTCCGCGGCCTGCTCGTGCAGGCCAGGGACGCCACTGAACGCCTGCGCGAGGCTCGTCGGCTTCGTGCCAGCGAGGCTTACTACCGGGCGATCTTCGAGCGCAGCAACGAGGGGCTCGTGTTGCTGAACCGGCGCCGGCGCATGGTCCGTTTGGCGGACCGCCAACCGAACCGCCTGGGTTACGCGGCGGCCGACCTGCTCGGTACGCCTCTTCTCGACATCGTCCACCCCGACGATGCCGGCGCGCTCTCGGACGCCTTCGACATGGTGGAGGCTCGCGCCGGGGCCACCGAAGCGGTGCGACTTCGCGTGCGCGACGCCGCCGGTGAATACCACTGGATCGAGGGTTCCGTCTCCAACCTGCTCCACGACCCGCACGTGGGGGCGTACGTCCTCACTTACCGGCTGGTTGGTGACCGGGCGCCGGTGGTCGAGAAGACGCGGGCATTGAACGAGGAACTGAGAAGGCGCCTGGCGCACCTACAGTCTCTGAGGCGCATCGACATGGCCATCAACAACAGCGTGGACGTGAAGTTGATCTTCGACATCTTCATGGGTCAGGTCATGCAGGATCTGGACATAGACGCCGTGGCGGTCCTCCTGTACGAGCCGCAGCTCCACGCCCTGCGGCCGGCGATGGGCCTGGGCTTCAGCAGCGAGCTGCGCGCGAGGGCCCGCGTGGACCTCGGCAAGGGCGCGGCCGGCCGCGCTGCCGAGGACCAACGCTCCTTGTACATCCCGGAACTGCGCAACGGTGAGCTGTGGGGGGCGGCAATCGAGCCCGAGCAGCAGCAGGAGTACGCGTCGTACATGGCCGTGCCGATGGTGGCCAAGGGCCAGCTCCAGGGCGTCATCGAGCTTTACTCGAGGCGGCCGATGGACCCGACGGAGGAGTGGCTGGAGTTCTTGGAGACGTACGCCGACCAGGGCGCCATCGCGGTGGAGAACTCGCAACTCGTGCGCTCGCTTGAGCGCAGCAACCAGGAGTTGCAACGCGCTTATGACCGCACCATCGAGGGCTGGGCAAACGCGCTGGACCTCAAGGACGAGGAGACGGCGGGCCACAGCAAGCGCGTGACCGACATGACGGTGAGGCTGGCACGCCGGTTGGGGGTGGGCTCCGAAGAGTTGGTGCACGTCCAGCGCGGCGCGCTGCTCCACGACATCGGCAAGATGGGCATACCGGATCAGATCCTGCTGAAGCGCGGCCCTCTGACCTCCGAGGAGTTCGAGTTCATGCGCAAGCACCCGGTGTTCGCCTACGAGCTGCTCTCGCCCATCGAGTTCTTGCGGCCCGCGCTCGACATCCCCTACTGCCATCACGAGAAGTGGGACGGCACCGGTTACCCGCGTCAACTCAGCGGCGAGCAGATCCCGTTATCGGCGCGGATATTCGCCGTCGTGGACGTGTATGACGCGCTGATGTCGGACCGGCCGTACCGCGATGCCTGGCCGAGCGAGCGCGCGGAGCAGTACATCCGCGAGGGCAGCGGCTCGCACTTCGACCCGAGAGTGGTCGAGGCGTTCTTCGAGATGCTGCAGCACGAATCCAAGCGCTGAGCCTCGTATAGTTGGCCCCATGAAGGGTGCCGTGAAGTTCGTTTGGGGTTTGGCGGCCCTGGTAGTGTTGGGCTCCGCCGCTTTCTGGCTCGGAGCACGCCTGAGCTCGCGGACGGCGGTGGCGGGCACGGAACTGAAGAACCCGGTGAAGGTCTCGGGCTACGACCTGGTGGACACTGCGGGTAGGCCCGTGGATCTGGCAGCGGACTTCCGCGGCTCCGTGACGCTGGTCTTCTTCGGTTATACGCGCTGCCCCGACGTGTGCCCGTTGACGATGGCCCGCCTGGCACGGGCGTACGAGCTGGCCGGCGCACCGCCTGACCTCGACGTCGTGATGGTGACGGTCGACCCCGGTTTCGACACGCCTGCGGTGTTGGCCGAGTACCTCGGGCGTTACAACCCCGCCTTCGTCGGTCTCAGCGGCTCGAACTCGCAGGTGGCCGCGGCCGCGCGCGCTTTCTTCGTGGGCTACTCGGGTGCCGGTTCGAGCGTGGCGCACACGGACGTGGTGGCGGTGGTGGACCGCCAGGGCTTCTTGCGCTACATCTACGGTCAGGATGCGGTGGTGCAACTGGGTGAGGACCTGCCGGCCCTGTTGCGCACCTTGTGAGCTTGAAGGCCGTTAAGCCCGGTCAGCGCCCCGCCGCCAACGCGGCTTCCAAAGCGAACTCGGCCAGCTGGGCGGGCCTTATACGGTAGCTGCCGCGGGTGCCGTCTACCAGGTGCGCTTCGCGTAGCTGCGAGACGACTGCGGTGGTGGTCTCGCGCGCGGCGCCGACCATGGCGGCCAGGGTGTCGTGCGTGAGGGGGAGCGTGAGGCGCACGGTGCCGTCTGCCATGGTCTGACCGAAGCGCGTTCCGAGCCGGAGCAGCGCACGGGCGACGCGCGCCGGCACCGGCTCCTCGCCGTCCTCCAGCGCGTGCGTGAGCGTGGCCACCCTCGCGGCGGCGGCACCCAGCAGCAGGGCGGAGAGTTCGGACGCCGAGAGTTCAGCCTGAGCCCGCTCGTCCAGCACTCGGACGGCAACCTCGCCGCTGAGCGCCGTGGCGTTGTCGAGGTAGACGCCATGGCCCGGCGCGAGGGCCCCGACCACGTCTCCGGGGCCGGCCAGCGCGACGATGCGGGGCCTGGGTGCGTTCAGTTCCAGCGCGACGAGCCCGGCCTCGACGATGTAGGTGGCCTCCGCCGTGGCCTCGGCTTCGTACAGCCTGTCGCCGCGCGAGTAGGCCCTTACCGGAAGCCGCCAGACACCCGCGAACGACCCTTCTCCCTGCCGGTGTTCCTCCGGCGGCGTAACGAAATCGAGAATGACGGGAGCCGCGGTAAGACCGGTGGGCGCCTCCGGTGGGGTGGGGGGAAGGGCGCCGTCATGCAGCGCGGTACGCGAGTCTGCAATGCCGCCGGGCCCCAGGGGGTGGTTTGGGGCGCGGTGGTGGGCGTCCGCGGCTGCCGTCATGGTCACATTGTAGGCATTACCGACAGTAGGGGGGAGAAATCCCCATCACTTGCCCAGCCCGACTGGGTTTGGGCCTATGGCGCCGGCTCGAAAACCAGGCTCTTTCCCAGGGCTCCAGCGTTGACCCAGGCTCTGGGTTACGGCTCCCGCTCGAAGCAGACGCGGCCCCTCACCATCGTCATGCGGGGCCACCCCTTGAGAACGCGGCCCTCCCACGGTCCGTGCTTGGCCTTGCTCCTGAAGGTGTCGCCGCGCACCGCGCGTTCGCTCTCCAGGTCCAGCACGGTCAGGTCGGCGGCTGCGCCGGGCGCCAGGCTTGGTGCGGACCAGCCCATCACCGCGGCCGGTCCGGCCTGCAGTAGGTGCAGCAGTTGCGAGAGGGGGAGTTCGCCCGTGGCGACCAGCTCCGTGTAGAGCAGCGCGAAGGCGACCTCCAGGTTGGCTATCCCGAAGGGCGCCTCGAGCAGGTCGCGCTCCTTCTCGGCCCTGGTATGCGGGGCGTGATCGGTGCCGATGCTGTCAATGGCGCCGCGCCTCAGCGCGTCTCTGAGGTAGGCCACGTCGGCGGCCGTGCGCAGCGGTGGGGCCACCTTGAACAGCGGGTCGAAGCCGCGCAGCGCCTCGTCCGTCAGGGTCAGGTGCTGGGGCGTGACCTCCACCGTGATGGGCGCCCCGCTGCCCTTGAGCCACTCGGCGACCCGCAGCGCGCGCTCGCTGCTGACGTGGGCTATGTGCACGCGAGCCCCCGTCATGCGGGCTATCTCGCCGTCACGGAAGACCATGATGGCCTCCGCCGAGGTGGGGTTGCCGGGCAGGCCCAGGGCGCGGCTCACGTGGCCCTCGTTCATGACGCCGTCGTTGCGCAGGCCTGGCTCCTCCGAGTGGGTCTGGATGACGAGGCCCAGCTCGGCGGCGTACTCGCAGGCGCGGCGCATGAGGTGGCCGTCGGCGAGCGGGACGCCGTCGTCGGTGAGCATGACGGCGCCGGCCGCCTGCAGCGCTGCGAAGTCCGTGAGCTGCTCGCCGCGCAGGCCCACGCTGATGGTGGCGGCCGGGCGAAGCCGCGCCTGGCCGACTTGTTCCGAGCGGCGCACGAGGTCGGCCACGAGCCCCGGATCGTCCACCACGGGGGTCGTGTTGGCCATGCTGACGACCGTGCCGAAGCCGCCTGCCGCTGCCGCCGCCAGGCCGGTCGTGAGGTCCTCCTTGACTTCCTGGCCCGGGTCGCGCAGGTGGGCGTGCAGGTCGACGAACGCCGGGGTGACGAGCTGGCCCGCGGCATCGAACTCGTGATCCACGGGCCCGCCAAGGTCGAAGCCCTCGACCCTCTCGCCGCGCACGTAGATGTCGACGGCCGCGGAGAGCCCGCCTTTTTCAGCCAGCCGGGCGCTGCGGATCGCCGTGCGCGGGCCGTTGCCGGCGCTCACTGGCGGCCCACCAGCAGCGAGTAGAGGACCGCCATGCGCACCGGCACGCCGTTGGCGACCTGCTCCTCGATGACGCTGCGGGGGCCGTCAGCCAGGTCGCTGGCGACCTCTAGGTCGCGGACGATGGGGCCCGGGTGCATGAGGATGGCGTCGGGGTGGGCGTGTTGCATCGTCTTCTCCGTGATCTGGTAGCGGGCGACGTACTCGCTGCGCGACGGGAGCAGGCCAGCGGTCATGCGCTCCTGCTGGAGCCGCAGCGCCATGACGGCGTGGGCCTCCTCGACCGCCTCCTCGAGCCGCGAGGCGAGGCGAACGCCCGGAAGGTCGGCGAACTCGTTCGGGACCAGGGTGGAGGGTCCGCACAGGGTGACCTCGCCCCCGAGCTTGGTGAAGAGCTCGATGTTGGAGCGCGCCACGCGCGAGTGATCGATGTCGCCGACGATGGTGAGGCGCTTGCCGGCGAAGGGAAGACCGCCCTCGGCAACACCGAAGTGTGCCCGAAACGTGTACGCGTCGAGCAGCGCCTGCGTGGGGTGGGCGCGCCGACCGTCGCCGGCGTTGACGATGGCGGCGTCCGTCCAGCGCGCCAGTTGGTAAGGCACGCCGCTGACCGGGTGCCTGACGACGTAGAGGTCGACGAGCAGGCGGTCGACGGTGCGCAGCGTGTCGTGCAGGCTCTCGCCCTTCTTCAGCGACGAGCCCCCCGCCGCGAACCCGATCAGGTCGGCGCTCTGGGCCCGCGCGGCGCGCTCGAAGCTGAGGCGCGTGCGGGTGCTGTCCTCGAAGAAGAGCGTGGCGACCGTGAAGCCCTGCAGCGCCGGGACCTTCTTGATGGTGCGGGTGAGGACCTGCGCCATGACGTCCGCCGTGTTCAACAGGCCCATGATGTGAAGCGCCGACCAGTCGGCGAAGTCGAGAAGGTGCTTGGGGCGGGGGGTGGCCTGGTCGGCAGGGGCGGCAACGGCCGCCATCAGACGCGCTCCCAGAGCTCGACCGCGTCTTTGCCGTCGATCTCGACCAGCTTCACCAGCACGACTTCCGAGGACGAGGTGGGCACGTTCTTGCCCACGTAGTCGGCGCGGATCGGCAACTCGCGGTGGCCGCGGTCGATCACCACCGCGTACTGGATGGCGGCCGGCCGGCCCATGTCGACGAGCGCGTCCAGCGCGGCGCGCGCAGTGCGGCCGGTGAACAACACGTCGTCGCACAGCACGATGCGCATGCCGTGAACGTCGAAGTCGACCTCGGTCTTCTTGACGACCGGCTGCAGCGCGATCTCGGTCAGGTCGTCGCGGTAGAGCGTGATGTCGAGCTTGCCGATGGGCGGCCGGGTCCCCTCGAACTCCTCGATGTAGGTGGCCAAGCGCTCGGCGATGGGCACTCCGCGCGTGTGAATACCCACCAACGCCAGGCGCTCGGCGCCCTTGTTGCGCTCCATGATCTCGTGCGCCACGCGCTTCAGAGCGCGCTCGAGATCGGCGGCCCCCATGAGGGTCGCCTTCATGCTCAGGTTGGGCGGTAGGGACTGTTCGTTGGGCATGCAGTTCTCCTTTCCGGCCTCGCTGGACCGGTTAAAAGGTCGCGAGGAGCATACCGCGTCCGGGCCGGCCTCGGGCTTTCGGCCTCGTTGGTGCGACGTGCGCGGCCGCGCGAACCCCCCGCCTCGCGAGTGTCGCTCGCGCACCCGGGCCTAGTGAGCGCGCACACCCCGGACCTCCTCGAGGGCATAATCGGGCATGACCTCTGCCGATACCGACGAACTTACCGGCGGCCACGTGATGGCGAACCGCGCCTACTGGAACGACCGGGCCCCCGACTGGGTGGCGGCGGGCGAGCGCGCCTGGAGCGCCCCCGAGCCTTACTGGGGCATCTGGTCGGTTGCCAACAGCGACCTTGGCCTGTTGCCGGCCGACATGGGTGGCGTGCGCGCCGTGGAACTAGGCTGCGGCACCGGTTACGTGTCCGGCTGGATGGCGCGCCTCGGGGCCTCCGTGACGGGCATCGACATCTCCGAGGAGCAACTCGCGACCGCCCGCAGGCTGGCGGCGGCCCACGGCGCCGAGACCGAGTTCGTGCTGGGGAGCGCCGAGGCGACGCCTTTCCCCGACGCGGCCTTCGACTTCGCGATCAGCGAGTACGGCGCCGCCATCTGGTGCGACCCGTACGTCTGGCTTCCCGAGGCGCACCGCATCCTCAAGCCCGGGGGACTGCTGCGGTTCCTCGGCAACCATCCGTTCGTGCCGGCCTTCACGCCGCTCGATGGAAGCGCACTGGTGCGCGAGCTGCAGCGGCCGTACTTCGGGGCCCACTGCTTCGACTGGTCGGACGCGGCTCAGGACCCCGGCGGGATCGAGTTCAACCTCACGTTCGAGGCCTGGATCGAGCTTTTCCTGAGCACGGGTTTCGTCGTCGAGGGCTTCAAGGAGCCGCGGCCCGCGCATGGTGTGAGCGAGACGCGGTTCTTTGTCTCGGGCGAGTGGGCCGCGTCCTGGCCCAGTGAGCACGTCTGGTTCTTGCGGAAAGAGGGCCGTTAGCGCCGGGCACCTTAGTGGGGTATGGGGCGCAAGCCGGAAGCCGCGGGCCCCGTGTTGTAATGACCTCATGAGCAGCAAGAAGACCTACCCACACTTGTACGGAGGGCGCGAGGTAACGGGCACGCGCACCTTCGAGAGCCGCAACTCCAGCAACACGAGTGACCTCCTCGGCAGCTTCTACGAGGCCACCAAGGAGCAGGTGCAGGAGGCGGCCCGGGCCGCCAAGGCCGCCGCGAAGTCGTGGGCCAAGACGCCCGCCCCCATCCGCGGCCAGATCATCGGCCTCATCGGCCAGGCTATAGAGCGCGAGAAGGAGTCGCTTTCTCACCTCATCACGCGCGAGATGGGCAAGACGCTCAAGGAGGCCCGCGGCGACGTCCAGGAGGCCATAGACACGTGCTCCTTCTTCCAGAGCGAGGGCCGGCGCCTGTACGGTCAGACCGTTCCGAGCGAGATGCCCAACAAGGACCTCACCACCTACCGGCGCCCGCTGGGCGTCGTGGGCATCGTCACCGCCGGCAACTTCCCGATCGCGGTGCCGAGCTGGAAGATCATCCCGGCCCTGGTCACGGGCAACACCATCGTCTGGAAGCCGTCCGAGGACGTGCCGGCCTGCGCTTACGCCCTGGCCAAGATCGTGCAGGGCGCGGGCCTTCCCGCGGGCGTGTTCAACGTGGTTTTCGGCGGCGGCAAGGACGCGGCCGGGCAGTACATGATCGAGCTGATGGACGACGGCTTGGTCGACAAGCTGGCCTTCACCGGTTCCAGCGCCGTCGGGCGCTACGTGGGCGAGGTCGCCGGCCGTAACCTCCAACGCCCCACCCTCGAGCTGGGTGGCAAGAACCCACTGGTGATCATGCGCGACGCCGACCTGGACAACGCCGTTCAGGGCGCCATCTTCTCGGCCTACGCCACGGGCGGGCAACGCTGCACGAGCGCCGGGAACCTGATCGTCGACGCTCCCATCTACGACGAGTTCAAGAAGCGGTTCCTCGCCGCCGTCGAGGGCATCCGCATCGGAGATCCCCTCAAGACCGAGGACGTGCTTTACGGGCCCTTCATCAACGAGCGCTTCTTCCAGCGCTGGCAGCAGCAGTACGAGTGGGGCAAGGCCGACGGGGCCACGCTCCTGTACGGCAAGGGGCGCATCACCGACGACTCCAAGCCGGCCGGCTTCGTGGGCGACCCCAACACCGGCATCTTCGGCTGGCCCACCGTGTGGGAGGGCGTGAAGCCGGGCATGAAGCTGTTCCAGGAAGAGATCTTCGGGCCCACCATCAACCTCGTGAAGGTCGACGGCATCGACGAGGCCATCGAGGTCGCCAACGCCGTGGACTACGGCCTCTCGAGCGCCATCTACACGAACGACCGCGAGTTCGCCTTCGCCTTCAAGGACAACATCGAAGCGGGCATGACCAGCATCAACAACACCACCAACGGCGCCGAGGCGCACATGCCGTTCGGCGGCGTGAAGGCGAGCGGCAACGGCACGCGCGAGAGCGGCATGTGGGT